>NZ_CP132204.1:1549394-1859273 GCF_030718995.1 Arthrobacter oryzae
CCCGGGATAAAGCTCAGCTGGAACGTGGCGACGACAGGCCGGGCCGGCTCCCCCGGTTCCATGAGTTCGCCGACCACCAGAAGGTGGGCAGGGTCGGCGTCAATCGCTTCGAAGGCCCGCTCATAGGGGGCCAAATTGGAGGTGTCCTCGCGGGCTGCGCCCAGCTGGTCGTCTGCCAGGAGTTTGAGTATTTCGGGCAGGTCCGCCCGCGATGCCGGACGCAGGCGGAATGTCCCGCCGTCGACGTCGATGGTCAGCAGGGCAGCCGGGTCAGGTTGCGCGGAAGTCATCCGCCCAGCCTGCCACAGCAAACGCTCTCTCACTTTTCGCAGGGAAACCACAAACGCTCTCTCACCTGACGAACCGGGGTGAGAGAGCGTTTGTGTACATCCCGCAGGAAGTGAGAGAGCGTCCGTGGGGAGCGGGGAGTGGGGGTAGTGGGTGGTTGGGCCCTAGACCTTGGCCTCCGCCTTGACCTCTTCCACCAGCGCCTCGACGGCCGCGAAGAGCGGGTGCCCGGGCGTCAGGCCGGTCACCTTTTCCGTTGCCTCCGCAGCCGTGGACGATGCCACGATCTGCGCCAGCTCGGTTGCTTCGGCGTCGGCGGGATCGTTGAAGCGCAGGGCTGCTGCCATGGCTCCAAGCAGCGCCTCGGGCACGATTCCCCGTTCGGCCAGTTCCGCGGCCGGGCCGATGAAGCGCTCGTGCCGGCTGAGCTTTCGAAGCGGCGCGCGGCCCACCCGGTTCACGGTATCCGGCAGGTGCGGATTGGTGAAACGGCCAAGGATCTTCTCGACGTAGGCTTCCTGCTCCTCGCGGTTGAAGCCGTGCTTGTGGATCAGCAGTTCCTTGGTTTCGTCCAGGACGGCGCGCACATCGGCGGCTACGTCCTGGTCCGCCATGGCCTCCGAGATCTTGCCAAGCCCGGCCTCAAACCCGAAGTACGCTGCGGAAGCGTGCCCGGTGTTCACCGTAAAGAGCTTCCGCTCAATGTACGGCCCCAGGTTGTCCACAAACGTGGCGCCCGGGATGACCGGAACGTTGTCCCCGAACGGCGTGCGGTCGATGACCCACTCGTAGAACGTCTCCACCGTGACGTCCAGGCCCTTGCCCGGCTCCTGGTTGGGGACGATCCGGTCCACGGCCGTGTTGGCGAACACAGCCGCGGCCTCGAGCGGACCCGACGCCGGATCCCACTGCGCCGCCACTTCGTCCCGCAGGATGTCCGTGGCGTTGATGGCGTTCTCACACGCCATCACCTGCAACGGGGCCAGCCCGGCAGCCCTCGCGGCAATGCCCTTGGCAATCACCGGCGCCACGAACTTCAGGATGTGCGGCCCCACCGCTGTGGTGACGACGTCCGCCGTCGCGATTTCCGCCACCACGTCCGCCTCCTGGGTGGCGGAGTTGAGCGCCCGGAAGTTGTCAACGGTCCGCACCGTGGGGTTCTCTCCCACTTCGTGGACGTCATAGCTGTCCGCGGCGGCGAGCTGCGAGATCAGGTCATCCGCGACGTCGGCGAATAAGAGCTCGTAGCCTGCCTGGTGCAGCAGCAGGCCCACAAAGCCGCGGCCGATGTTCCCGGCCCCAAAATGAACAGCTTTCACTATGCGTTGACCTTTCCGAACAGCGCCAGAACTTCGTCAACCGTGGTGGCCGCCTCGAGCTGGGCCACCTGCGCCTTGTTGGTGAAAACCTTGGCGATGGAGGACAGGATCTGCAGGTGCTCATTGTTGATGCCGGCCACGCCCACCACGAACTTGACCTCCTTGCCGTTCCAGTCGATGCCGTTCGGGTAACGGATCACGGACACCGCGGACTTCATGATGTGGTCCTTGGCGGCGTTGGTGCCGTGCGGAATGGCCAGGAAGCTGCCCATGTAGGTGGACACTGATTCCTCGCGTTCGTGCATGGCGTCGATGTAGCCGCTGTCCACGGCGCCGCGGTCCAGCAGCAGCCTGCCCGCTTCGTCGATTGCGGCGTCACGGGTGGTAGCGGTGCCGTTGAGGACCACGCTGTCAGCCACCAGGATGTCCGACGGCGTCACGGCCTCCGGCGCGGCGGCTGCGGCAGGTGCGGCTACGGGAGTAGCGGCGCCTGGAGCCGTTCCCTCGGTGTTGCTGCTCTTGACCAACTCCACGATCTCGTCATAGCGCGGGCTGTTCATGAAGTTGTCCACGGACACGTGCACGGCGCTGGCCGTGGCAGGTTTGGCCCGCTCAGTGAGGTCCTGGTGCGTGATCACCACATCGTAGGTATCGCTCAGGTTGGCGATGGCGGAGTTGGTGACCTTGACGTCGGGGTAGCCGGCCGCCTTGATCTTGTTCCGCAGCACCGAGGCGCCCATCGCGCTGGAACCCATGCCGGCGTCGCAGGCAAACACGATGTTCTTGATGGGACCTGCCATAACGGCGGTGGTTGCTCCCGCACCGGTCAGGGCGGAGGAGATGGAGCTCTTCTTGCCCTTCATGGATTCCATCCGGGAGGTGGCGGCGCTGAGGCTGTCCTCTTCGGTTTCGCCGACGGGGGTCTTGCTGGCCTTCAGGATCACCGAGGCGATCAGGAAGGACACCGTGGCGGCGAGCAGCACGGACAGTGCCACCCCGAAGTAGCTGTCGCTGGCGGTCGCGGCGAAGACGGCGATGATGCTGCCCGGGGCGGCCGGGGAGCGCAGGCCGGCGCCGGTGAGCACCAGCGTGAAGATGCCGGTCATGCCGCCGCCGATGGCCGCCAGGATGATGATGGGCTTCATCAGCACGAACGGGAAGTAGATTTCGTGGATGCCGCCGACGAACTGGATCAGGGCGGCGCCGGGGGCTGACGCCTTGGCCAGGCCCTTGCCGAAAATCATGTAGGCGAGCAGGATGCCCACGCCGGGGCCGGGGTTGGCTTCGAGCAGGAACAGGAGGGACTTGCCGTTGGCGAGCGCCTGCTCCGTCCCCAGCGGCGTCAGGATGCCGTGGTTGACGGCGTTGTTCAGGAACAGCACCTTGGCCGGCTCGATGAAGATGCTGGTGAACGGCAGCAGTCCGTTGGTGACCAGGAATTCGACGACGGCGCTGGCGCCGTTGCTGAAGGCCTTCACCACCGGGCCGATCACCAGCATGCCGAAGATGGCCAAGGCCGCGGCAACAATGCCGGCAGAGAAGTTGTCGATCAGCATCTCGAAGCCCGGCTTGACCCGGCCTTCCCAGACCTTGTCCAGCTTCTTCATGATCCACGCCGTCAGCGGCCCCATGATCATGGCACCGATGAACATGGGGATGTCGGTACCGACGATCACGCCCATTGTCGCGACTGCGCCCACAACGCCGCCGCGGACGCCGTGGACAATCCGGCCACCGGTGAAGCCGATCAGGAGGGGCAGGAGGTAAGTGATCATTGGCCCAACAAGCTTGGCCAGTTCCTCATTGGGAGTGAAGCCAGCCGGAATGAAGAAGGCCGTGATGATGCCCCAGGCGATGAAGGCCCCCATGTTGGGCATGATCATTCCGGACAGGAACGTCCCGAACCTCTGGACGTGAACCCGCATGCTTGTGCGGGGTTTTGCAACTGTCTCTGTTGCCATGTGATTTCCTAACCGTGATTCCTGCTGCACCGCAGGATGGTCCGATATTTTCCGACGACTAGCTGGTGGGACTGGTGGAGATCCGGTGGAGCCATTCGAGAAAGAGCTTGAGTTCCGAGCTGGAGAGCTGGTCCGAGTGCGATGCCTGGAGCGCGGCGTTCAAAGCGATCGCTGCCACCACAACCGAGGACTTTCCGGACGTGTCGGGCCCGGCGCCGTTGGCCTGTTCCGCGGAAACCGCGAAAATCATGGCGTCACGGGTCATAGTGGATAGTTCAAGGTTGCGTTCCGCGGCAGGCTCAGCAATCAGCATGAGTGTCACGCCCACGTTCGCCGCCAGGATGCTTCTGGCCGCTTCGCGCGGTTGGACATTCAACTGTCCTGCCACGGCTGCTTTGTTCAGCATTTCCTCCATGAGCGCCTCGGCATCGGCGACGATGGCCGGACGGCTCTCAGGGCGAATGTTGCCAAACATGACCAAGTAGAGTTCCGGCTGGTTCAGCCCGAACTGGACATGGTTGTCCCACATCCGCCGGATGTCTTCCAACGGATGTCCGGACGGCGCGAAGTCGCGTTCGCCGGCCACGTATTCTTCGAAACCCGCCGCGACGACGGCGTCAAACAGCCCTTCCTTGTCACCGAAGTGGTGATAGAGGGTGGGAGCGGAGACCCCTGCCAGCTGGGTGATCTGGCGGGTGGAAACTGCCGCGCCACCGGAGTTGGCCAGCAGTTCGGCGGCTGCACGCAGCAACCGAACTTTGGGCGGAAGCTGGCCATCGAAACTCATAACCGCTACCCTAGCACCTATAGCAACGCTATATGAAGTGCATCACATACAATTTTTTCAGGCACCGCAAAAGCCGTCGGACGTAGCCGTTGCGACGGTCCGGGCAATCGCCCGGGCAACGAATGGCGGGGCCTGCTTACGGCAGAGAACGAGGACCTTCAGTGCAGAACTTCCCAGGAGTAGGCGTCAGCCCCGGCCGCATCATCGGCACCATCCGCCAAATGCCCAAGCCCATCAGCGAACCACCTGCAGGCGAACAACTGCCCGCCGGCGTCACAGCCGAGGATGCGACAGCCGCCCTCAAGGCGGCTTCCCAGGCAGTGCACGATGAACTGAAGTCCCGGGCCGCCCACGCCACTGGCGATGGCAAGGCGGTGCTGGAAGCCACTGCACTGATGGCCAAGGACACCATGCTGATCAAGGGTGCGGCCAAGCTCGTTGCCCGCGGCGTCTCGAGTGAGCGCGCCATCTGGGAGTCCGGCTCCTCCGTCTCCGAAATGCTGCACAACCTGGGCGGCTACATGGCCGAGCGCGCCACCGACGTCCTGGACGTACGCGCCCGGATCGTCGCCGAGCTGCGCGGCGTGCCCGCCCCCGGCATCCCCGCCTCCAACACGCCGTTCGTCCTGGTGGCCGAGGATTTGGCGCCGGCCGACACCGCGACCCTGGACCCCAACAAGGTCCTGGCGCTCGTCACGGCAGGTGGCGGCCCCCAGTCCCACACCGCCATCATCGCCCGCTCCCTGGGCCTTCCCGCCGTCGTCGCCGCCGTGGGCGTGGACGAACTCCCCGACGGCATCGAAGTTTTTGTGGACGGCGCCGCCGGCACCGTCACGTCCGAACCCGACGACTCCCTGCGTGCCGCAGCGGAGGCATGGACGGCCACGGCTTCCCTGCTGGCCGAGTTCAGCGGCACCGGTTCGACGGCGGACGGGCACCTGGTGCCTCTCCTCGCCAACGTCGGCGGCGGCAAGGACGCGGAGGCAGCCGCCAAGCTGGGCGCGCAGGGCGTAGGACTGTTCCGCACCGAGTTCTGCTTCCTGGAACGGGACACCGAGCCCTCCGTGGAAGAGCAGGCCGCAGCCTACAAGAGCGTCTTTGATGCCTTCCCGGGCAAGAAGGTGGTCCTGCGCACGCTCGACGCCGGCGCCGACAAGCCGCTCCCGTTCCTGACCGACTCCACTGAGCCCAACCCAGCGCTGGGCGTCCGCGGCTACCGCACGGACTTCACCACGCCCGGCGTCCTGGACCGCCAGCTGGAGGCCATCGCGCTGGCCGAAAAGCAGTCCGAAGCGGACGTGTGGGTCATGGCCCCGATGATCTCCACGGCGGAAGAGGCCGCCCGCTTCGCCTCCATGTGCGCCGACGCCGGCATCAAGACACCCGGTGTGATGGTGGAGGTCCCCTCTGCCGCGCTCACGGCCGAGGCCATCCTGCGCGAAGTGGGATTCGCCAGCCTGGGCACCAACGACCTCACCCAGTACGCCATGGCGGCTGACCGGCAGCTCGGCCCGCTGGCCGCGCTGAACACCCCGTGGCAGCCCGCCGTCCTGCGTCTCGTCGGCCTGACCGTCGAGGGTTCGCGCGCGGAGGGCCACAACAAACCCGTGGGCGTCTGCGGCGAGGCAGCGGCGGACCCGGCCCTCGCCGTCGTACTGACCGGACTCGGCGTCTCCACGCTGTCCATGACCGCACGGTCGCTGGCGGCCGTGGCCGCAGTGCTCAAGACCGTCACGCTGGCCGAAGCACAGGAACTGGCCAAACTGGCGCTGTCCGCACCGAGCGCCACCGAAGCCCGGGCCTGGGTTCGCGAGAAGCTGCCCGTGCTCACCGAACTCGGCCTCTGACAGCCGCCCACCGACAATCCACCAGGAGAACCAATGCTCGAACGTACCGCAACCATCGCCAGCCGCTCCGGCCTCCACGCCCGCCCTGCGGCGCTGTTCGCCGAAGCGGCCGGCAATGCCGGCGTCGATGTCACCATTTCCATGCAGGGCGAGCCGGCGGAAGAGGCCCTCGACGCCGCCAGCATCCTTTCGCTGATGACGCTGGGGGCTGCCAAGGGAGACGTCGTGGTCCTGCGGGCCGATGGCGACGGCGCGGACCAGGCCTTGGATGCCTTGGTCACCCTGCTGGAGACGGACCTCGACGCCGAATAGCGGCGCGGTGCCGGATCGTCGACACAGGGCCGGGTCACGCCGGGGCGCTAGGATTTCCGCATGGCACTGATTGCTCCCCGCGTGACCGCCGGGCTCCCCGGCGACGAAGCCCTGAAACTGAAGCAGGCCCTCAACGGCAGCCACGACATCACGGTGTTCGTGGACGGCACGGTCCACCGCCTGCCGGCCCAGGCGAGGGACGCCGTCGTTGACCTGCTCAGCCGCTTCAGCCGCGGCGAAGCAGTGACCGTCAGCAGTGTTGAGGAAATGCTGACCACCTCCCAGGCCGCGGAGCTCGCCGGAATTTCGCACACGTACCTTCGCAACATGACGGATCGCGGCGAAATACCGGTGGAATACCGCGGCACGCACCGGCGGATCCGGCTGGCGGCCATCACGGAATGGCTGGAGGCGCAGAAGAAAACCAAGCCAGCCCACGACGGCGGCGAGCAGCCGTGATCGAGCGGCGTTCGTTTAGCGCGGACCGCCATTTGTGAAGCAGTGATAAGGATCAAGCAACGATCACTGCTTACCGCCAAAACGCCCCAAAGGCCGGGGTTACCCTTTATTTGTGGGTAAGTTCAGAGGGTGGCACATTGTGGCGGGGTTCGCCGCCATGCTGCTGACTGCCGTCCTCGGAACGGCCATGGGCCTGAGCAACACCGCGGCGTTTATGGCCAGTTGCGTGGCTTTCGTTGCGGTCTCCAAAGGCCTGGAAAGCCACTTTGCCCGGCGCCGCCGTGAAGCGGCCAGCCGTCAGCTCGAGCAAAGCCAGTCACGGACCTCGATGGAAGACCGCTGACAGGTGGATGGCCATTGACACGGAGCGGGCGGCTCACCAGACTTGTTAGCGGTAACAATCTCCCGGCGGCCGCATGGTCCGGCGCGAAAGGTAAGCAATGCGCACTGAGGTCAGCGAACTCCCCGGGCTAGGCAGTCGCTCCGGATCCGGAAACTCTGCACCGGGACTGAACTGGGCGGGGAATTACCGCTACACGGCCGCCGCGATCCACCGCCCCCGGAGCTTGGAGGAGGTCCAGGAAGTGGTGGCCGGCGCCACGAAGATCCGCGCCCTCGGCTCCCGCCACTCGTTCAATGCCATCGCGGACTCTCCCGGGGACCTGATCTCCCTCGACGAGCTGGAACCGGGCATCCACATCGACTCCGCCGCACGTACCGTGACAGTCTCGGGCGGAACCCGCTACGGCACCCTCGCGGAAAAGCTGGAGGCCAACGGCTTTGCGCTGCCCAATCTGGCTTCGCTCCCCCACATCTCGGTGGCTGGCGCCGTCGCAACCGCAACCCATGGTTCCGGGGACGCCAACGGAAACCTGGCAACCTCCGTCGCCGCACTGGAAATCGTGGCGGCGGACGGAACCGTCCATCATCTGGGCCGGGGCAGCTCGCCCGACTTCGAAGGCGCCGTCGTCGGCCTCGGCGCACTGGGCGTGGTCACCAAGGTGACCCTGGACATCGAACCCACGTTCACGGTTCGGCAGGACGTCTTCGAGTCGCTTCCCTGGGGAACCGTGATGGAAAATTTCGACGCCGCCACCTCCAGCGCCTACAGCGTCAGCCTGTTCACGGACTGGAGGGGCAACGCCGTCGATCAGGCATGGCTCAAGAGCCGGGTTTTCGGCGCAGACACCGCCGGCGGGGACTCGAGCGCTGCCTCCGGCAACGCGGCCCCGGAACCGGCGTTCGCCGGCAGCACCTTCTTCGGTGGTACCCGCGCCACTGCAGCCCGGCATCCGCTGCCCGGGGTGTCGGCTGAAAACTGCACCGAACAGCTCGGGGTCCCCGGGCCGTGGTCCGAGCGCCTGGCCCACTTCCGCATGGCGTTTACGCCCAGCAGCGGCGAGGAGCTCCAGAGCGAATTCTTCGTCCGGCGCGAGGACGCCGTGGCCGCCATCGCGGAACTGCGTGCCCTGTCGGACCGAATCACCCCGCTATTGCTCGTGTCGGAAATCCGCACCGTGGCGGCCGACCGGCTGTGGCTCAGCGGGGCCTGCGGCCGGGACTCCGTGGGATTCCATTTCACCTGGAAGCAGCGGCAGGACGAGGTGGAGGAGGTGCTCCCCGCCATGGAGGAGGCACTTGCCCCGTTCAACGCCCGGCCGCACTGGGGCAAGCTGTTCCACGCAGGCGCCGCCCGCCTGGCCGGGCTGTACCCGCGCTTTGCCGACTTCAAGGACCTCGCCGAGCGCATGGATCCGGAGCACAAATTCCGCAACGAGTTCCTGGCCCGGAAGGTCTTTGGCAGCTAGCCGGAGGGCGGGTATCAGTGCGCGGCCGGGTCCGCGCTAAATCCGCGGCCGCCCTGCCCAGCGGCGGGCCTTGAGCGCCGCATGGAGTTCCAGCCGCACCATGCCCTTCAGCGGATCCACGCCAAGGACCTGCCGGATGCGGCCCAGCCGGTTGTAGATGCTGCTCCGGTGCAGGTGCAGTTTGGTGGCCACGTCCTGCACCGACCCGTCATTGTCGTAGAGGAGTTCAAGCACGGGCAGGAGCTCACCGTTCCGGTCATGGTCCTCCAGGATGCGCGAGTAGACGGAACCGGCGTCGGCCCAGGCCCCCGCCCCGCCGCCGGCGGACGCCAGCAGCTGGTAAACGCCCGTGGCCCGGCAGTCCACCAGTTCGCCCAGCTGCGGGTCCACCGCCGCGGCCTGTGCAGCCTGCTTCGACTGCCGGTAGGCATCGGCAATTTCGCGGGGTTTGGCGAAGCCTTCACTCGTTCCCAGGATGATCCGGCGCACCGGCCGGCCGGACCGCTTGGCGAGTTCCAGCTGGTAGTGGACCAGGACCTGCGCGTGCGCCGCGCGCCCGGTGGACTCCCGGAACAGAATCACGGCGTGGGTTTCGGTGCCTGCGCTGAAGAGCGCCGCATCCACGCCGATGGTGGCCTGCAGCGCCGCGGAACGGTGGATCAGGGTGGAGGCGATGGGGTCGGATCCCTCCGCCCAGCCGTCGGCGTCAAGCACCGTGACGAGCTGCCACGGACCGCGCCCCTGGACTTCCTTCCAGCCGGCCACCGCCGCCACGGCGTTTGCCTCGCCGCGGCAGGCGCTGAGGAACTCCTGTTCCCTGCGGCGCCGGAATTCCGATTCAGCCGTGTTCGACTCAAGCAGCAGGCCGGAGAGCAGCTCAAGATCATCCCGGACGCCGGGCAGCTGGGTGAGGATCGCCGTCGCGCTCTGGTCCTCGATGTCCTGCTGCACCCACAAGTAACCGACGCGGAAGCCGCGCACCAGCAGCGGGACGCAGACGCGTCCCAGCATCCCCAGGTCCTCATTGGCGGGTACGACGACGGGACGCACCGCCGTCGCGATGCCGTGCGAGAGCTGCCATGCCTTGACGTCCGCCGGCACGCGTTTGCTGAGGAGGAAGTTCACCCTGACCCGGTCCGCGTGCGACTGGTTGGAGCTGTAGGCGAGCAGGACGCCGTCGAGATCCTCAAGCGAAAGCCCGCGGCCAAGCTTCACGGCCACCTGCTCAACGAGCTGTTCCACATCCTGCTGGTGCATGCTTGCCACATTACTGCCCGGCGCCGCTGAAGCGTGAACGGACACGAGGCGACACCTGACGCCCCACGGCTCGACAGATGTCTAGGTGCGGAGTTCAAAAACCCCGGAAACACGCGGAAGAGGCGGGCGGGCAGGAGCGGAATTCTGTCAGCTACCTCACACGCGGATTTATTCTGGAAGTACAGATTCCCCCGCTCATTCGGCCCAAGAGGCCACCAACGATGGAGCCCACAAATGATCATCGGCGTCCCCAAAGAGATCAAGAACAACGAATTCCGCGTCGCCATCACGGCAGCCGGCGTGCATGAATTCCGCACCCACGGCCACACCGTGCTCGTGGAGCGCGGTGCGGGGCTGGGCTCCGGAATCACCGACGAGGAATACGCCATCGCCGGCGCCGAGATCGTCACCGAAGCTGACGACGTCTGGGCCCGCGCCGACATGGTCATGAAGGTCAAGGAGCCCATCGCCGCGGAATACCACCGCTTCCGCAAGGGCCTGATCCTCTTCACCTACCTCCACCTGGCCGCCGAGCCCGAACTGACCCGGGAGCTCATCAACTCCGGCGTCACCGCGATCGCCTACGAAACCGTCCAGGAAGGCCGCACCCTGCCGCTGCTGGCCCCGATGTCAGAAGTTGCCGGCCGCCTGTCCGTCCAGGTCGGCGCCACCTCGCTGATGGCTCCCGCCGGCGGCAAGGGCGTGCTCCTCGGCGGCGTCCCGGGCGTCCGTCCGGCCAAGGTGGTTGTCCTCGGTGCAGGCGTGGCCGGCACCAACGCCGCCGCCATGGCCCTGGGCCTCGGTGCCGACGTCACCATCCTGGACATCAACATCAACCGCCTGCGCGAACTCGACGCCCAGTACCAGGGCCGGCTGAAGACCGTCGCGTCCAACAAGTACGAGATCGAGAAGTCCGTGGTGGATGCGGACCTGGTGATCGGCTCCGTGCTGATCCCGGGCGCCAAGGCCCCCAAGCTGGTCACCAACGAACTGGTTTCCCGGATGAAGCCCGGCTCCGTGCTGGTGGACATCGCCGTGGACCAGGGCGGCTGCTTCGAAGACACGCACCCCACCACGCACCAGGAACCCACGTACAAGGTCCACAACACGATCTTCTACTGCGTGGCAAACATGCCCGGCGCCGTTCCCAACACGTCCACGTACGCACTCACCAACGTGACCCTGCGCTACGGTGTTGCCCTCGCCAACCTCGGTGTGAAGGCCGCGTTCGAGAAGGACCCCGCCCTGGCAGCCGGCCTCAACATCGCTGCCGGCCACGTGGCACACCACTCCGTCTCCGAAGCGCACAACCTGCCGCTCGTAGGCGACTGGCACGAACTGGTCTCCGCATAACTCCTTAGTTCGTCCCGCTGCGCTGGACGACACACATCCTCGGCGTGCTGCTCCTTCGTCGCTTTGACGCACGCTGCCGGATGTCTGTCGTTCAGCGCAGTTTTGGTTAAGCTCTGTGCAGAGCCAGTTCGCGTGCCTTTTCTATTAGTTTGAGGACCTCGATCGGGCCGGAGGGGTTTACTGGCAGGGGCAGCGGCGAGGCCGTGCCGCCGTCGTTGATTTTGTCCGCGAGGATCCGGTAGAACTCCGGGTAGGCGCCGCGTTCGGTGGACAGCCGGTCCAGGTGTCCGTCACGGCCTAGAAGCCCGGCCCATTCGGCGCCCTCGACACCGTATTCCTCGTCCAGAGGCCCTCCGCCGGCCACAATGTACGGCTCCTGGGGGTCGACGCCGTGCTTGGTGAAGCCGCCTTCCGAGCCCAGGAGCCGGTAACGGGGTCCCTGCTGGGCGCAGAGCATGTTCATCCAGAGGTGGCTGACCACGCCGGAGTCATGCTGCAGGGCCACGAACACGTCATCGTCGGTCTTTTCCCCGGGCCGCCGGGCCCGAAGTTCCGCGTGAATGACGGTTGCCGGGCCGAACAGCTGCAGCGACTGGTCGATGAGGTGCGTCCCGAGATCAAAAAGCACCCCGCCGCCGTCGTCCGCCGTCGCATCAGCTTTCCAGGCCTTGGAAACTTCCGGGGACCAGCGCTCGAACCGCGACTCAAACCGGGTCACAGTACCCAGGGCGCCGCTTTCCAGCAGGCCCTGGACCGTGAGGAAGTCGCCGTCCCAGCGGCGGTTCTGGAAGACCGTCAGCACGCGGTCCAGCCGCGCGGCGAGATCCATGAGTTCCTGGCCCTCGGCGCTGCGCACCGCAAAAGGCTTGTCGACGACGACGTCGAGTCCCGCCTCCAGCGCGGCCTTCGCCAGCGGGTAGTGGGTGGCCGGCGGCGTCCCGAGGACTATGAGGTCAAGGTCGCCGGCGAGCGCCAGGAGGTCGGCAGGGCTGTTCACTAGCTGAGCCGCCGGGTAGCTGGCGGACGCATCTTCCTGCCTCCCGGCGTCGGACGTTGCAATGGCGTCCAGGGAGTACGCGGAGTTGGCGGTGATCAGCGGTGCGTGGAACACGCGGCCGGACAGTCCGAAGCCGGCGACTGCCGTCCGGATGGAGGGCTTGCCCGGGCCGGAGCCGGGCGTTGCTTCTATGCTCATGGTCCAACGCTACCCCCGCACGCTCTCTCACTTCCTGCGTTGTTTCATCAAACGCTCTCTCACATCCTGCAACCGCCGGACCAACGCTCTTTCACTTCCTGCGGGAGCGTGCCGGGGAATGCGGCAACAGTAAGAGAGGGTCTCGGGAAAACGCGCGAAACGTGAGAGAGGATCGCCCGGAAAGGCGCAGGAAGTGAGAGAGCGTCGGAGGGGACGGCGAAGGCCGGCACCCCGTGAAAAGTCCGTATGAACGGATCACGGGGATGCCGGCCCGGCGTTACTGCTGGCAGGCTGCTGTTACTTCTTTTCCCAGCCGATGGTGGTCCAGTCCGGAACCTGGGACAGGCTCTTGAACAGGGACGGACCGTAGTTGGCCAGGCCGGTGCGGACGAACGAGATCTGGGGACCGTTCATCACAACGCCCATGGAGAAGTACTTGGCCATGTGCTTCTTTTCAACTTCCATGGCTGCCTTGTTGCGTTCGGCGTTGTCCTCGATGCTGCTAAGCGCCTTGATCTCGGCATCCAGCTCGGCGTCGCCCAGCTCGTTCTCGTTGGTCTTGGAGTCGTAGAACTGCTTGACGGCGTCCGTTGCGTCAGCACCCACCGTGTAACCGGAGACGCTGAGGAAGAAGTCGCGGCTGCCCAGGACCTTGCCGAAGTCGGCAGAGGCACGCTGGTCGATTCCTACGTCCATGCCGCCGGCCTGGAGCTGCTTCTGCAGGGTCTGCACGAAGGCCAGGGTGGTGGGATCATCACCGAAGTTGCTGATCTTGAATGCGGCCGGGACGCCGTCCTTCTCCATGATGCCTGCTGCGTTGGGCTTGTACCCGGCATCGGTCAGCACCTTCTTGGCTGCCTCGGCACCGGATTCCGTGGCCGGGTAGTTGTCCTGGTAGTACTTGGAGAACGGCAGCAGCATCATGGAGCCGGAGCTGGTCTCTTCCCAGTTCAGCCCGTTGAAGCGGACCTTGCGCAGGGCCTCACGGTCAACGGCGGTGAAGATTGCCTTGCGGATGGCGACGTCCGTCAGCGGGGCCTTCTGCGCGTTGAGGTTCAGGCCGCCGGCGAACAGCCGCTGACCGCGGCGGATCTCGGAATCCTTCGTGCCGTCCAGCTGCTTGTACGGGGTGATCGTGTTGGCGGACACACCGTCGATCTCGCCGTTCTTGAAGGCTGCAATCGCGGCACTGCTCTCCAGCTGGCGGAACACCACCTTGTCGAGGACAGGCTTGGCGCCCCACCACTTGTCGTTCTTGGCCAGGGTGACAGTCTTGGCGGCGCTGTCGTACTTGTCCAGCTTGAAGGGTCCTGCCATCCACTCCGGGTGCATGTCGCCGGTGAAGCCGGTGTTGAAGATCTCCGGCGTGTTCACGGCCGGGTGGATCAGGCCGGTGAAGAGGGCATCCAGCGGGTAGACGGGCTGGGTGGTGGTGACAACGACTTCCTTGTCACTGGCGCCTGCCTTCACGGAATCAACGAACTCGTACGCGCCGGAGCTGACGATGTCGATGTCCTTGTTTTCGCCCTTGAGCATGTTCCAGGTGTTCTCGAAGGCTTTGACGTCGATCGGCGTGCCGTCGTTGTACGAGGCCTTCTCGTTCACCTTGATGGTGATGGTCTGCTTGCCGTCCTTGACCTCGCTCTTGACGTCCTCGCAGAAGTCCTTGTTCGGCGTCGCCGTGCCGTCGAAGTCGAAGTTCCAGCAGCCCCACGTGCCGGCCTGGTCAATCGGGCGGTGCAGCGCCGTGTTGTCCGCGCTGTTGCCGTTGTTGGAGAAGCCGTTGAAGTCCGGACCGATGTTGCCCAGCGGAAGCGTCACGGTGCCGCCCGGTTCCAGGTCCTTGGCGTCCTTGGCGTTAATGCTGATCAGCTTGGTGAGGTCGCTGCCGGCTTCCTGGCCCTTGCCCGCGTCGGGGCCCGAGGGGGTGCCGCCTCCGCCACAGCCGGTAAGCGCGAGCGCTGCCGTTACGGCGGCCACCCCGCCAATCTTGGTCAGATTCTTCATGGTTTTCCCTTCATTTTTGGTGCGAGAGTTGGTGCTTTGGGGGATCGGGCAAGTCATGGGCTGTCGTGGACAACAAGCATGTCCGCGTCGAGTTCGCCGTCCGGGAAGAAGCAGGCGAACTGCTGGTCCGTCGGCAAATCTTCCGCTGCCGCGGGCGTCTGCGACCGGACCTCCTGCGGGTGGGCCGCCGCCGGGCGGGAGACAGTTTCCAGCGGCGGCTCAAGCGTGAGGCATTTTTCCTGCTTCGCGGCGGGCAGCGCGGCAAACACCGGGCAGCGGGTAGCGAAGTTGCACCCCTTGGGCGCATCCAGCGGGGACGGCAGGTCGCCTTGCAGGATGATGCGTTCGCGGGTCCGTTCCAGCTGCGGGTCGGGCACCGGGATCGCGGACAGAAGGGCGCGCGTGTAGGGGTGTCGCGGGTTGTCGAAAACGCTGTCCACGTCACCGATTTCCACGATCTTGCCGAGGTACATCACGGCTACGCGGTTGGAGATATGGCGCACCACGGACAGGTCGTGGGCCACCATGAGGTAGCTCAGGCCGAGTTCCGCGCGGAGCTTGTCCAGGAGGTTGATGACGCCTGCCTGCACGGACACGTCCAGTGCGGACACGGGTTCGTCGAGGACCACCAGCTTGGGGTTGACGGCGAGTGCGCGGGCGATGCCAATGCGCTGGCGCTGGCCTCCGGAGAACTGGTTGGGGAACCGGTTGACGTGGTCCGGCTGGAGGCCAACCAGCTCCATCAGTTCCATGATGCGCTTCCGGATCGCGGGCCTGGCCATGCCGGCGTTTTCCAGCGGTTCGGACAGGACTTCAAACACCGTGAAGCGCGGATCAAGGGCACCCGTCGGGTCCTGGAACACCATCTGGAGTTCCTTGCGCATGGCGGTCTTCGTTTTGGCATCGGAGGCTGCCTTGTTGCTCAGCCCGCCGATGGTCACCTCGCCGTCCTGGTCCTTATGGAACTCCATGATTTCCAGCAGTGTGGTGGTCTTCCCGCAACCGGACTCCCCCACGATCGAAAAGCATTCACCCTCGCGGATATCGAAGCTCAGCCCGTCCACGGCCTTCACTGTCCCGATGCGCCGCTTGATGAGCGCACCCTTCAGCAGCGGAAAGTGTTTCCGGACGTCCCGAAGTTCCAGTACCTTTTTGCGCTCGAGCCGCGGAACGGCGTCGAAGCGGGAGACCGGAACGGCCGGAGCTTGGAAGATCTCGTGGACGTCCACTTCGGCGCCCAGGGAATCGGTCTTGATGCAGGCTGCTTTGTGTGCGCCGCTGCCGGCCGGCCCGCCGCCAGGCAGTCCTTTCCCGGCTCCCCGGGGGCCACTGACCGGCCACAGCTCAGGTTCACCCTGCAGGCAGGCATCGCTCGCCAGCGGGCACCGCGGCGCGAAGGAGCAACCCGTGGGTGGGTGGATCAGATTCGGCGGAATGCCCTCGATGGGCACCAGCGAGGCCTTTTCCGCGACGTCCACCCGCGGCACGGCGCCGAGAAGGCCCATGGTGTAGGGCATCCGCGGGCTGTAGTAGATGTCATCCACACTGCCGGTTTCCACCGGTTTTCCTGCGTACATCACCATGATGTCGTCAGCCATGCCAGCCACCACGCCAAGGTCGTGCGTGATCATGACGACGGCGGCGCCGGTTTCCTCCTGCGCGGTATGCAGCACCTCCAGGACCTGCGCCTGGATGGTGACGTCCAGTGCCGTCGTCGGCTCATCCGCGATGAGCACCCGCGGGTTGTTGGCGATCGCGATGGCGATCATCACGCGCTGGCGCATGCCGCCGGAGAATTCGTGCGGGAACGCCTTCAGGCGGTCCTTCGGGCTGGGGATGCCCACCATGTCAAGAAGTTCGACGGCGCGGGCTTCTTTGGCCTGCTTGCTCATTTTGGGATGGTGGACGGTGAGCGCCTCGATGATCTGGTTCCCCACCGTGTACACGGGGGTCAGGGACGAGAGCGGATCCTGGAAGACCATGGCGATGTCGTTGCCGCGGTAACGGCACATGGCCTTGTCGCTGAGGCCCAGCAGTTCCGTGCCGTTCAGCCTCACGGAGCCGGTGATGTCTGCGGTCGAGGGGAGCAGGCCCATGATGGCCAGCGACGTCACTGACTTCCCCGAGCCGGACTCGCCCACGATGCCCAGCGTCTTGCCGGGCAGGAGATCAAAGCCCACGCCGCGTACCGCGTGGATAACGCCGTTTTCCGAGTTGAACCGGACGTTCAGGTCACGGACGGACAGGACGGCGTCCGCCGGGGCATCCCCCGGTGCATGCAGCCCTGCGACGTGCAGGCGCTCTGCGGTCATCTCAGTGCTGGCGGTGGTGTCGCTGCTCATTTGCGGGCCTTCCCTGCAGTCTTGTGGGTTCTGCCCTTGGCGCGGCCAACTGAGCTGGAGCTGGGGTCGAACGCGTCGCGGAGGCCGTCGTTCATCATGGCCAGGGAACCCGTGAGCAGGAACATCGCCACCAGCGGAACCCAGAACATCCACGGGAAGGTCTGGACCTGGGAGGTCGCCTGGTTGATGAGGACACCCAGACTCACATCCGGGACCTTGATGCCGATGCCGATGAAGGAGAACGCCACCTCGGCCAGGATGGCGCCGGTGACGCCGCGGGTGATGTCCAGGACCAGCAGGGAACCGATGTTGGGGACCAGGTGGCGCCAGACAATCCGGCGGGCCGGGATGCCCATGTACTGGGCGGCCTTGACGAAGTCGCGCTGCATGAGCGACATCGAGAGGGAGCGGATCAGGCGGGCGGTGCCCATCCAGCTGAAGACCAGGAGCACGATGATCAGCAGCAGCCAGCTGGGCAGGTTCTCCCGCAGGCCGTTGCCTCCGCCGCTGGTGGCCACGGCCACCACCAGCAGTGCCGGCATCATGATGAGGGCCTCCAGGATGAAGAGCATCACCTTGTCCACTTTGCCGCCGAAGTAGGCCATGGTGCAGCCGTAGACGGCGGCGATCAGCACCGACACCAGGCCGACCACCAGGCCGATGAGGATGGAGATCCGGGTTCCTTCCACCATCAGGGCATAGAGGTCGATGCCGGCCTGGGATGTGCCCAGCAGGTGCTCCGCCGAGGGCGGCATGCCGATGTTGAACGGGTCGATTGTTTCCTTGTCCCAGGGGGAGAGCAATCCTCCCACAAAGGAGAAGACCGTCAGGGCGAGGAAAATGACCAGGCCGGCCACGGCTGTCTTGTTCCGCAGGAAGCGCCGCAGGATGATCGAGGACTTGGCGATGACGACGTCGTCGTTCTCGATCTTTGCTTCCTCGGCGACGGCGGCCGGGTCGATGGCATTGAGGTTGGTCATGGTTACTGCACCCGCACTCTCGGGTCGACAAGTGTGGTGGCGAAGTCCGCGAGGATGGCGCCGATCGCGAAGATGACGGAACCGTAGGCCAGCGTGGCGGTGGCCGCGTTGACGTCCTGCAGGGCAATGGCGTCGATGCTCCACGAACCGACGCCGGGCCAGGCAAAGATCTTCTCGGCGAAGAAACCGCCGGCGAAGATGGCCGGGATGGTGAAGGCGATGCTTTGGGCCACCGGGATGAACGAAACCCGCAGGGCGTGGCGGGCGATGGCCTGGTTGCGGGTGAGGCCCTTGGCGCGGGCCGTGCGGACGAAGTCGGCATTGACGTTGTCCAGCAGGTACTGGCGCTGGGCGATCTGGTAGGTTCCCCAGCCCACCAGCGTGATGGCCAGCGTGGGCACTGCGTAGTGGGCGAGCATGTCCACGAACTGGACCCAGGCGTTGCCCTCCAGTCCGGGAGTGGAGATGCCCGTGACGAAGAAGATCCGTTCGCCGATGGATTCGTTGATGTTGATGGCGCCCAGCTGGACCAGGAAGTAGGCGATCGGGGCGGGCACGATGTACACAAGGTAGCTGTAGGACGTGATGACGCGGTCCTGGAACTTGTACTGCCGGGCGGCGGTGTACACACCCAGCGCGACGCCGATGATGAGGGTCAGGACGATGGAGGCCAGGAACAGCCGCGTGGAAATCCATACGCGGTCGCCGAATTCGGCATTGATGAACGCGCCGTTGGGGCTTCGTCCCCAGTCCCAGCGGGTCACGACCGCCGTGAGCCAGTCCACGTAGCGCTCCCAGGGACTGAGTGTCGGATCAAGGCCCTTGAGCCGGAAGGAATTGGTCACCTGCTCGGGTGTAGGCCGTGGAATGCGTTCCTGTTCCAGCAGCGCGGGCTGCAGTGTGCTGACGGCAAGGAAGTAGCCCGCCGTCGTGGTCAGGAAGATCATGAGCAGGTAGGTGGCTGCCCTTTTGGCGAGGTAGCGGAACATGTCTGCCTAGCTCTGGATCGCCGGCGCCAGTTCCGCGCCGCGCAATGACGGCGGCGCTGCGGAGGTGCCGTTCCCGGCGGGTGTCATTTCAGCATTCACAGCAGTTGATCCTTCCGTCATCCCCCGCACCGGCGAGGGTTCCGCCGCCGATCCAGGATCATGGCCAGCGGGTGTCTGGCCGCCCGCACGCCCAAGGGCACTGTCCTGGTGGACTATGTTGCGGGTCACATTCCAGAGGAAACTACCACATATGGAGAAGCCGCCAGGATGCCCTCAACCGGAAACACGGGGGTCCTGTACCAGATCGTTATGAATAAATCACGATGGTTGATTTGAGTGGCCGGCCATCCGCTGGATTTACGCTTCGTCCGGTGGAAATGTCCTCCGTCCCTCAGGCCCGTTGGCCTCCCGGCGGTCGACGCCGCCGGGGCACTTGACGAGGCTCGTCACCAGCTCGCGCCAGGACTCCACAAGCCGTTCCGGAGCCACGTGATGGACCCGCACCGCATAGAGCAGGCGTTCCGGATCCAGGGTGGAGCTCAGCGACATCGCCATGAGCCACGGATCCGCGCTCACCCCGGCCGCGCGGAGGAGCATTTCGATGTGCCGGTGCCACAGCACGGCGGCGGGTACATCAAAGCGGTTGTAGGCGGAGGAGTCCGCGGCGCGGGCCAGCTCCCCGTACTCCAGGACGTAGGCGATCCGCTCCGCGCCGAAGGCCACGAGCCTGTCCAGCGGGGGTGCGCCCGGACCGAGCGGCGGGGGGCCGAACATGAACCGGCCCTGGAACTCCGCCTCCGAGTCGCTCAGCAGCGTCATCATCAGCCCGGCCCGGGAGCCGAAGCGCCGGAAGACCGTGCCTTTGCCGACTCCGGCCCGTTCGGCCAGCCGGTCCATGGTGAGGCCGTCAGCGCCGCACTCCTCAATAAGTTCGCGGGCGGCCCTGAGCAGCAGCTCCCGGTTGCGGACGGCATCGCTGCGTTCCGTTTCCCCGCCCAGCTGCGATCCGGACCGGATTGGGATGAGGCTCACACCGGACATTCTAGCCCCGCTTTGTTCGCGGAAATCAGTTCACGCTGATGGTTCGCTTGAGGAGCTGCTCGGACAGTCCTTCGGAGGCAAGAAAGTCTCGAAGGGCCGCATCAAGGACAAGGGAAACGTCCGGATCCGCTTCCAGCACATCTTCTGCGACGCGGGCGAGATTGCCTCCGTAGCCCTCGTGGAGCGGCCGCAGTTCCTCCACCAGCCCGTTCGTGTTCTGATTGTGGGTGCCCGTCAGCGCCAGGTACCACGTGGCCGCCAGGAGCGGATCAATCTGCTCGGAATTGATGATGAACATGGCATCCCCCCGACCGGCCGTGTGGGTCTCCGCGGCGCGGAACAGCTGCGTGGCGGCATCAGCATTCTTGCTGGTGTGCGACTCGATGGTGGACATCCCCTGCTGATACGGCGTCATCGGATCCATGCCGAGCGGCCTGGTGTCCTGGACGGTGAGCCCGAAGACTTGCGTGGACGCCAGGGCTGCCAAAGCAGACATGACCGCCAGCCCCCTGGGGCGGCCATACCTTTGGGACGCAAGCCACCGGCCGACCAGTGCCGTCACGGCAATGCACGCAATGACGGGCAGGATGAGCTCCACCGCCAAGGCCAGCTTGAGCGAGTAGTAGTTGACTTTCCCGGCAGTGATGATCTGGTAGGTACCCAGCGCGATAACAACTGCAAGGCCGAGGACAGGGGTCACCACAAGCCTGGCGGCCGCAGGAAGCTGTCCTTGACCGGCGAGGAATGCCCTGAAGTTACCGTGCACCAGCAATATGGACGCGGCCAAGGCAACAAGGAACGTGGCGATTTCCACGCCGTGGGTGGAGCTCGGAACCCTACCAATGGCTGTCACGACTGTGCCGGTCTCGATCCGGGAAATTTGCAGGCCGATCAGGGCCAGGCCGAGTAAGCCGGCCGTCGCCGTCACGCTGTTTGCCAGCCATTCTGCCCTCGTACCCTGCCACCGTTGCCGCGACCACGGGAAGACGGCAAAGGCGGCCACCGGCACAACCAGGAGCAGCAAGAGCGCCCAGGTGTTGGCAATTCCGACTACCGCGGCAGCAGAGGTTGCGAAAACCACAGGCTTGCCCAGGGAGTCCGCGAAGGACACCACGATCATCAGGCAAACCAGCAACGCAACACCGACAACAAAGTTCTGGAACGCATGGAGCGTGGCTATGGAGGCGGTGCCGAAGGACCACGCCGTGATGGCCAGCACCACAAAAGGCGTACACATCATGGGCCGCTCCCTGATCCAGGGCAAGGAGGTGAGTGCGGCGGTCACCATCACCGTGGCACCAACGGCAGCGAGGGAACTCAGCCGGCTGTAGGTCACCAATTCAATCCCCAGCAGCCCCGGTGCATGTCCCACGGCAAGGTCCGCCATGGTTGCGAGAGCGGTGTGGAACCCCTGCGGATACTCCATGAAGGTCCACGGATGGCCGCTCTCCGAGATGCCGGCCATCGGGACCACCGTGCCGTGGGTTCGGATCATGTTGTACATGCTGAAGTGGGAAGAGTTGTCCCAGCTGGCCAGCAGGAGCCCCAGGGCCTGTGGACCCGTTGAGACGCGAAAATACGGCACTAACACTGCTGAGGCCAGTGCCGCGGCAACCAGGAGCAGGGTGTCCGCCTTGCCCGCTGACGGCAGGAGCGAGGCTGCGGCCGCCTTCCGGTCCGGGGACCCGATGATCCACATCGCAAGCCCGGAAATCAGCCCGCCGAGGAGTAGCTGGCCCCACCCCGGGAATTCCGCGGGAAGGGGCATCCACCACAGCAAGGGAACCGCGCCAAAGTACAGGCATCCCAGGATGACTATCCGCTGCGACAACTGACGTGCGGTTGGCACCGCAAGGGCCAGCACACCTGTCAGTGCCAGGACCCACCACCCGCTAAGAGGCTGAAGCTGAACCAGCAGCAGGAATCCCGCCATGACGACGAGCCCGAGGCAGATGCCAACGACCTTGCGGTTCCATGGCCGGGACGGGCGGCCTTGAGCCACCGCGGCCGGACGGCGTTCGGCTGTCTCTGGGGGGTGGGGCACATCGACTCCGTGGGCTTGGCTGCGAACTTCCGTTGGGGACGCAGTCCCGTTCCCCAGTGATCATGAACCGCTGACGGACGAGCGACCGCCTTTGAGTCTAATCGAGCGGCGGGCGGGGAGCGCGTTGCGACGAGGCTCACACGGGGAGATTCAGTTGGGGGAATAATAATCGGACCGCAGTCCGTTTAGCATGAGTGAAGGCATCAACCAGCCTCCATGACCAATCAGCCGGCGGGTACTCCCGCGGCCAGACACTAGGAGTTCACATGTCCAAGAGCACCGTACTTACCCTGGTCGGCAGCCTCCGCGCCGAATCCACCAACCAGAAGCTCGCCGAGGCCATCCAGCTGAACGCGCCTGAGCAGGTTGACGTTGTTATCCACGAGAGCCTGGGCAACATCCCGTTCTACAACGAGGACATCGACGTCGAGGGCCAGGTTCCGGCTGCTGCCGCCGCCCTCCGCGCCGCCGCCAACGACGCCGACGTCCTGCTGCTGGTGACCCCGGAGCACAACGGAACCGTGCCCGCGTCGCTGAAGAACGCCATCGACTGGCTGTCCCGCCCGTTCGGCGCCGGGGCCCTCAACGGCAAGCCGACCGCCGTCGTGGGTACCGCGTTCGGCCAGTACGGCGGCGTCTGGGCGCAGGACGAAGCCCGCAAGGCTGTCGGCATCGCCGGCGCCAAGGTCGTCGAGGACGCCAAGCTTGCCGTTCCGGGCTCCATGGTGCGCTTCGCCGAAGTCCACCCCAAGGATGACGCCGAAGTTGTGGAGCAGATCAAGGGCGTCTTCGCTGCCCTGGCCAACGCGGAAACTGCAGCCGAAGCAGCCTGATCCAACGCACCACGTCAGATTCACTCCACATAACGCCCCCGGCAGCAGCCGGGGGCGTTTTGCGTCACCATTCCGTGATGGAGCTGACGCACAACCGTCACTCGGCGCATATTCCGCGCACAGACGCTCCGCCGTAACGTGGAGACGGGGACGTGCGAGAGCTGGAAGTGCGGTGCGTTCATGATGTCCACGCCTGGGATCCGGGCAATTGCGGCAACTGCCGCGTTGATGCTTCCGGTGTGGCTCGGATCGTGCTCGCTGCCTCCCGAAGCTTCACCGGTCAGTACGGCTGTCCAGCCCGGCGGCATGCCGGTTCCGCAGCCGCTGCCAGCACCATTCCTGGTCACCGCAAGCACCGCTGCCGCACTCGCCGAATCGGCTCCGGCGACGGCTGCCTCGTCCGAACCGGAGACTGCGGCTTCCGGCCCGACGACTGCCGCCCCCTCCGGCCCGCCCCCCAAACCGAGGGCGGCGGACAGCATCGCGCCGCAGGCCGGCGCCAACGGCGGAGCCGCCGCCACGATAGACGGTTCCGCCACCGACACACTGCCGGCGGCCGGCGGCCGGGCCGCGCCGGAGGGCCTGGTGCCCGGCGGGACGCCCGTGTACTTCGTGGCAGTGGACGACGGCGGCAGCACCGGCGTGCGGTTCGGGTGCAATGACAGCCTGGTGGCTGTCTTCCACAGCCCCGCCGCGGCGGAGGAACCGCTCCGGACCTCCCTGGCCATCCTGCTGGGAGGCGGAAACCCTCCGGAGGGTCTGTACAACTCGTTGGACAACTCCGCGCTGAAGTACCTTTCCGCCTACTTCGACGGGACCACCGTGGTGGTCCACCTGACCGGGACCCTCCGCCCGGGCGGCACCTGCGACATTCCCCGGCTGGAAGCCCAGCTTACGCATACGGCCGTTTCAGCCGTGGGTGCGGCCCGGGCCGAGATCTACATTGACGGGCGGCGGCTCGCAGACATCCTGAGCCTTCGGTAAGCCCGGGCGAAGGGCCGGGCGACGATCCGAAGGGCGGCCCCCGACCGGGAATCCGGTCAAGTCAGCTGCCCCCAAACAGATCGTCCATGGCCTCGTGGCTGCGGGCACCGGCGAGCTCGGACCAGTTGCCGTCGCCGAGCACGTCTTCGGCCACCCGGGACACCGTGGCATAAGCGGCCTTCGCCGTGTTGCCGCCGATACTGATCCGGCGAACGCCGGCGTCGTGAAGTTCCCCCACGGAGGGCGCCCCCAGGCCGGCCAGCGCATTCAAGGGCGCGGCAATCCGCCGTGCCAGGTCGTGGAGCACGTGCAGGTCCTGCACCCCGGGCACGAATATTCCGTTGGCCCCGGCGGCAAGGTAGGCCTCAGCGCGGCCGAGCGTTTCCGTAAATGCAGTCTCCGCAAACCGGCCGGACAGATAGGTGTCCGTGCGGGCGTTGATGAACAGGTCAACCCCTTCTTCTTCCGCCGTGCGGCGGACGACGGCGATGCGGCGCGCCTGCTCGTCAACGTCCGTCAGCGGCTGCTCACCGGAGTCCTCGAAATTCACACCCACCGCCCCGGCGGCAAGCACAGCGCGGACGGTTTCGCGCAATTCGCCGTCATCGAACCCGCCGCCAACGTGCGCATACCCGGCCTCAATGTCAGCCGTAACCGGCAAGGCCGTGGATGCGGCGATCCGGCGAAGGGCCGCCATGGCCAGGTCACGCGGCATATGGTTGCCGTCCGGAAAGCCCAGGCTCCACGAGAGGGCGGAACTGGAGGTGGCCAGCGCGGCTGCTCCCGCTTCCTCCACGAGGCGGGCGGACGCCACGTCCCAGACATTCACCAGGACCAGCGGGACCGCGCCCTCGTGAAGGGCATGGAAGGAGGCGGCCAGGGATCCGAGGTGACTGTTCGTTGCCATGGCTCTATTCCATGCCCTGCGCCGCCGCAGGTAAAGCACTTCAGGCCGGAGCCGCCGGGGTGGGCAAATTAAGTGAACAACCGTTGCCTAGTGGACAACATATGGCTGTATCCTGTGGATGTGACCCACGAAACACTTGACGCCGCCGCCGATGTCCTGCCGGCCGAGGCAATTGATGCAATCGAACGCGCGGCAACGTCCGCACACCGCCACGACGAACTGTTCTCGGAGCGCGCAGCAAACATCAAACAATCCGCGGTCCGCGACGTCTTCGACATCTCCCTGCGCCCGGGACTTGTGTCGCTTGCCGGAGGCAGCCCGTACCTGCAGTCGCTGCCGTTGGAACGGCTCGGCCAGACAGCTGCGAAGATCATTGCTGAACAGGGCATGACCGCCCTCCAGTACGGCAGCGGCCAAGGGACCGAAGAGCTCCGCGCCCAGATCTGCGAGGTTATGGCGGCTGAGGGAATCCTTGACGCTGATCCCCGCAACGTGGTGGTCACTGCCGGCTCCCAGTCCGCCCAGGACGTGGCCACAAAGGTGTTCTGCGATCCCGGCGACGTGGTGCTGGTGGAGGAACCGACCTACGTGGGCGCACTGAACACCTTCGAGGCTTACCAGGTGGAGGTGGCCACCGTACCCATGGACGAGCACGGCCTGGTTCCGGACCTCCTGGAAGCCCGGATCGCAGCCCTCCAGACGGCCGGACGGAACATCAAGTTCCTGTACACCATCCCCAACTTCAACAACCCGTCGGGCATCACCCTCGCAGCGGAACGCCGGCAGGAAATCGTCGATATATGCCGCAAAGCAAATATTTTGGTCTTGGAGGACAACCCGTACGGGCTGCTGCGCTTCGACGGCAAACCGTGGGCGCCGCTGCGGGCCGCCAATCCGGACGACGTCATTTACATGGGCTCATTCTCGAAGATCTTCGCGCCCGGGCTAAGGATCGGCTGGGCGCTGGTGCCGGCCCACCTTCAGCGCCGCTACTACCTGGCCTCGGAGGCCGTGACGCTCTGCCCATCGACCCTGAACCAGATGCTGGTCTCCGCCTACCTGCGGGACTACGACTGGAAAGGGCAGATCGAAACCTACCGCGGGCTCTACGCCGAGCGCTGCCAGGCGATGTTGGCCGCCTTGGCTGAGTACATGCCGGAGGGACTGAGCTGGACCCGGCCGGAGGGCGGCTTCTTCGTCTGGGTGACCCTCCCCGAGGGCGTGGACACCTACCCGCTGTTGCGCAAGGCAATCGACGCAGGCGTAGTGTTCATTCCGGGAGCGGCGTTCACGCCATCGGACGAACCGTCCAACAAGCTGCGCCTGGCGTTCAGTGCCGTTCCTCCGGAGACAATCGCGGAGGGCGTGCGGCGCCTCGCGCCGGTACTGCGGGACGCCATAGCGGCGCTGTAGCCTGAGTCATAACTGCATGCAGCCGGGCACTTTCATGAGGCTGACCGAATCCTGAGGAGCTGGAGCATGACCGGAATTATTGTTGTCGGTGTTGACGGCAGCGAGACTGCAATGCGGGCCGCCGAAACGGCGCGGGGACTGGCCGCATCACTGGGGGCCACGCTCCATGTGGTCACGGCCTTCGACAGCGACCGCACCGAGGTGTTCGGCAGCGGCAGCGACCGCTGGATTGTCTCCGACGCCGGGGACGCTGAGAAGGTGGCCAAGGACGTCGCGGCCCGGCTGAGCACGGAAGACCTCAAGGTCACCTACTCGGCAGCCCGCGGCAAGCCGGCGGAAGCCCTGATCAAGGAAGCCGAGCGCTTCGACGCCCGCATGATCGTGGTGGGGAACCGCCGGATGCGCGGGCTGGGCCGGGTGCTGGGCAGCGTCGCTAACAGCGTGGCGCACAATGCGCCGTGCGACGTCTACATCGCCAAGACCGACGACGCCGACTAGGTCGTCCCGGCCCTAGGTCGTCCCGGCCCGGGGTTGACCGGCGTCACTCCCCCTGGTGGGCAGTCTCACCCGTTTTTCGCCGGAATCACGCGGTTTGCGGCGATAAAATTGAAGGGTGCTCGATGGTGCGGACATCCGAGTACCGACGACTTCAGGGGAACAATATGCTGACGCTTCAGCGCCGCCAGCTGGTAGGCCACGACATCCTTCTTGCCCGCCACGGCAACCACATCAGCACCATGCGGGTGGACCGGGCCAACGACCGGGTGATCGCGTTCCTCGACGACGGATCCACCGACACCGCACCCAACCTGATTGCGCCCGGCCTGAACCTGCCGGAAACCATCCGCAGCGTCATGCGCGATGACTGGAAATTCTTCGCGGTTGTCACCGCCTGCGTCACCGGCTTTTCCGGCGTGATGATCGCGGCAGCAGTGGGACTGAGCGGAATGACCGCCGATCCCGCCCTCGCCCAGATGCTCTCAAACTACCCCGCGTACTAGGCGGGCCTACCGGACCCATGGGCGCTGCCGCCTACTCGACCCCTGGCACGTCGGGCACGGGAAACGCAGGCAGCGAATCGAAAAGTGCCAGGAAACTTTCCAGGAGCGGCGATTCGCTGGTGCGGTTCCACGCCACTGCAAGGTCCACCGGAGGCGGGTTCCGCAGCGCGCGGAACACCACACCCTGGAACGAAAACATCCGTGAGGTCATAGGCACAAGCGCTATCCCCATGCCTGCGGCCACGAGGGACAACAACGTGGACGTTTCCTTGGCTTCCTGAACCAGCCGCGGCTGGAACCCCGCCTGCCGGCATGCATCGATGACGATGCCGCTCACCGCCGATGACGCGGGATAACCAATGAAATCGTGCGACGACAAGTCCGCAAGCTCCAGCGGTCCCTGTCCGGCCAACAGCGAATCGGCCGGGAGCGCGGCCACCAGCTGGTCCTGCTCCAGCAGCTTCAAGGCAATGTCACCGGAGCGGACCGGGGGCCGAAGAACGGCGACGTCAAGCCGGCCCTCCTCGAGTGCCGCCTCCATTTGCGGGGTGAGCATTTCGCCCTGGACAGTAATCCGCAGGCCGGGAAGAGTGCGCCGTGCTGCCTGCACCACTGCCGGCATCAGCCGGTACGTAGCTGTTCCGGTGAATCCCACCCTGAGTACGCCCGTAGCGCCGGCACCGACCTGCTTCACGTCCGATTCCAACACCTCGAGTTCCTGCAGCAGCTGCCGGCCCCGGTCCAGGAGCAGCTGTCCGGCAGGCGTCAGGTCCACTTTCCGTGTGGTCCTGACCAGCAGCTGTGTTCCCAGCTGCTCCTCGAGTTGGCGGATCTGTTGCGACAGCGGGGGCTGGGCCATGTGCAGCCGGACCGCGGCACGGCCGAAATGCCGCTCTTCAGCCACCGCAATGAAGTACTTGAGGTGTCGCGTCTCCATCGGTGTGCCTCTCGACTGGAAGAAGTTCTAATCCAGCAGGAGGGCTGGCTCCTCAAGGATCGCCGCAACATCCGCCATGAAGCGGGCCGACAGGTCTCCGTCCACCACCCGGTGGTCGAACGACCCGCCGAGGGTGGTGATCCAGCGCGGAATGACTTCTCCGTCCAGCACCCACGGCTTCTGCTTGATGGTGCCGAAAGCTACGATCGCCACCTCGCCGGGATTGATGATCGGTGTGCCGGTGTCGATGCCCAGGGCACCGATGTTGGTGACAGTCAGCGTGCCACCCTGCATTTGGGCGGGCTGGGTCTTTCCGGCGCGGGCCGTGACCGCCAGGTCATTGAGCGCCAGGGCCAGTTCCTTGAGCGAGAGGTCCTGGGCGTTCTTGATGTTGGGCACCATCAGGCCGCGCGGGGTTGCCGCCGCGATGCCGAGGTTCATGAAGTGCTTGACGTGGATCTCGGCCGAATCGCTGCCGTCCGGACTGTCCACCCACGTGGCGTTGACGCTGGGGTTGCGCGCGGCCGCCCAGATCACGGCCTTGGCCAGGATCAGGAGAGGCGAGACCCTGATGCCCTCGAAGTCGCGCGAGGCCTTGAGGCGCTTGACGAACTCCATGGTGCGGCTGGCGTCGACATCCACGAAGATGCTGACGTGCGGTGCCGCGAACGCGGACTCCACCATGGCTTTGGCGGTGGCCTTACGGACTCCCTTGACGGGAATCCGCTCGATGCGCTGATCCTGCGGCCGGCCGGACTTGCCCCAGAAGGTGTCCGCCTTGTCCACCTCGGCGTCGCGCTGGGCCTGGTAGCTGACCAGGTCCTCGCGGGTAACTTCGCCGCGCGCACCGGTGGGCACCACGTCGGCGAGGTCGATCCCGAGGTCCCGGGCGATCTTCCTTACCGGAGGCTTGGCCAGGACCCGGTTCACCAGGCCGCTGATGGTGCCGCCGAGGGTGGGCCGCCCCGGGGCTTCCCCGGGAGCCGGGGCTTCCGTGGCGGACTGTGCGCCGGCGTTGATCCAGATACCCTGCGTCTCGACAGGCTCGACTGCCGGAGCCGGCGCGAACGCTGGAACTGGCTGGACCACTGCTGTGGACGCTGCAGCCGGGGACGGCGTGGACTTCCGCGGGCGGCGCTTGACGGCGTCGGCCTTGGGACCCGACCCCACCAGGGGTGCCGCTGCCGTGCCCGGAGCCGGCTGTGCCGGCGCCGGACGCGGTGCGGCTGCTGCCGGGGCCGGCGGAACGGGCGCATCCGCGGGCGTGGGATCCCCGGCCACCGTGTCACTCACGCTGATGATCGGGGTGCCGACGTCGACCGTCACTCCCGTTGGCACGAGCAGCTCGGTGACCGTGCCCGCAAAAGGGGACGGCAGTTCCACAAGGGACTTCGCGGTTTCGATTTCGCAGAGGATGTCGTTGACCGCGACGCTGTCGCCGGGCTTGACGTTCCACGAAACGATCTCGGCCTCGGTGAGTCCTTCGCCCACATCGGGGAGGTTGAACTTGTTTACAGTCATGGGGTCCTCGGTTTGGAAGGCGTCGTCAGTAGGCAAGGGCGCGGTCCAGCGCCTCCAGGATGCGGTCGATGTCCGGCAGGTAGTCCTCTTCCACCTTGGCCACGGGATAGGGCATGTGGAAGCCGCCCACCCGAATCACGGGGGCTTCGAGGGACAGGAACGCCCGCTCACTGACGCGGGCCGCGATTTCGCCGCCGATGCCGCCGAACGTCGGTGCCTCATGGGCCACGATGAGCCGGCCCGTCTTCTTGACGGAGTCCGTGACGGTGTCGAAATCGATCGGTGAGATGGACCGCAGGTCAATGACCTCCACGCTGCGGCCATCCTCGGCGGCGGCGCCGGCAGCGGCGAGCGCAACCGGCACCAGCGGGCCGTAAGCCACCACGGTGGCGTCCGTGCCTTCGCGTAGGACATGGGCCTTGAACGGGTCGCCCGAGGGGCCGGGCGATTCGGTGTCGACCTCGCCTTTGAGCCAGTAGCGCCGCTTGGGCTCGAAGACGATCACGGGGTCCTGGCAGTCGACGGCCTGCTGGATCATCCAGTAGGCGTCGTGCGGGTTGGACGGGGTGATGATGCGCAGTCCTGCGGTGTGGGCGAACAGCGCCTCCGGGGACTCCGAGTGGTGCTCGATGGAGCCGATGCCGCCGCCGTACGGGATGCGGATGACGACGGGCACCGTGAGGTTTCCGTTGCTGCGTGAGTGCATCTTGGCCAGCTGCGTGGTGATCTGGTTGAAGCCCGGGAAAACGAAGCCGTCAAACTGGATCTCGCAGACCGGCAGGTAGCCGCTCAGGGCAAGTCCGATCGCCGTGCCGATGATGCCCGACTCTGCCAGCGGAGTGTCCACCACGCGGTCGGCGCCGAATTCGCCGATCAGCCCGTCGGTGACACGGTAGACGCCGCCGAGCGGACCGATGTCCTCACCCATGAGCAGGGTGCGGGGGTTGTTGTTCAGCGTCGCGCGCAGGCCCTCATTGATGGCCTTGGCGATGGTCATGGTGGTCATCGGTTGGCTGCCCCGTCTGTATTTGCCTCGGCGGCTTTTACGTCGGCTGTTTCTGATTCATCAGCGAATCCCGCACTGTATTCCTCGAACCAGGCCAGCTCTTCGGCCACGAGCGGGTGGGCCTCGGCATACGTGTTGGCGAACGCCGTCCGGATGTCCGGGGTTTCGAGGTCGTGGGTGGTCTTGCGCACGTACGCGGCGAGCTCATCGCCGTCGGCCTTGACCTTGGCGAAGAAGGCGTCGTCGGCCAGCCCCTCGGCGCGAAGGTACTTCTCCAGGCGTTCGAGGGGGTCCTTCGCCCGCCACTGCGCTTCCTCTTCGGAGCCGCGGTATTTCGTGGGATCATCGGCGGTGGTGTGGGCGCCCACCCGGTACGTGAAGGCCTCGATCAGTACCGGGCTCTTTCCTTCACGGGCGCGTTCCAGTGCCCACTCCGTCACGGCATGGACTGCGATGACGTCGTTGCCGTCCACGCGGATTCCCGGGAAGCCGTAGCCCTTGGCGCGATCGGCCAGCGGGACGCGGGTTTGCACGGTGCTGGGCACCGAGATGGCCCAGTGGTTGTTCTGGCAGAAGAAGACCACCGGCGCGTTGTACGACGACGCGAACACCATCGACTCGTGCACGTCGCCCTCGGAGCTGGCGCCGTCCCCGAAGTAGACCATGACGGCGGCCTTGGGCTCCTGCGGCTGGCCCGGGGTGGCGTTGGCGGCCGCAAGCTTCTGGTCCCGCTGGATGCCCATGGCGTAGCCGACAGCATGCGGAGTCTGCGCCGCCAGGACCAGGGTGTAGAGGTGGAAGTTGGTGTCCTTGGGGTTCCAGCCCCCGTTGGACACGCCGCGGAACTGGCGCAGCAGCTCGGCCAGGTCTACGTTGCGGGTCAGGGCGACACCGTGTTCGCGGTAGGTGGGGAAAATGTAGTCCTGCGGCTGGCTTGCCCGCCCTGAACCGATCTGCGCCGCCTCCTGGCCGGTGAGGGGAACCCACAGGGCCAGCTGGCCCTGGCGCTGCAGCGCAGTGGCTTCCTGGTCGAACCGCCGGATGGCCGCCATGTCCGCGTAGAAACCGCGCAGCTTTTCAGCGTCGAGCCGGTTGGCGTATTCCGAGAAGACCGGGTCCTCGCCCATGGCGCCGTCCGGCCCCAGGAGCTGGACCATGGGGGCGTCGGGCGCACCCAGCACGGCCTCGGCTTCCGCCTCGAGCTGATCGTCTACCCCGGTTCCGTCGAACTCGGTAGCGGGCAGATGTGTGGCGCCCATACCGTCTCCTTGCTTGCCGCACCTGAATGCGTCGCAATCTCGCTGGGATATATGCCGGGTCAGGAATACATTCCCGGTCCGGCATATATTTTGGCTTACTGTCCCTTACTTTATCCGCAGTAGGCGGACGCCGGGGGTTATGTTAAGCGCTAGGAACGCCGTGGCGGCTTTGTATAGTCCGTACAGAGCTCGAGGAAACGGGTGTTCGCTTCCGCCTCGCCGATGCTCACCCTGACCCCCTCATTGCCGAATGCCCGGACGGACAGGGCGCGCGCTCCCGCCAGTGCTGCGAATTCCGCGCTGTTTTCACCCAGATCGAGCCACACAAAGTTGCCCTGTGCGTCCGGTACAAACCAGCCGAGATCCCGCAGTCCCGCCGTGACGCGGTCGCGCTCATCCACCAGGCTTTGTACCCTTTCTACAACCTGGCTGAAGTTCTGCAAGGAAGTGACCGCTGCCCGCTCGGCGATCTGGGAGACGGCGAAAGGCGTAGCAGCTACGCGGAGATGCTGCGTGAGGTCCGGGTTGGAGACGCTGTAGCCAACGCGAAGGCCAGCCAGCCCGTGCGCCTTGGAGAAGGTCCGCAGGACCACCACGTTGGGGTACTTGCGGTACATCTCAATGCCGTCCACGGCGTTTCCGGCACGCACGAACTCCTGGTAGGCCTCGTCGATGACAATGACGACGTCGGACGGGACGGACCGGATGAACCGTTCCGTTTCTTCCTTCTCGAGGATGGGCCCCGTCGGGTTGTTCGGTGTGCAGAGCAGGATGACCTTTGTCCTTGCGGTGACTGCGGCGGCCATGGCATCAAGGTCGTGGCGCCCGTCCGCGGTCAGGGGGATCCGGACGCTTTCAGCACCGGCCAGCCCGACAGAGATGGGATAGGCCTCGAAGGACCGCCAGGCGTAGATTACTTCGTCGGCTTTGCCGTCGTCGTTCTGTCCGGCAAAGGTCACCAGCAGCTGGTTCAGGGCGCCCAGGCTGCCGGCACCCGTGACGATGTCCTCGGCCGGGACCTGCAGGAACTCCGAGAGCGCGCCGCGGAGCTTGCTGCTCAGGGGATCCGGGTAGCGGTTGAAGTCGGTCTGGTCCGCGATGGCCTGCAACACTGCAGGGATGGGCGGAAGCGGGTTCTCGTTGGATGACAGTTTGTAGCTGGAAAGGCCCTCGACGGCGGCAGGAGGCTTACCGGCGGCATAGCGCGGAAGCCTGTCCACCACCGGGCGGGGCCTGATTCCGCCGGCGGGGTTCTCTGGTGAAGTCATGCCAACTAGCCTACTTCTCCACTCCTGCCGCTTTCCTCTCCCGTGTGAAAGCATGGGGCCATGTTTTCTTTCATCGTGCGGGTCCTCATCAACGGCCTGGCTCTCTGGATTGCGAGCTGGATCCTGCCGGGCCTGGATATCTCCACCGCCGCAACGACCGAAGCCGTTGCGCAGGGTGGCGTGACACAGGGAACCGACCCGCTGGGCATCGCTCTTGCCTACCTGTTCATCGGCCTGATCTTCGGGCTGGTCAACGCCCTGGTGCGGCCGATTGTCAGCCTGCTGTCCCTGCCGATCACCATCCTGACGCTTGGGCTGTTCACCATCGTCATCAATGCGGCGATGCTGTACCTGACGTCCTGGCTGAGCAGCTACACCCCGGTCAAATTCACCATTGACTCCTTCTTCTGGACCGCGGTGCTGGCAGCAATCATCATCACGGTGGTTTCCCTTGTGGCCGGCAAAATTACCGGCGTCCGCCGGTAGGGTGGCTAGCGTGCAACCCATCGGGCCGCGCCCGGCGGCGGGCCGGGCTGGCGATCGGCCGTAATCTGGGCTTCGCGGTTCACTGCAAAGCGGGTCGCCGTTGCGGCACCGCCCACACCCACCACTCCGGCGAGGACTGCCGTGTTGGCCACCAGGGACGGGTCCCCGCTCGCGGCAACCGTTCTCGCCGCTGCCTCGTAATTTTCCAGGTTGTGGCCAGGCCCGAGGCCGGGGTCTTTTCCGTCGGGGGTGACCACCCTGTCCGTGAGCGTGACGGTGACCCTGTCCCGGGTGTCCGCGTTCGGAATACCGTCGCTGCCGGGGACCCAGTCCTGGCGGTGTTCAAGGTGGAGGGACGTGATTCCGGCTGCCGGGGTAATCCCGCCCACCGGCGAACCGGCCGTCAGTACATATTTCAGGTCGAATTCGGCGAGGAACGCCTTGTCGCTGCTGAGGTTCATGGCATGCGCGCCGCCCTGGCTGTAGCCGACGGCCACTACCTGGTCCCCCTTGGATGCCCCGGCCTGGCGCAAGGCGGACGCAACAGCGGCATTGAGCTGCTCCGAGCCATATCCCAGTGCCTCCACAATTCCGGCCTCATCCAGCGGGTTCACTCCGCCGGGCGGATCCGTGGGCTGCGTCCCGGGGACAATGACGATGAATGCCTTACGCCCGCCGTTCTCGACCTGGACCACCTCGATTGTTCCGTGCCCGTCCGCGTCCAGCTCCCGGAGCCGGGCGAGCAGGCCCGCCGGGGAGGTGTCGACGTCGACGTCGCGCGTCAGTTCCTCTACCGCAGTGACCGGCCTGGGTTTCAACTGGGGGAAATGGTTCTCCGCCAACCTGCGAAGGACGGGACCCGTTGCTGACATGTACCGCCCTGCGGCCAGCTCTGCGGCCATGGCCCGGGCAAGGTCCTCCTTCGCCATGGTGGTCAGCAGCCCGATTGCCACCGGCAGCGCGAGGGCCTCCGCTGCATCACGGCTGGGGTAGTTTGCCCGGGTAAGATCCACGAACAACAAGGGCAGGAAGTTCCAGCCGTCCTGCGGGAGCCGGAACCCTGCCACCGAAAGGGACTCCGCTCTTTCGTAGTCGCGGTGGCTTGCGCGGACCTGGTCGCCGAGGCGCTGGAGTGCTTCCCTGACAGCACGTACCGATTGGCAACCTTCGCCCACTGCTATCAGTGCTGCGGTCCCGCTGGGCCGCGGCTCGTACTGGTAGGGACACAGCTCTTCCCAAATCCGCCGCACTCCGACCTCGATGGTGGCGAGTTCGTCGGCCATGCCGTCCAGCTCGGCCACACCCGCCATGAGTTCCTCCAGCTGGAAGCGTATACCGCCCACTCCGCCACGGATCCGCATGGTGCCTTCGGTTGCCAGTTCCAGGGGCCCCAGCGGTCCGCCGCTTCCGGAGGGGGTGGCCTCGGCCATCAGTAACCTCCCCCTGGAGTCCGCTGGGATGAGACAGGAACCTGCTGTGAATGGCGAAGCACAGCGTCGGAGGCCGCCATGAGTCGCTCCCGCGCGCGCCCCAGGGCGGCCGCCTGCATGGAGATGGCGGTGCGGTAGGCCTGGCCGGCAGGCGACTGCCACTCGGACAGCTCAACCCGGCCGAACCTGAGCATCAAGGTGTCGAGGGTGTAGGCGAATGCGGCCACCCGCCAGGCGAGCTGCTGAACCTCGAAGCTCCGCGAGGCGCACGCATTGGCATCTGCCGCGGTGATACTGCCGCTCATTCGAAATCTCCTGACCGTGTCTGTCTTGGTGTCTGTCTTGGTGTCTGTTCGATGATGACGACGCTACGTAGCGGGACTGCCTGCCGGAACTGGCGTCGTCGGCTATGTGGACAACGAACGAGGCCCGGAGCCTTCACCCCGGGGAGGAAAAGTCACACGGACCCCGCACTTAAGGGGCGGCGCGACTTCGTGAAAGAATCAGCACATGCCTGAAACTGCCGCCACAGCCGATACCCGCACGCCCTCCGGACGCCTGGCCCTTGCCGCGTCACCGGACCAGATCGCCTTGGGCCCGCTGGACGGCCGCTACCAGTCCGCCGTCGCCCCCCTCGTTGACTACCTGTCCGAGGCGGCGCTCAACCGCGACCGCGTGGCCGTCGAAGTTGAATGGCTCATCCACCTGACCAGCAACAACGTGCTCCCCGGCGCCGGTCCGCTGACCCAGGACCAGCAGGACCAGCTCCGCGCCATCGTCACGGAATTCGACGCCGCGTCGGTCACCGAACTGGCCGACATCGAGGCCGTGACGGTGCACGATGTCAAAGCCGTGGAGTACTACATCGGCCGCCGGCTCCCGGCCATCGGCATTGAGCACCTCACCGCCATGGTCCACTTCGGCTGCACGTCCGAGGACATCAACAACCTTTCCTACGCCCTCGGCGTTAAGGGTGCTGTGGAGGACGTGTGGCTGCCCGCGGCCCGTGCCCTGGTGACCCAGATCAGCAAAATGGCCGAGGACAACCGCGCGGTTCCCATGCTGTCCCGCACGCACGGCCAGCCCGCCACCCCCACCACGCTGGGCAAGGAACTGGCCGTCATCGCGCACCGCCTGACCCGCCAGCTGGACCGGATCGCCAAGACCGAATACCTGGGCAAGATCAACGGCGCCACCGGCACCTACGCCGCCCACGTCGCTTCCGTCCCCGGCGCCGACTGGCAGCACGTGGCCAAGTCCTTCGTCGAGGGCCTGGACCTGACCTGGAACCCGCTGACCACCCAGATCGAAAGCCACGACTGGCAGGCCGAACTGTACGCCGACGTCGCCCGTTTCAACCGGATCCTGCACAACGTCTGCACCGACATCTGGAGCTACATCTCCATCGGCTACTTCGCGCAGATCCCCGTGGCCGGCGCCACGGGATCCTCCACGATGCCGCACAAGGTCAACCCGATCCGCTTCGAAAACGCCGAGGCCAACCTGGAGATCTCCTCCGGCCTGCTGGACGTACTGGGCTCCACGCTGGTGACCTCCCGCTGGCAGCGCGACCTCACCGACTCCTCCAGCCAGCGCAACATCGGCGTGGCCTTCGGTCACTCCCTCCTTGCCATTTCCAACGTGGCCAAGGGACTGGAGCGCCTGGACGTGGCCGAAGACGTCCTGGCCGCGGACCTGGACACGAACTGGGAAGTCCTGGGCGAGGCCATCCAGATGGTGATGCGCGCCGAGGCGATTGCCGGCGTCGAAGGGATGGAAAACCCCTACGAGCGCCTCAAGGACCTGACCCGGGGCCAGCGCGTGGATGCCGCCCGGATGCAGGAATTCGTCCAAAGCCTCGGTCTCTCCGCAGAAGCCGAAGCCCGGCTGCTGGCCCTGACTCCGGGCAAGTACACGGGCATCGCGGACCAGCTGGTGGACCACCTCAAATGAGGCTCCTGCTCATCCGCCACGGCCAGACCCCCGGCAACGTCCTGGGCCAGCTGGACACCGCGCACCCGGGGCCGGGACTCACCGAACTCGGCGAGCAGCAGGCGGAGGCGCTGTCCCGCGCGTTAGCGAATGAGCGGATCCACGCGCTGTACGCCTCCACCCTGGTCCGGACCCAGATCACCGCTGCGCCGCTTGCCCGACTTCACGGGCTGGACACCGAGGTGATTCCGGGCATCCACGAGATCGAGGCCGGAGCGCTCGAAAAACTGACCGACCACGAATCGCACAAATGCTACCTGGGCACCATATTTTCCTGGGCAGACGGCGATCTGGACCGGCGGATGCCCGCGGGGCCGACCGGACGGGACTTCGTCGACCGCTATGACGCCGCGATCGCCATGGTGGCCGAACGGGCTAACGGCATCGGTGACTCCGGGGCGGTTGCCGTGGTCAGCCACGGTGCAGCCATCCGGGTGTGGGCTGGCCTGCGGGCAGGAAATATTGAACCGGGCTTTGCCGCAAAACACGTTCTCAACAACACGGGCATTGTTGCCCTGGAAGGCGCTCCGGACGACGGCTGGGAGCTCATCCACTGGGACGACAGCCCGGTGGGCGGGCTGGCCCTGGCCGACCCGGGCGCCGGGGACCCCACGGGCAGGCCCGCCTAGCAGTAGCTCCCCGAGCGTGCGGCCACGCGCCGGCGAAGCGGATGCGGCGGCTGCAGCAGCATGGCAGCCTCAGCCGTGGCCTCCAGCGCCGTCGGGCGGTCGGCCGCGTGCATGGCTGTCATGGATGCCAGCAGCGATTCCCAAGGTGCACCAAGGTGCCGGGGTATGGCCGGGCTCCGCTGCGTCCTTGCGACGAGGGACTCGATGGCAGTCCCGGGAAAGGCTTTGGCTCCCGTGAGGCATTCGAGGAGGACCAGGCCCAGGGCATAGATGTCATCCGCAGGCCGGACTACCCCGCCGCCTGCCTGCTCCGGACTCATGTACTGCACCGTGCCGGAGGATGTCCCCGGCTCCGGTCTGGTTCCCGCGGGCGCGGCTATGCCGAAGTCGACAATCCGGACCGGGCATTTGCGTAGGTGGCTGAGCAGGAGGTTTGCAGGCTTGATGTCGCGGTGCACTATCCCGCGCGCATGGAGATGCCGCAGTCCGGACAGGAGCCCTACTGCCCACGGAGCGACCTCAGTTCCGGGTGCGGGACCTGAGCGGATCCTTTCCGCCAGGCTGCTTCCGTACACAAGCTCCTGGACAAGGAAGGCGCGGCCCGGCCAGGGGCAGTCCCGCGCGGCAGTTCCCTGATCAACGAACCGCACGAGTGCCGGGTGCCGCACGCCCGCCATCAGTGCGGCCTCGGCGGCTAGCCGCTCCCGATGCCGGTCCCCGGCGAGTGCAGCCACTTTGATGGCGACAGGACGGCCGTCCCGCAGGTCGGTGCCGCGGTACACCTCGGCGGTGGCGCCGATGCCGATGCGTTCGTTGAGGAGATAACGCGCGTCCGAAGATTCATCCCGGATCTCGCGGGACTGACGTGCGTCCGTCCCCGTCACGATCGGCTGATATCGGCCAGGACGCCGGCGGCAGGCGCCATGTTGACCCAGGAGTCCAGCTGGAACCCGCAAGAGCACCGCCACACGTCCGGCAGGTCAGCCAGGGTTTCGCCGGCATCGTAGGAATAGGCGGCCATGGTCCGGGCAGCAGGCGTGGACCACTCCATGGGAACGCCGCAATGTTCGGGCGGATAGCCCGCCGGGGCGGTCCCATTGGAGAAGCGGCCGTACTCCAGCCGGGAGCCGGACTGCGGGACCGCAGGCCCGGTCCGCTGGTCCGGCCCGTCAAACCCGGTAAACGCGACCAAGTGAACGCAACTCCTTATGCCAACCATCGGGACAACCTGATAGTAAGCATACATATAAGTAGTCTAGATAACTAGTTTGTCTAACTACTTAGCTGGGCCCTGCTTAGCCGGGTCGGAAGAGAGTTGCGCCGGCGGGGAATCAGGGTGCGGCTCAATCGCCTCGCGCATGCGCTGGAGAAATGCGATGACGACGCCGGCCTCTTCGACTGTGAGCTCTTCCGCGACGGCCATCATCCGGCGGTGCATATCCCCCAGGGTTGCGCGGACTTCGGTGTCGGATTCCACAGTGGGAACAACAATGAGCGATCGCCTGTCCGTGGGGTGGGGCTCGCGCCGGACGTGGCCGCTGCCCACCAGGCGGTCAATCAGGGAGGTCGTGGAGGCGCTGGTGATGCCCAGGAACAGGCTGAGGTCCTTGGGAACGACGGACCGGTTGGACGCCCGCGCACGCAACAGGTAGCGCAGGGCGAGGATGTCCGTCTCCCCCATGCCCATTGAGTCCCTGGTGGAACGCCTGGTCGCCACTTCGGCATGGCGGTATTCGCGGAGGGCCTGCAGGACGGCCGCGCCATGGTCGAACTGCCCGTCGGCGCCGTACCAATAGCCGGACCCGGCACTGCTGTTCAAAGCCATTGAATTATCCTAGCCGATCTGATAGCTAGGCTGGCTTCCTACCTGACGGAGGTTGTGGCGTCCTGTTCTCCGGACGCTTACGCGCAGGAAACACCGCGGAAACGGCCCCCTCATAGGCTTGTTTTGCATAACCCTTCGGCGAATCGAGGCAGTGATGCAGACCAACCCCCGTCTCAACATCAGGCAGGTCACGTGGGCCAACCCCGTGGGCGCCGATCTGCGCGCAGCCCAGCAGGCGGAACTGGATGCCCGCTTCGGCACGAAAGACCACGAACCCGGACCGCCGCCGTCGGAAGTGGACACCGCCGTGTTCCTGGTGGCCTACGAGAAGAGCTCCGGCCAGCCGGTGGGCTGCGGCGGGCTGCGGATGCTGGACTCGAAGACGGCGGAGATCAAGCGGCTGTACGTCCTCCCCTACACTCGGGGCTCGGGCGTTGCGAGCTCCATCCTCGCTGCGCTGGAGGCGCACGCCTACGGCATGGGCGTCACCTCGATCACCGCAGAGGCGGGCTCGGCCCAGCCGGACGGCAGGAACTTCTATCAAAGCTGCGGCTTCGATGAAGTGCCCAACTTCGGGCCCTACATCGGGGTTGAGCACTCGTACTGCTACGCCAAGAAGATCGACTCACACAGCGCCGCGCACACCGCAATGGCCTGAGGCGGCCGCTGGCGGCCCGCCAGCTCCGGCGCAGCGGCAATCAGGCCGGACGACGGCGGCAGCCGCCTGCCGCCGTCGTCGTCGTCACACTGCGGCAGCCGGGCCGCCGTCGGCTAATCTCGCACTATGGAATCGGCAGACATCACTTTCCGGACCCGCAAATGGGTGCGGCCTGAAGACCTCAACGCGAACGGCACGCTGTTCGGCGGGAGCCTGCTGAAGTGGATCGACGAGGAAGCGGCCATCTACGCCATCCTGCAACTCGGCAACGGCCGGGCCGTCACCAAATACATTTCCGAGATCAACTTCGTCAGCTCCGCGGTGCAGGGCGACCTGATCGAGATGGGGCTGACCGCCACGCGGTTCGGCCGGACATCCCTGACGATGCGCGCCGAAGTACGGAACATGATCACCCGGCAGAGCATCCTCACCATTGAGGAAATCGTGTTCGTGAACCTCAACCCGCACGGCAAGCCGGAACCCCACGGCTACACCGAAATCACCTACGACCGCGACCGCATCCCCACGCACCACCTGACAGAGACCCTGGAACAGGACTGAGGGCGCACTGCGGGGACGCTGGAAGTTCATCGCACGTTAAAGCCGCGGGCACACCCCGTTAGGGAGCCCCGACAAGACTCGAACGCCGAGGCCGAGTAGTTTATCGAATCGATAGCTATAAACGGCCCTAATCGGCATGAGCCGCTATAGGCTTGCCGGACAATGCTCCGGTTCCAGTTCAGAAATGAGTCTCAATCGTGCACAAACTCAAAACCATGATTGCCGCCGCCGTCGCCGTCACCCTCCTGGCCGGCTGCGGTGCCGGCGCCGCAGCACCCGGAACGTCGGCAACTCCGTCCGCCGGCGGGGCATCCGGCGACACGCTGGTCGTTTACACCAACTCCAATGGTGAAGGCCGCGGGGAGTGGCTGACGAAGAAGGCCGCGGAAGCCGGCTTCAAGATTGAGATTGTGGGCGCCGGCGGGGCCGACGCGACCAACAAGCTGATCGCCGAGAAGAACAACCCAATCGCCGACGTCGCCTTCGGCCTCAACAACATGTACTTCGCGCAGGTTAAGGCAGCCGATGCCATCGAGGCCTATGAACCGGCCTGGGCCGGCGAGGTCGACGCGTCACTGGCAGACAGCGGCGACGACAAGGCCTACTGGCCGCTGGTCAAGCAGGCCATCCTGCTCGGCTACAACTCGGACAAATTCACACCGGACCAGGCCCCGAAGGACTGGACCGACCTGTGGGCCAAGGACGAATTCAAGACCCGTTATGAGCGGGTCACGGGGCTCGGCACCGCCACGGCGCAACTGGTCTTTGCGGGCATCCTCTCCCGCTACAAGGACGACTCCGGGGAGCTTGGCATCTCGGACGAAGGCTGGAAGCAGGTGGAGCAGTACTTCCAGAACGGCAGCCCGGCCGTCGCGAAAACCGATCTCTTTGCCCGCATCGCGTCAGGGGAAGTGGACATGGGGCAGATGCCGTCTTCGATCGTGGCCGAACGCGAGAAGTCCTTCAAGGTGAACGTTGAAACAGTGATGCCGTCCGTGGGTGTGCCGCTTGCAGTGGAGCAGGTGGCCCTGGTGAAGGGAACGGACAAGAAGGAACAGGCCCTGAAGTTCATCGACTGGTTCGGCAGCGCCGACGTCCAGGGTGAATGGGCGCAGCAGTTCAATTCAATGCCCGTGAACAAGAGCGCGGCCGCCAAGGCCAAACCGGAAGTGGTCGCATTCTTCGACGGGCTCAAGCAGCAGGACATCGACTGGGACTTCGTCCAGGAAAACATGGGCTCCTGGGTGGAGAAGATCGAGCTCGAGTACATGACCTGAGCCCTGCCCTGCCCTCCCTGCTTCAACCGCCACACCAGACAGGCTCCCCATGATCCGCTTGGACAACATCGAAGTTTCCTTCGGCGATTTCATTGCCATCCCGCACTTGGACCTCCACGTCCGGCCGGGTGAATTCTTCACCCTGCTGGGCCCGTCCGGCTGCGGCAAAACGACGGCGCTTCGGACCCTGGCCGGATTCATCGAGCCGTCGGCGGGAACGGTCCATGTGGACGGCAGGAACGTCACGCGCCTGCCCAGCGACAAGCGCCAGGTGGGGATGGTGTTCCAGAACTACGCCCTGTTCCCCAGCATGAGCGTCCGGGAAAACATCGCCTTCGGGCTGCGCGTCCGGAAGGAGAAGTCCGCCGAGAGCGACCGCCTGGTGCGCGACATTGCGCACCGGGTGGAGCTCAGCGACGAACAGCTGGACAAGAACGTGGCGGAGCTTTCGGGCGGCCAGCAGCAGCGGGTGGCAGTTGCCCGCGCACTGGTCCTCCGGCCCAAGATCCTGCTGCTGGACGAGCCTTTGTCCAATCTCGATGCCAAGCTGCGGCACCAGCTCCGGCAGCAGCTCAAGGATCTGCAGAGCGAATTCGGCATCACCACCGTTTACGTGACCCACGACCAGGACGAAGCCCTGGCCATGAGTGACCGCGTGGCCGTCTTCAACAAGGGCGTAGTGGAGCAGGTGGGCACTCCGCAGGAGATTTACGACCATGCAGCCACGGAATTCGTGTGCAATTTCATCGGCGATAGTTCCACGCTGACCGCGGAATTCGTTAGCGAAGTGAACCGGCTTTCCGGCGCGGGGCTCAGCACGGCCGCCAATTCCTACCTGCGGGTGGAAAAAGCATCACTGACGCCACCTGCAACCGGCGGTAAAGCAGCCGGCGGCACATTAGACGGCGGTACAGCAGCCGGCGGCACCGCCGTCGGGCTTCCCGGCAGGGTGGTGTCCCGCACCTATCACGGCCTCCACAGCCGCTATGTGGTGCAGAGCCACGGCGCAGAGATCCGGCTGCTGGTCAAGGAAGACGGCGGGGTGCACCCCGAAGCGGGTGCGCAGACCACCGTGTACGTGCAGCCGGACCATGTGCTGCAGTACCGCCCCGACACGGGCGCGAGTCTTGCAGCGCAGGACCAGGCAGCGCAGGACCAGGCAGCGCAGGACCAGGCGGCGGCCCTCCGATGAGCGGCACCCCGGCCAGGAGCATGCTTCGTTCCCCGTTCATCATCATCGTGGGAACGGTCCTGACATGGTTCATCGCAGCCTTCCTCGTCTGGCCCAACGCGAACGTGCTGATCGAAACCTTCTTCCCCGACGGAAGCTTTTCGGGCCGGGCGGCGGAGAAGCTCCTTTCCTCCCAGCGCGCCATGAAGTCGCTGGGCAACAGCTTCCTGCTGGCTGTGGCACTGTCCATCACGGTGAACGTGGTGGGAATCTTCATCGTCCTGGTCACCCACTACTTCAAGATCCGCGGTTCCAGGATCCTGTTCCTGGGCTACGCCACCACTTTCATCTATGGCGGCATTGTGCTGGCGGCGGGCTACAAGTTCATCTACGGCGACAAGGGAATCGTCACTGTCTTCCTGCTGAACGTATTTCCCGGCATGGACCCCGGCTGGTTTTCCGGATTCTTCGCCGTGTTGGCGGTCATGACGTTCGCCACCACCACCAACCACATGCTCTTCGTCGCGAACGCCCTCAAAGGCGTCGATTACCAGACCATCGAAGCTGCCAGAAACCTCGGCGCCTCCACCTGGACCATCCTTCGCCGCATCGTGCTGCCCATGCTCAAGCCCACGCTTTTTGCCGTCACCATCCTGTCCTTCCTGACCGGCCTGGGGGCGCTCAGCGCGCCGCAGGTCCTCGGCGGCCGCGACTTCCAGACCATCACCCCGATGATCCTCACGTTTACGAACAGCCCCACGTCCCGTGACCTGGCGGCGCTGCTGGCCGTCATCCTGGGCGTAGCCACGATCCTGATGCTCGCGGTGATGTCGCGCCTGGAAAAGGGCGGGACGTACTTCTCCGTATCCAAGGTTTCCTCCGCGCTGCAGAAGCAGAAGATCACCAACCCGGCAGCCAATATCGCCATCCACGCCGCCGCGTACCTGCTGTTCGCGGTGTACACGCTGCCGGTAGTCCTGATTGTGCTGTTTTCCTTCGCCGACGGCGCCGCCATCCAGACGGGCCAGCTCTCACCGGGCAGCCTCACGCTGGACAACTACGTGCGTGTACTGGCCCAGCCCTCGGGCCTGAGGCCTTTTGTCATCAGCATCATCTACAGCGCACTTGCTGCGGTCATCGCCGTCGGCGGCCTGCTCTTTGTGGCACGGATCCTGCAGAAGCACAAAAACTGGGTGACAGCAACGTTCGAGTACCTGCTGCACATCCCCTGGATCCTGCCGTCGGCTTTGCTGGCACTGGGGCTGATCATCAGCTACGACCACCCGAACCCGCTGGTGGGCGGTGCCGTCCTGACCGGGACCACCGTCATCCTCCTGATCGCATTTGTCACGGTGAAGATCCCGTTTACGCTCAGGATGCTGAAGGCCTCCTTCGCTTCGGTCAATTCCTCCCTGGAGGAGGCGGCAACCATCATGGGGGCCAGGACCATCTATGTGTTCCGGCGCATCCTGCTCCCCTTGGTCCTTCCCGCCGCAGCGGCCATCGCCGCCCTGAACTTCAACAGCATGCTGGACGACTACGACACCGCCATTTTCCTGGCGCACCCCTTGGTCCAGCCGCTCGGCCTCGTCATCAAGGCCAACACGGACGGCGCAGAGGGCGTGGACGGCGTGGCAAATACCTTCGTCTACACCGTGCTGCTGATGGTCATCACCGGCGTCACCATGTATCTCGTGTACGGGCGGTCCCGGCGGATCGGAACGGGACGGAAGCGCCTTCCGGCCGGGCCCCCTGCTGCGCAAGTCGCCGCCCGGGCGCTCCCCGCCGATGCTGCCGGCGGTGACGACACCAGGCAGCCCGCCGCCACCGTCCGCTGATTATCCGCAGACTTTCCTGGCTAACCGCTGATCACCGCGGGGAACTGCTGACGACGGCGGCGCGTTGGTTCCGCCGTCGGGCGAGCCCCAGGAGGCGGTCACGGAGCGGCTGGGCACGATCCGCCAGTGCCACCCTCATCATCGCGGAGGACGCCAGGGCCAGGGCCTGCGTGCGGATCCGCCGCCGGCGGTTGTAGGACGCGAGGGCTTCCTTCACGGGAAGAGTGTTCAACAGTTCAGCCAGCGTGGTCGCGTCCACCAATGCCTCGCACGCTCCCCTGCCGAGGTTTGGCGTCATGGCATGGGCGGCATCACCGATCAGCACCGCGTTGCCGCGGACGTAGGAACGCAGCCGCGGTGTGGTCCAGATCCGCTGCACGAGAGTGTGTTCAGGCGTGGCCTCGGCAAGCACACGGCGAATCACCGGAGCATGCCCTGCGAAGTGATGCCGGGTCTGCTCAAGGACCGCGGCCACGTCGATGCCGGACGGGCCGAGATCGGAGCGGTAGCTCCCGTACCAATTGATGCCCCGGGCGGCGTTGGCTACGCCGAAGAGGTCTCCCCGGCCCCAGTACTCGCCCACCTCACGGGGGTCCACCCGGGAAGGAACGATGCCGCGCACGGCAAGGCAGGACGTGAGCCGGCCGGCAGCACTCGCACCCCACGCTTCCCGGCGGACAACGCTGTGCACGCCGTCGGCGCCAACCACCAGTCCCGCCTCCGCCGGCACGGAAGCGGCTGTGGCCGTTGTCCGCCGGACCGATGCGGGGACGGCGGAGTCGAGGAGGCGCAGGAGGTCGATCCTGGAAATGCCAAACATATCGCCGCCGTTCACGGTGATCCAGGGATTGCCGGACGCATCGCGGATGGAGCCGCTTCCAACCACAGGGCTCACGGCCCGGGCCTCGGCCAGGACGCCCGCTCTTTCCAGCGCGCGCTGCGCGTTGGGCCACATGGCCAGCACTGTTCCAACGGCCGGCAGTTGCGGCCGCTTCTCGATGATGGTCACCTCGAAGCGGTCCTGGTCCAGGCAGGAGGCCAGCGCCAGGCCGGCAATGCCACCGCCAACAATCGAGATTGTTTCCATGCCGGCAATGTTACTACTTTTGTAGTGAATTGGAAGGGCAATTACACTGGTCCCATGCCGGACCGCCGCATGGAACTGATGGATGCCGCCCTCAAGGTGGTGGCGGAAAAGGGCATGAAAGGCCTTACCCACCGGGCCGTTGATGCAGCGGCCCAGCTGCCCGAAGGCACCACCTCCAACTACTACCGGAACCGCGCCAACCTCGTCGAAGCGGTGCTGGACCGCCTGCTGGAGCTGGACGCTGCGCTCCTGCAGGACCAGGGACCGGCCGGCTTGCCGGGGAACATTGCGGAGCTGGCGGATCAGCTGGCCCGCCTGGTGCTGGCCCTGGCCGGACAACATGCCGGCCTTACCCGGGCCCGGCTGGCCCTCTCGCTCGACCGGCCCGAGTCAGTGACAGCCGGGCACTTCCGCCTGGTGGGCGGCCTGGAACAGGCCCTCACCGCGCTAGGGGTAGCTGATGCGCCTGCCCGTGCCCGCGACGTGGCGGACTACGGCGACGGCGTGCTGCTCCACCTCCTCACGGTCAGGCGGGACGAGCAGCCTGACGCTGCAGCCATCGCCGCAGCAGTCCGGCGGCTGCTGGCGCCCTGATTCGCCGTCCGCCACAGAGCACGAAGTCAGGCGGAGGGCCACCCTCCCCGGGCGGCAAAGCCCGCCGCGCCGGAGTCCCCTGCGCCGGAAAACGTCAGGCGGACGGCCAGCCGGTGTAGGCCTCGGCCAGGTATGCCCTGCCGTGGCGGGACGAAACAACGGAGTTGAGCTCGCCCAGCTGGCGTGCTCGGGAGAAGTCATCCGCATCCACGGGGGTGTGGAGCATGGACGTCATCCAGTAGGAGAACTGCTGGGCTTTCCAGACGCGTTCCAGCGCGCGGTCGCTGTACACGTCCAGCAGCACAGTGGAGCCGCCCTTGTAGTAGCTTTCCAGTCCTTCGAACAGGACCTTGACGTCGTGGATGGCAAGGTTCAGGCCCTTGGCCCCGGTGGGCGGCACCGTGTGCGCGGCGTCGCCGGCCAGGAACAGCTTCCCGTGGCGCATGGGGGCGTGGACAAAACTGCGGAACTTCAGCACCATCTTGTCGATGACCGGTCCTTCCTTGAGTTCGAAACCGTTGCCGTTGACCCGGCTGCGGAAGGCGTCCCAGATGCGGTCCTCGCTCCAGTCGTTGACGTCCTCATTGGGATCGCACTGGAAGTACATGCGCTGGACGGTCTCGGTCCGCTGGCTGATCAGGGCAAAGCCGTTCTCCGAGTTGGCGTAGATCAGTTCATCGGAACTGCGCGGCGCCTCGGCCAGGATTCCGAACCACGCGAAGGGGTATTCGTGGAAGTACCATTTGCGGTCCGCCTCGGGGATCTGGAAGCGGCAGTGGCTCCGGGAACCGTCCGCACCGGCGATGAAGTCGGCCTGCAGCTCATACTCCACACCCTCGGCGTCCGTGAACCACACCTTCGGCGAACGCTCGATGTCGTGAATGGTGGTGTCCGTGACGCTGTAGCGGACGTCCCCGCCGTCGGCCTCACGCCGTGCGGCGAGGTCCATGAACACATCCGTCTGCGGGTACAGCCACACCGACTCCCCCACGAGGTCCTGGAAGTCGATCCGGTGGCTCTCGCCGTTGAAGCGCAGTTCGATGCCGTCGTGCCGGTCCCCGTCCCGCAGCACCCGGTCCGAGACGCCGCTGTCCACCAGCATGTTCACGGTGCCGTGCTCCAGGATGCCGGCCCGGACCGTCTCCTGGATTTCCTGGCGGCTTCGGATTTCGATGACCGTGGATTCGATGCCGGCCTTGGCCAGCAGATGCGAGAGCATCAGTCCTGCCGGGCCGGCGCCCAGGATGGCCACCTGGGTGGTGATGACTTTGCGGGCTGCCATGGTGTTCCTCGCTTCGTTGCGGCGGCCGGCGGATGAGTCCGGGGCCTGTTGGATCGTCTGGCTAACAGTGTGCGCCCGAAGGGGTGATCGGCGTTACGGGAATTCCGTTGAATGGAATCATGGCGCTGCACTTCTCTTAATCCTCGCTACGCGGGGCCCTGCAGCTCAGCCAACCGGCGTCCGATGCCCCGGGCGGCTGTCTGCAGCGCCGGCACCAGCGCCTGGAGGCGCACCTCGTGCAAGGGAACGACGACGCCGATCGCGGCCACCGTCCGCTTCTTGCGGTCCGTCACGGGGACGGCGATGCCCCAGGTGTCCGGATCCACCACACCGGCCAGCTGGGCGTAGCCCTGGTGCGCAGCCTCGCTGAGCTGCGCGCGGAGCTGCTCCACTGCCAGCCTGCCGGCCGGATCCCGGAAGCCAGCAAGGTATTCCGCCTGGACGGCATGAGGCTGGTTGGCCATCAGGACGAGTCCCGCGGACGATACGTGGACCGGCATGCGGCCGGCCACCTGCGCCCGGTTAGCCACGGAACCGCGCCGGGAAAGCCGCTCCACGAAGAGCGCTTCCCAGCCGTCCAGTACCGCTAGGTTCACGTTCTGGTTCAGGACCTGCTGGATGTCCTCCATAAACGGCATGGCCGCCTGGCGCAGTTCCAGCGTGGGCGAATTGCGGTTGACCAGCTCCCAGAGCCGCAGTCCCAGCTGCACCGAACCGCCTGACCCGACATCCAGGAGTCCGTGGCCGGCCAGCTGGCGGACCAGCCGGTGCGCCGTGGTGAGCGGAAGCCCCGCCCGGGCTGCGAGTTCGGAGAGCGGCAGGACGTTGACACCCTCGGGAAAGGCGCCGATAACGCGGACCACACGGTCCACCACCGAATCCCCTGAGCCCGAGTTTGCCACGCCGCCACCTTCCATTGAATGGTTTGAAGTGTCTCATGTGCGGGGGCACGCCGGTAGGGGCCGCCGTCGGGCGTTACCTGGATTACGGCGCGCGTCCTTATGCCGCCAGGCGCTGCGCCTTTTCCCGCGCCCGCAGCCGCCGCCACACGGCCGGGGCCACCACAACCGCAATGCCGACGGCGGCGCCGATCACCGTCTCCACGATCCTGTCCCTGAGCAGGACGTCCGGCGCAGCGGGGGCGGCCAGCAATGTGGCACTCAGGGCCAGCGGCGTCACGAATATCTGCGCCAGGACATACTGGCGTGCAATAAACATCTCCGCCCCGAACTGGCAGGCGGCGATCACCAGGACAATCTGCCACGGGGCAGGATTCAGCAGGAGCACGCCGGCCAGGACAACCAGCCCCAGCACGGTGCCGATGATTCTCTGGATGCCCCGTGCCACCCGGTGCCGGGTGGTCCGGCCCACCAACGGAACAACGGCAGCCACCATGGCCCAGTAGTTGTGGCCGAACCCCAGCCATTGGCCCACCACGGTGGCCAGGGTTCCCGCAAGGCCCGCAGCCACGATGTAGCCCACCGCTTCGAGCTGTGCGGCACGCTTTTCGCCCGGTGTGAGCCTGGCGGGCTCGGGCATGGCCCACGGCGTTCGCCGGCTCCGCACCAGCCGGGAGGAAATGCCGATCAGCAGGCAGAACCCAGTAGTCAGGATGGCGACGAGCATGCACTGCCAGAGCGGCGGCTGGTTCGGTATCGAGGCGATGGCCGCGAAGGCGAAGATATGGAACAACGAACCGGCAGGCCGGTGCCGCCACCAGGCAATCACCAGCGAACACGCACCCGCAACCACCGTGGTGGCTGCCACCTGCGTCCACGTGCTGGCCGTCTCCGACAGCCCGAGGGCCTGGCTGGCCCGGGCGGACAGGGTGGCCAGGAGCATAACGAGCAGCATGAGCGATCCGGCGCGCATCTGGATGAAGAGCCGCTTCCGGTGCAGCTCGCCGCGGCCGTAGATCCCGGTGAAGGCGCCGAAGGAAGCAAAGATTGCCAGATCCACCCGGTCCATGAGGACCAGGATGATCAGGGGGACAAAGACGCCGACGGCGCAACGGATGGCTACGTGATGGTCCTTGTTGCCGGGGGCAATAGTGAACATCTCGGCGAGCATCTTCACGGGGGTCGCGCCTTTCCATACGGTGCCGGTCTGATGGCGGCAGCGTTGGCGTCCACTCCAAATCCTACGCCCGGGCCGCACGGCGCCGCCGTCGAATGTGTCACGCCCCACCACACGGGAACGGGCCGTGTGGCCGCACGGACTGGTATCGTCTATCGGTTGAATCGCAGACTGAAACGCATACCGGAGGCCCCCATGCTCAAAGGATTCAAAGATTTCATCCTTCGCGGCAACGTGATCGAACTGTCCATCGCCGTCGTCGTCGGCACGGCGTTCACGGCTCTGGTCAGCGCTTTCACCACGAACATCGTGAACCCGATCATCGCCGCGGCCGGCGGCGTCCAGACCGAAGGGCTCGGCTTCCACATCTGGCCCGGCAACGACAAAACGTTCGTCAACTTCGGCGGAGTCATCACCGCCTTCGTGACGTTCCTCATTACCGCCGCGGTGGTGTACTTCATCTTCGTGGCGCCCATGAACAAGATCAATTCGCTGGTGAAGAGCCGGCTGGCGACGGCGGAACCCGAGGAAGAGCCCCTGCCGGCGGACACGGCGCTGCTGGCCGAGATCCGCGACCTGCTGGCCCAGCTCGCGGGTAACGACCGGGAGCTTGTCCTGGCGGGAAAGGCGGCCGGACCGGCAGCGAAGGAGTCCGACGACCCGCGCTGAAAGAAGACCCGCGCTGACGAGGGTGTGATCAGGCGCTGGCGGCGTCCGCCCGCCGGAACCCGCCGTTCCATTTCCCCCGCCGCACGGTGACGGGTATCCCGGCTGCAGCGAGCCGGACGGAGCGCAGGACCCGCGACTGCTCGCCGGGAGTCAATTGATGGTAGACCGGCAGGACCACCAGCCTGTCCACCAGCCGTTCGGTGACTGACAGGTCTGCCGAGCCAATGTCCCTGTGCCAGTAGGCCGGCTGGCGGTGGACCGCGGTCAGCCCGGCGCCGGCCGAAATACCGTCGCGCGACAGCCGGTCCAGAAGCTCATCGCGCGCCAGCGCGAACGAAGGCAGCACTTCAAGCCAGAAGGACTGGAAATTGCTGGTGCCGTAGTCAGGCTCCCTGAGGAACCGCACGCCCCCGATCCGCGAGAGGGCAAGCTGGTAGCTTGCCACAATTTCCCGGCGGTGGGCAACGGCTTCCTGCAGCCGCCCGAGCTGCACCAGTCCGATGGCAGCCTGCAGGTCGGTCATGCCGTGTTCGGCTCCGGAACCGCTTCCGTTTTCTTCACGAAATTGCCGGGCCAGGCTTGCCCAGGCCTCATTCCGGGTGGTCAGCATCCCGCCATCCCCGGTGGTCAGCACCTCGCATGAATCGAAGGACCACACGGCCAGGTCGGCTCCGGCTCCCACCGGCCGGCCCCGGTACGTGGACCCCACTCCGCATGCGGCGTCCTCGATGACCGTGACGCCTAGCGGGTCGCACAGTTCCTTGATCGGGTCCAGGTCAACCGGCACGCCTCCCTGGTCCACAACGATCACCGCCCGCGTACCCGGCGTCAGGGACTCCTCGATGGTGCCGTACGATACGTTGCCGGTATCCGCCTCGACATCGGCAAAGACCGGCCGGGCGCCCAGGCTGCTGACGGCGTCGGCGGCCGTTGTGGGGCAGAACGAGGGCATGACGACGTCGTCCTGCGGTTGAATCCCGGCCACCCTCAGCGCCAGATGAAGTGCCGCGGCTCCGCTTGACACTGCAACGGCGTGCGGCGCCTGCTGCGCCGCTCCGAACGCCTCCTCAAACTGTCCCACGCGCGGGCCTTGGGCCATGCGGCCCGAAGCAAGCACTTGCACGACGGCATCCGCTTCCTCCTGCCCGAGCCACGGCCTCATAACACCGATGTGGCTAACCGCACGGTCTTCGCTGATGGTCACCGCGTCCTCCCGCTCGTCAAAACGGCAATGGATATGCCCTTCCATTCAACGCGCCAATCGTCGCTGCAGTCACGAGAGTCACGTACGCGCATTTTCCCTCCGGACACCGCTGTTACGGTGCGGAATACCCGCTTGGCGACCGCCATGCCGCACGGGCAATACTTGGATTGCTTGCCGCAGGACACCCCGCCATTACCTGCCCAGCCGTGGAGGCTTCACGCCCGTAATCGTGACGCGGGCGCAACGCCCCTGAAACAGCGCGCGGACATGATGTGAGTATGAAGCGCAAGGCACAGTCCCCCGAACCGGCCGAGTTGAGCTGCGAGGTTTGCGGCCAGATGCCGGAGCCCACAAAAACACGGCTGACCTTGGCGAACATCGCTGTCATGCTGCCCATCGAGCTGCTGGTGCACGCCGCCGTGGTGGAGACGCATCTCCCCTACGTGGCGAAAGTCCTGGTCCTCACCCTGACCGCCACGGTGCTGGTGATCTGGGTGGCGGAGCCTTCCGCGGCCCGGATGCTGAGGAGCTGGCTGCACGCTCCGGCACTGCGGCACCGCAAACGGCTGACCACTGCACCGGCCCTGTGGCGTGCGCGCACCGTACTGCACGACCAGCCCGGCTCACTCCAGAAAATCACGCAGGCGCTTGCCCGGCTGGACACCAATATCCTCAGCATCCACCTTCATCCGGTGGCAGGCGGCGTGCTCGACGAGTTCGTCCTGTCAGCTCCCGGGAACCTCGGCGAACGTGAACTGGTGGATGCCCTGCGCTCAGGAGGCGGCAGGCACCCCCACGTCTGGCCCACCACGGCCCTGGCAATGGCGGACGGTCAGACCAAGGCGCTGAGCCTGGCAGCGCGGATTGCCGGCAACCCGGATGAGCTTCCCCTGGCCGTCGCTGAGCTGTTGTCGGCCAGGATTGTTCCCGAGGCCGTTGAGGGCCGCCAGGAAGCTCCGGCCTCGGCCGACGCCGGAACGGTGCTCAAGATCCCTACCGCCTGGCACGGCCCCATCACCTTCTACCGGCCGGGCGAACCGTTCACTCCCGCGGAGTCGGCGCGGGCGCACCGGCTGGCCGAACTCGCGGAGATCCTGGCGCACACGCCAGAGGCCGGCAGTCACAATCGGTAAATAGGCGGTCCGGACAGGTGTCGTCCGAAAAACCTTGACAGTGGCAGGGGTCACTTCTATCTTTATTTTTGGGATCCCAAAACGGGATCCCAAAAGTGCACATCCTCCCGAATGCTGGCGCCACCCATGGCGTATCCCCGGATCCAGCACGGGAGCGCAAAGCCTCCGCCCGACCAGGCCGCGGCCGGCCCAGAGTCTTACCCCTGCCCGCAATCTTCCCCGTGAAGGAGAAGCTGTGTCTCTTCCAAGCACCCAAACATCATCCACCGGACCCGACTCACCAGACGTTCAAACACCTGAGGGCCAAACAAGCCAGACCGGCCAAACAGACCAAACCGGCAAGGACGGCGTGCAACGGCGCACCAACGTCCGCTGGAAGCTCTTCCTCCTGCTCCTCGTCCTCGTGGCCGTCAACTACATTGACCGTGGATCCATCTCGGTGGCGCTCCCCATCATCCAAAAGGAATTCAACCTCGCCCCGGAACTGGTGGGCCTCCTGCTCTCCGCCTTCTTCTGGACATACGCCCTGATGCAGATCCCCGTCGGCTGGCTGATCGACAAGTTCGGCCCACGCAAGGTCATGACAGCCTCCTGCGTCGGCTGGGGAGCTGCAACTGCAGCCTCCGGCCTGGCCGGCGGCTTCCTGAGCATGTTCATCGCCCGCCTCGGCATCGGCGTCACCGAAGCCGGCGTCATGCCCGCCGGCGGCAAGCTCAACGCCGTCTGGATGCACAAATCCGAACGCGGCCGCGGCGCCACCATCCTTGACGCCGGAGCTCCCCTGGGCGCCGGGCTCGGCGGCATCCTGATTGCCGGCCTGATCGCCTCCACCGGCAGCTGGCGTACGGCCTTCATCATCGCCGGCGCCGCCACCGTGCTCATGGGCCTCGCCGTCTGGTGGTACGTCCGGGACAACCCGCGCCAGCACCGCGGCGTCAACGCTGCCGAGGCCGAATACATCGAGGCCTCCCACGCCGCCGAGGATGCCGAAGCCGAACTGGACGGCAGCAAAGGCAAGCGCGCCCTGCTCCCGTACCTGAAGTTCCGCTCCTTCTGGGCCATGTGCTTCGGCTGGCTGGGCTTCAACGGCGTGTTCTACGGCCTGCTCACCTGGGGACCGCTGTACCTCGCCCAGGCCAAGGGTTTCGACCTCAAGACCATCGGCTGGTCCACCTTCGTGATCTTCGGCGCCGGCTTCGTCGGTGAAATCCTCGGCGGCACCATCGCCGACAAGTGGCGGGCGGCCGGCGCCTCGGCCAACCGCGTCATGCGGACGCTCCTGGGCATCTCCAGCGTCGTCGTGATCGGCGGCCTCATCGGGGTGACCGTCGTCGCTGACCCGACCACCGCCGTCGTACTTCTCTCCGTGGTGATGTTCTTCCTCCGCTGGGTGGGCCTCTTCTGGAGCATCCCCTCCATCCTGGGCGGCCGGACCAACGCCGGCGTCCTCGGCGGGGCGATGAACTTCAGCGGCAACATCTCCGGCTTCGTCACTCCGATCGCCGTCGGCCTGATCGTGGGCGCCACCGGCTCCTACACCTGGGCGCTGCTGTACTTCGTCGGGTCCGCGATCATCATGGGCGTGTCCGTTCTCCTGCTGGATTACAACAAGCGCCTGCCCGTCTAGGCCACCGGCCCTAAGCTAGGCACCGCAGCACCTCCTCCCGGCGCCGGGAGCGCACTACCCCTCAAGAACCCGAATGGAGCACCATGCTTGCCGCAGAAGAAACCCAGGACAAGGAACGCCCCCTCCGCGAGACCGTCCGGGACACACTCCGCACCAGGATCTTTGAAGGGCATTACGCTCCCGGCACCCGGCTGGTGGAACGCGACCTGGCAGCGGAATTCAACGTCTCCCGGCTCCCCGTCCGGGAGGCGCTCAGGATGCTTCGCCAGGAAGGACTCCTGAGCGACCGGGGCGCCCGCGGCGCCGAAGTCAGCACTCTCAGCCCCAAAGACGTGGAGGACCTCTTCGATGTCCGGCAGTCCCTGGAGGTGCTGGCCTGCCGGCTCGCCGCCGTCCGGGCCACCGCCGAGGACCTCAGCTACCTCGACGGGCTGCTGGACGAAGCGGAACGCTGCCTCGCTAAAGGCGCCGTCATGGAGGCCCACCGCGCCAACAGCGAATTCCACGACGCCATCACCAGGATCGCGGACAACGGCTTCCTCAGGTCCGCCCTGGAGCCGCTGCAGGGCCGCATGCACTGGCTGTTCCGCCACGTGAGCGACCTGCCCGAACTGATCCAGGAGCACCGCGAGCTCTACGCCGCCATCGCCAGCGGCGATCCGGACCGCGCCGCCGCCCAGTCGGCGTCGCACATCGGCAAATACCGCGAACAGTTCCCGGACGACTTCCAGAAAACAGAACCCTCCCTTCACCGGAAGAAGAAATGAAACTCCTCGTCATCAACCCCAATATCAGCGACGACGTCACGGCGCTGATCGAATCGGAAGCCCTGCGCTCCGCCTCGCCGGGCACCGAACTGGTGGTCCGCACCGCCGGGCACGGCGTCGAATACATCGAAACCCGCTTTGAGGCCCTGATCGCCGCCGGCGCCGTGGCCGAGGTGATCGCCGAGTACGCCGCGGCACCTGTCGACGGCGCATCCATCGACTGCGTCGTAGTGGCGGCTTTCGGCGATCCGGGCATGCCGGCCCTGAAGGAACTCACGGATGTTCCCGTCATCGGCATCACAGAAGCCGCGCTGTGCGCCGCCGCCCTGCAGGGGCACCGTTTCTCGATCATCGCCATTTCAGACCGTATCCGGCCCTGGTACCTGGACTGCGTGGAGCGATTCGGGCTCGGCGGCCGGCTCGCCTCCATCCGCTCCATCAACGAGAGCCTCAACACCATTGGCTCCGTGCAGCAGGACTTCAAGGAAACGCTGCTGGCCCTCAGCCGGCAGGCCGTCGCGGAGGACGGTGCCGACGTCGTCATCCTCGCCGGGGCACCCCTCGCCGGGCTGGCCCGCGAACTCCGCGGCCAGATCCCGGTTCCCGTGGTGGACGGCATTTCAGCCGGCATCCGCATGGCGGAGGCCGTCGTCGGACTTCAGTCCGGACCCCACCGCGCGGGTGCCTTCGCGCCGCCGCCCGTGAAAGCCCGCAAGGGGCTCTCCGAAAACCTCGACGCCGCCCTGGCGGCCGCCCAGTCTGCATCCACCGCTTCAACAAGCGCCGCTTCAACCAAGTAGGAGGACAACGATGTCCCGCACTCCAGACCTCGTGATCGCCCACGGCACCGTGGTGAATAGCTTCGGCCGCCGGAACGCCCACGTGGTGGTCCACGACGGCCGCATCGAACAGCTCGTCGACGCTGCCGAACCCGTCCCCGCCGCTGCCCGCACCATCGACGCCGCGGGCCGGCTGGTCATTCCCGGCGGCGTGGACGGCCACTGCCACGTGGCCCAGGTGACCGGCCGCTTCCGCACCCTGGACGACTACCGCACCACCTCCACCGCCGCGCTCTGGGGCGGCACCACCACGATCATCGACTTCGGCATTCCCCGCGACGCCCAGGAAACACCGCTGGCGGCGGTCCTGCACAAGAAGGAACTGGCGCAGGAGTCCCGCTGCGACGTCGCCCTGCACGGCTCGGTGGTGAGCTGGGACGAGACCGTTCCCTGGCAGCTGGAGCAGCTCGCCGCCGAGGGTGTGCGCTCGGTGAAGATGTACACCACCAACCGCGGCACCACCATGGCGGACGGAGACACCATCCTGAAGGTGATGCGCGAGATGGTCCGGCTGGACGGCCTCACCTACATCCACGCCGAACACGACCCCATCATCAGCGACTGCACGCAGCAGCACGCCGACGACGGCAGGATCGGGATCGAGCACCTGCACCGGACCCGTCCGGAGCTTGCCGAGGAAATTTCCGTCAAGGAAACCCTGGCCATGGCCGAGTACACCAAGGCTCCGGTTTACTTCGTGCACCAGTCCACGCCCGGCGCCGTGGACCTTGTCACCGACGCGCGGGCCCGCGGCCAGGAAGCCTACTCCGAGACCTGCCCGCACTACCTCACGCTCGATGACACGGTGTACGGCTCCGCGTTCCCCGAGTGGTACGCCTGCTGCCCGCCCATGCGCAGCCCCGAAACAGTCGCCGCGCTCAAGGAACGGCTGGCCGACGGCGCCATCCACACAGTTTCCTCGGACCACTCCTGCTATGACCTCTCGCAGAAACGCGAACGCACGGACGACATCCGCGCCATGCCGCACGGCCTGCCCGGCGTGGAAACCCGGATGCCGGTCACCTTCACGGCCATGGCGTCCGCCGGCAGTTCGGTGGAGGACTTCGTGGAAGTCTTCGCCGCCGGGCCGGCCCGCATCAACGCGCTGCCCGGCAAAGGATCCATCGCCGAGGGCTTCGACGCCGACCTAGTGATCTTCGATCCCGCCGAGGAACGGACGGTCGACGGCGGCGCGCTGCACATGGGAACTGATTTTTCGCCTTTCGACGGCCGGGCACTCACCGGCTGGCCCGCCGTCGTGGTGTCCGCCGGGCGCGTGGTGCTCGACGGCGGCGGCTTCCACGATCCCGGCGCCGTGGGGCGCTTCGTGGCCCGTAACGGCTTCCGCGAACATCTGGCTTCCGGCGCCGGGTCCACTGCCACTCCCGCAACCCTTTCCACAGCAAAGTAGGAGCATCCATGCCTTCCGCAGTACGCAAGACCCGCATCGGCATGATCGTGCCGTCCTCGAACACCTGCCTGGAGCCGCAAAGCTACCGCATCCTGGGCGACCGGGACGACGTCACCATCCATTTCACCCGGATCCCCGTCACCCGGATCGCGTTGGACCGCTCCTCCGACAAGCAGTTTGATCCCGCCGTCATGCGGGCCGCCGCCGAGCAACTGGCGACGGCCGATGTGGATGTCATCGCCTGGAACGGCACGTCCGGGTCCTGGCTCGGCGCAGACCACGACCGCGAACTGGTCCGGGAAATCGTGGACGCAACCGGCGTTCCGGCCACCACGTCCACGCTCGCCTACCTGGCGGCCTTTGAGTCCTTCGGCACGGAGCGGATCGCCCTTTTCACCCCGTACACGGAGGACGTCAACCGCGCCGTCATGGCCTCCTACGAGCGGGACGGCATCAAGACCATCGACCACCGGGCACTGGGACTCAGCGACAACGAGTCATTCGGCCGGGTCACGGACGACGAAATGCGGCCGGGGTCGCTGGAGCTCGCAGCAGCCCGCCCCGATGCCCTGATCTACCTCTGCACGAACCTGTACGGTGCCAATATCGCGGCGGAAATCGAGGAGGAAACCGGCGTTCCCGTGCTGGATTCCGTGGCTGTGACGCTGTGGCACTGCCTCAAACTGGCCGGGTCTCCCCTGCTCGCGCCGAAGTGGGGCAGGCTGCTGGCCGGGTAGGGCACTGCGGCCAGGGGAGGACCTACATGCGCAGGGTCAGCGCTGCGGGTTCGATGGTCATCCGGACGTGCTTGCCTTCGCCCTCGTGGTCTCCGTCCAGCTGGTAGTCATCGTTGTGTTCCAGCGTTACCTCCACCGTTTTTCCCTGGAAGTACTCCACGGAGGTGTCCTTGTTCCGGCCCTTGCCGATGATGCCTGCCAGCACGGACAGCCAGCCCAGGCGGCCATGGTGGGGCGCGAGTACTGCAACATCCATCAGACCGTCGTCCACCTTGGCGTCGGGGAAGATTTCGAGGCCGCCCTGGACTTTGCCGCAGTTGCCGATCATTACGCTGCGGACTCCACGGCGGACCACGGTCTTGCCGTCAATCACGACGGTGGCCTTCACCGGCTTGCCCGGCAGGTTCCGGATGCCGGCATCCACATAGGCCAGCCATCCCACTTTGTCCTTCAGGTCCTCGTTGGTGTCCGCCATGATGGTGGCGTCGTAGCCCACACCCGCCATCACCAGGAAGAGCTGTTCTTTGTCGGGATCGCTCCGGACCGCGCGCACAACGTCGATTTTGCGCTCCGTACCTGCCAGGGCGCCGGCCATGGCACCGTCAAAGTCGGTGACGTCCATGCCCAGGTTGCGGGCCAGGAGATTGCCTGTGCCGAACGGAAGCAGCCCCATCGGCACGTCACCGCCTGACAGGACCTCAGCGACGCACCGCACGGTGCCGTCACCGCCGGCCGCAATCACCATGTCGGCACCCTGTTCGAGCGCTTCCTTGGCCTGCCCGACGCCGGGATCCTCCTTGGTGGTCTCCAGCCAGATGGGCTCGCCCCAACCGTTCTCCGCACAGTGCTTGGCCGCCAGGGCGCGCACGTCAACGTCCACCGGCTTGGCAGGATTGATGATGATGGCCGCGCGCTTACTGTTCTGGGTCATGACGTCCTTCGCAGGCAGATGGTCCGGGGATTCCCCCAAAGTGAAGCGTAACTGAAATCAGGGTCTTACTGCCTTGCCGCAACGCGGACCGGACGCCTAGGCTCAGCACCATGAACACCTCTGGGCCGGGGCCGGAAACAGCAGAACTTACCGTCCGTGAATGCTGGCAGCACCTTCGCTCCGCCTCCGTGGGACGGCTGGCGGTGATCAGCAACGGCAAGCCGGAAATCTTCCCCGTGAACTACCTGCCTGACGAGGGCACAGTGATCTTCCGGACGGGACCCGGAACCAAGCTGGACGCCGTGCTCTCCGGGGAACCGGTGGTTCTCGAAGCCGACGGGCTGAACGTCTACGGAACCATCGCATGGAGCGTGGTGGTCAAGGGGACGGCTGGGGCGGTGCAGCCCGGCGAAGACGCCCCTGCCGAGACGCCGTCGCCCTGGCAGGAAGGGGCGAAGGACATCCTGGTCCGGATCACGCCCAGCGAAGTGAGCGGGCGCCGGTTTGTCATCGGTCCGCCCACCAAGTGGTGGCCGCCCGTGGAGCCGATCACCCTTCACGGGAAGCAGGACTGAGCCTGCGGGCTTTGCCGGGCGCTCAGTGCTTGGCTGAGAGGTCCGCGGAAATCAGCCGGGCCGTCTCCACAGTTTCCTTCTGCACCATCTCGAGGTAGGCCTTGGGATCCGGCTTGGTGGCCACGGACTGTGCCTGCAGCGACACGTTGATGGCTGCCACCACCTTTGTGGGGCCGTGGTAGACCGGCGCAGCGATGGACATCAGGCCAAGTTCGAGCTCCTGGTCCAGCAGGCACCAGCCCTGCGCGCGGACCACGTCCAGGGCGGCAACCAGGTCTTTCCTGGTGCCGATGGCCCGGGGCGTGAGCGGCTTGATCTCAGCCTCATCGAGGTATTTCTGCAACGCGGCCGGCGGAAGGGCGGCCAGCAGCACGCGGCCCATGGACGTGGCGTAGGCCGGGAACCGCGTCCCCACCGTGATGCCGATATTCATGATCCGGCGGGTGGTGACGCGTGCAATGTAGGCAATGTCCTTCCCGTCCAGGACAGCGGCCGACGTCGACTCGCCGAGCCGCAGCGAAAGCTCCTCAAGGTGCGGCTGGGCCAACTGGGGCAGCGACAGGCCGGACAGGTACGCGTAGCCGAGCTGGAGCACCTGGGCCGTGAGGGCGAAGGTTTTCCCGTCGGTGCGGACATAGCCCAGTTCCACGAGGGTGTGCAGGAAACGGCGGGCGGTGGCGCGGGTCAGGTCGGTGCGTGCCGCCACCTCAGTAAGGGTCATCACCGGGTGGTCGGTGTCGAAAGCCCGGATCACGGCCAGCCCGCGGGCCAGGGACTGCACGTACTGGTCACTCGCCTGGGGCGCAGAGGAGGGCCTGGGCGCGGTCTCTGCTGCTGCGTCGGTCATGGTTACTAATCCTATTAGCCCGCCCGGCGCGAACGGGCACTTCCGGCCCCCCGGGTGAGCGCGAACGGACACTTCCGGCCCCTGCGTGGGGCTTAAATGTCCGTTCGCGCTGTGGGCCGTGGCGGTTAGCGTTCGACGGCGGGAGCTGCTGTGAGGGGGACCGGCACCAGGGCCTGAAGCTCCTCGAGCGTGCAGCCGAACGTTTCGCGCACCTGGACGCCGTCGGGGCCCGTGAGGAACACCGCCTTGTCCGTGTACACGCGGGTCACACAGCCCACGCCGGTGAGCGGGTAGGTGCAGGCCTCCACGATCTTGGACGCACCGTCGCGAGTCAGGAGCGTCATCATCACAAAGACGTCCTTGGCACCGGTGGCCAGGTCCATCGCGCCGCCCACGGCCGGGATGGCGTCCGGTGCCCCGGTGTGCCAGTTGGCCAGATCACCGGTGGCCGAGACCTGGAACGCGCCGAGTACGCAGATGTCCAGGTGGCCGCCGCGCATGATCGCGAACGAGTCGGCGTGGTGGAAGTAGGACGCACCCGGGAGTTCGGTGACGGGAATCTTGCCGGCGTTGATGAGGTCCTCATCAATCTCGTCGCCCTTGGCTTCCGGGCCCATGCCCAGCATCCCGTTCTCGGTGTGGAGCGTGATGTTCTGCTCCGGCGCGAGGTAGTTGGACACCAGGGTGGGCTGGCCGATGCCCAGGTTCACGAACGAGCCGGGTTTGATGTCGCGCGCCACCAGGCGGGCCAGGTCGTCGCGGCCCAGGGGCGTCTCGCTGGTCTGGATCGAGCCGGTCTCGCTGCTTGTCTGTGCGCTCATGTCAGGCCACCTTCAGTGAGTTGACGCGAACAATGCTGTTCACGTAGATGCCGGGGGTCACGACGTTCTCGGGGTCGAGTCCGCCGGTGGGGACAATCTCGGAGACCTGGACGATGGTGTGCTTCGCCGCGGCCGCCATGATGGGGCCGAAGTTCCGGGCGGTCTTGCGGTACACCAGGTTGCCGACACCGTCCGCCTTGAGTGCCTTGATGAGCGCGACGTCGGCGTGAATGGGGGTTTCGAACACCTGGCCGCGGCCGTCCAGGATGCGGGTTTCCTTGCCCTCGGCCAGCATGGTGCCGTAGCCGGTGGGGGTGAAGAAGCCGCCGATGCCGGCGCCGGCGGCCCGGATGCGCTCGGCCAGGTTGCCTTGCGGGACCAGTTCCAGTTCGATTTCGCCGGCCTTGTATTTGGCGTCGAAGTGCCAGGAGTCGGACTGCCGCGGGAAGGAGCAGATCATCTTCTTCACGCGGCCTTCCTTGATGAGCAGGGCCAGGCCCTGGTCGCCCTGGCCGGCGTTGTTGTTCACCACGGTGAGCTCGCGGGCGCCGCAGTCCATCAGGGCGTCGATCAGTTCGAACGGCTGGCCGGCGTTGCCGAAGCCGCCGATCATCACCGTTGAGCCGTCCTTGATGCCGGCGACAGCCTCGCCGACGGTGTCAATGAAATTCAGCATTGCTTACGCCTTTCCTGTGCTGGTTTCGGCAACGGTCATGTTTTCGAGGACGACGGCGAGGCCCTGGCCGACGCCGATGCAGATCGCGGCGACGCCCCAGCGCTCACCGGAGGCCTGCAGGGACCGGGCCAGGGTGCCCAGGATCCGGCCGCCGGACGCGCCCAGGGGGTGGCCCATCGCGATCGCACCGCCGTGCCGGTTCACAATCTCATGGTCGATCCCCCAGGCGTTGATGCACGCCAGGGACTGCGCGGCGAACGCTTCGTTAAGTTCGACGGCGCCCACCTGCTCCCAGCTGATGCCCGCCTTCGCGAGGGCCTTGTTCGCAGCCTCCACCGGGGCGTACCCGAAATACTGCGGATCGTTCGCGTGCGCACCCCGGCCCGCGATCCGCGCCAGCGGCTCCAGCCCCAAGATCCCCGCGGCGTTCTCCGAACCGATCCACGCCGCGGACGCCCCATCGGAAAGCGGGGACGCGTTCCCGGCCGTGACCGTGCCGTTCTCGGTGCGGAACACCGTCTTCAACCCCGCAAGCTTCTCCGCCGAAGACCCCGCCCGGATCCCTTCGTCGCGGACCAGGTCCGTGCCCGGCACCGGAGCCACCAGGTTGTCATAGAAGCCCTCGTCCCACGCCGCGGCGGCCAGGTTGTGCGAGTTCGCCGAAAACTCATCCTGCGCCTCGCGGGTCACGCCGTACTTCCCGGCCAGGCGTTCGGTGGCCTCGCCCAGGGAGATGATCCAGTCCTTCGGCATCGCCTTGTTCACCAGCCGCCAGCCCAGCGTGGTCGAGGCCAGGTTCAGGTCACCGGCCGGGTAGGGCTTCTCCGTCTTCGGCAGCACCCACGGAGCCCTCGACATCGACTCGGCCCCGCCGATCAGCATCAGCTCCGCGTCCCCGGCGTTGACCTGCCGGGAGGCGATGATCGCCGCGTCCAGCGAGGATCCGCAGAGCCGGTTGACCGTGGTGCCCGGGATCGAGACCGGCAGCCCGGCCAGCAGCGTGCCCATCCGGGCCACGTTCCGGTTCTCTTCCCCCGCGCCGTTGGCGTTGCCGAACACCACCTCGTCAATCCGCTCAGGATCCAAACCCGGAGCACGCTTGACGATCTCACCGATCACATGCGCCGCAAGGTCATCCGGACGCACCGCGGCCAAACCGGAACCGAACTTACCGAACGGGGTGCGCACGGCGTCGTACACAAAAGCCTGATTCATGAGGATGCATCCATTTCTTTAAAAACCTGTTGCGCTGTCTTGAAGGCGGTGTTCGCGGAGGGAACTCCGCAGTAGATGGCGGTCTGCAGCAGGATTTCCTTGATTTCATCCCTGCTCAGGCCGTTGGTGATGGCTGCGCGGATGTGCATGGCCAGTTCTTCCCAGTGCCCGTGCGCCACCATGGCGGTGATGGTGACGGCGGAACGCATCTGCCGGGTCAGCCCGGGCCGCGTCCAGATGCCGCCCCACGCAATGCGGGTGATCATGTCCTGGAAATCCTCGGTGAAGGAGTCCTTGTTGGCGTTGGCGCGGTCAACGTGCGCGGCACCGAGCACCTCGCGGCGGACCACCATGCCGCCGTCGTAGACTTCCTTGCTGGTGGCGTCCGGCTGGACAACGCCGTTCCGTTCGGCGCCCGGGCGCTGTGCCCCTGCGCCGGTCACTTGGCTGCTCCGCTGGTTTCGCTCCAGGTGATGAGGCTGCGCAGCAGCTCGGCCACGTGGGCGGGCGCTTCGGCCGGAGCCAGGTGCGCCACACCTTCCAGCGTCACCGCGTTGGCGGTGCCGCCTCCGGCAGTAATTCCCGCCACTACTTCCGCAGCGAACGACGGCGGCGCAACACCGTCTTCCGCACCGGCAACAGCCTGGGTGGGAACCCGGATGCTGCCGAGCTCTGCCCGGACGTCGAAGCCGGCCAGCGCCTCGCAGCAGAACGCGTAGCTGAAGCGGTCGGCGTCGCGCAGGGAGTGCAGCAGCCGGCTGCTGAGCTCGGGCTCGCGTTCCATGAATCCGGGTGCGAACCAGCGCTGCGCCGACCCCTGGATCATCACCGCGGTGCCCTGGGTGCGGACGGTTTCGGCTCGCTCCAGCCAGCCTTCGGGGGTGCCCAGCTTGGCGCCGGAGCACTGCACGGAGAGGCTCTTGAGCCGTTCGCCGTGCTTGATGCCCAGCTGCAGCCCGGTGGCTCCGCCGAGGGACACGCCGGCGTAGTGGAACCGCTCGCCCGGGGCGATGGAATCGACAAGTTCGACGACGGCGTCGGCCAGTTCGGCGACGTCGAACGATTCCGTCGCGGCCGGTGAGACGCCATGGCCGGGCAGGTCCCAGGCGACGACGTCAAAGTCGTTACCCAGCAGTGCGCCGGCCTGCGTCCACAGCACCGAGGACGTCCCTAGTGACGGCCCCACCACCAGCAGGGGCTTGTCCCCCAGCCGGCGCTGGGGGGAGAGCAGTACTGCCTTGACTGTTGGTCTAGCCACGGGGGTCTCCGTTCGGATCTGTTTTGGTGGGCGTGCGCGCAAAGTCGGGGAAGGCGGCCAGGATGCGGCGGGAAATCTCAGCGGCCTGGCCCAGGTAGCTCGCCGGGTCCAGGAGTTCTTCCAGCCGTTCGTCCGGAAGGGCACTGACCGGGACCGCTTCGCGCAGGAGCCGGCGGTACGTGGCGGACTGCTCGGCGGACGGAGCCTTGAGCGTCCGGTCCACCACCTCCTGGAGCTGCTGCTTGCCACTGTGGCCGTCCCGCTCTTCGAGCAGCGGCGCCACGGCGGCGGACACTCCTTCGCTGAGCAGCAGCGGCCCGGACAGTTCCAGGTTGCGGCGCATGGCATCCGGGAAGACCTGCAGGCCTTCGGCGAGCTCGCGCAGGTGCCCGGCCGAGCCGAGCGCCAGGCGGAGCAGCTGCCGGAAGGCGAGCCATTCGCTGTGCCAGGCGCCGTCCGGGCGTTCATCGTTGAAGTTGGCCGCAGCCAGGTGCAGCTGCGCGGCCAGGTTCGGGGCCTGCAGTGCGGCGCTGCGGACCAGCACGGACAAAACCGGGTTCTGCTTCTGCGGCATCGCCGAGGACACCCCGCGCCCGGCGGCCCGGGGTTCTCCGAGCTCGCCCACTTCCGGCCGGCTGAGGAACAGCACGTCGCTGGCGATCTTGCCCAGCGCATCCGTCACCGCAGTCAGCGCATCGCCCAGCGCCGTGACGGCCAGCCGGTTGGTGTGCCACGGACCCGGTGCTGCCGCCAGGCCAAGGTGCGCGGCCAGGTTCCCCGAAAGGTCGAACGGCGTCTCCACCGAGTCCCGCGTCAGCACCGTCGCGGCGGCGAGCGTGCCCGCGGCGCCGCCGGTCTGCAGCGGCAGCTCGGCAGCTTCAAGGCGCCGCGCGGCAGCGGCCAATCCGTGGAACCACTGCGCCGCTTTGAGCCCGAACGTAAACGGCAGCGAGTGCTGCGTCAGGCTCCTGCCGACGCACAGCGTCTCCGCATGCTGCTCCGCCATGGCCGCCAGCGCCGTCGTGATCCCGCGAAGGTCAGCCAGAAGCGCCGTAACGGTGTTCTTTGCCAGCAGCATTAGCGCCGAGTCCAGCACGTCCTGGCTGGTCAGCGAGGTGTGCACCGCCCTCACGGCACCCACGCCGTCCGTATCCAGGGCCTTGACCTCGGCGCGGAGGTCGGCCAGCAGCGGGATGACCGGGTTGGCACCGCCCTGCGCACGCACGGCGATGCCCGCCACGTCATAGCGGTCCACGTCAGCGGCGGCATCCACGACGGCGGCAGAGCCGGCCGGCGCGAGGCCCGCCTTCTCCAGCACCGAAGCCCAGCCGGCCTCGACGGCGAGGATCGCCGCAAGCACCGCCCGGTCCCCCGTCAGCGCCGCCACAACAGGCGACGCCGACACGGGGCTCAGAAGGCCGACGTCACCGTCGGACACGTGGAAATCATTCACTGTGCGGCGCCCCCGGAAGCTGCACCTTCGGGACGCCCGGAACCCTCGAAGTCGAGGAACACGGTTTCACCCTCGCCCTGAAGCCGGATGTCCCAGGTGAGGCCGCCATCCGCATCGCGGCGCGCAATCAGCGTGCTGCGGCGTTCGGGGTCCAGGGAGGAGAGCAGCGGATCGGCTGCCAGGGCTTCCTCGTTCTCCGGCAGGTACACCCGGGTGAAGAGGCGGTTCATCAGGCCGCGGGCAAACACGGCCACGGAGATGAACGGCGCTGCGCCGGGCTCGGTGGGACCGGGATTCACCGTGGTGAAGGTGTACACGCCGGTGTTGCCCACGGCGCTGCGGCCAAAGCCGGTGAACGTGTAGCCGTCCCGGACCAGCGAACCGGTCCGGTGCACCACGTTTCCATCGGAATCCGGCTGCCAGATTTCCAGGATCGCGTCCGGGATGGGGTGTCCGGCGCCGTCGTACACGGTGCCCTGCAGGCGGATGGAGCCCGGCGAACCCGGAGCCAGCAGTTCACGGTCCTTCTCGTACGGGAGGGCGTAGCCGTAGAAGGGGCCAACAGTCTGGCCGGGGGTGGGGGTCAGCTTCGTGGTGTTATTCATCCGACTACTCCTCTGCCTATTCACTGTCGTCGCCTGCAGTACCGAACGCTTCATTTTCAGTCCAGGTCCGCTTGGAGCCCGTCAGGACAATGTCCCAGTTGTAGCCGATCGCCCACTCAGGCCTGGTGAGGTCGTGGTCGTAGGTGGCCACCAGGCGGTCCCGGGCATCCTGGTCCACGATCGACTGGTAGATCGGGTCCAGCGGGAAGAGCTGGTCACCGGGGAAGTACATCTGGGTGACGATGCGCTGGGTGAACTCCTGCCCGAACAGCGAGAAGTGGATGTGCGCCGGCCGCCAGGCGTTGAGGTGGTTCTTCCAGGGGTACGCGCCGGGCTTGATGGTGGTGAAGCTGTAGGAGCCGTCGGCGCCGGTGATGCAGCGGCCCACGCCGGTGAAGTTGGGGTCGAGCGGGGCGGGGTGCTGGTCCCGCTTGTGGATGTAGCGGCCGGCCGAGTTGGCCTGCCAGATCTCCACGAGCTGTCCGGCCACGGGACGGCCGTCGCCGTCGAGCACGCGGCCGGAGACGATGATGCGTTCGCCCAGGGGCTCGCCGTTGTGCTGGATGGTCAGGTCCGACTCCAGTGCGTGCACGTCCATGTGTCCAAAGGCCGGCGAGTACAGCTCGATGGTCTCCGGATCCGCGTGGTGCAGGTCCTTGGTCGGGTGGCGGAGGACGCTGCTGCGGTACGGGGCGTAGTCCAGCCGGGGCTGGATCTCCGCCGGCGCGCCGTCCTTGAGCGCCTTCGCATACGCTTCGCCGATCGACTTCATCTCGGCGCTGAGGTCCGCCTGCGATTCCGCAGCGGCATCAAGCGGCGCATAGGTCTTGGGTGCGGCTTCGGTTCCGGCCTGGGGCGCCGCATCCGACACGTCTTCGGTGATCGGGTCGGCGTTGAAAATCTCAAGGTTGATGTCTTCAGGCACAGCAGCCTCCTTTCAATTGTTGGTGTTGGTTGTGGTGTGGCTGGTCTGGTCAGGTCGAGCGGCTCAGCTGGTGCAGGTGGTCGTACTGGACGGCGTGCCGCACCGGCGCGTTGGGCGCACCGTAGCCGTCGTAACCGCCGCGGCGTTCCACCATTTCGAAGAACACACTGCCCACGGTGGCGGTGTAGAAGTGCAGGAACTCGCCGTCGGCATCACGGTCGTACAGCAGGTTCAGGTCCCGGAGGGTGGCCAGGAAGGCGGGGTCCAGGTCGAACCGCGCGTCCAGGTCCTCGTAGTAGTTGGCCGGGATCCGCAGGAAATCCAGTCCCCGGTCGCGGGCCGCGCGGGCCGTCTCCACAAGGTCGTCCACGGCGAAGGCGATGTGCTCCTGGTACGTCTTCCGGTGGGCGGTTCCCGCCTCCGCGCCGTCCTGCTGGATCACGGGGGCAAGGTTCAGCACCAGGCGCACGGCGCGGTCCGCCGTCAACATCACCTGGGAGCGGACCAGTCCGCTGGGGCTGGGCACCTCGGCGAACGGCTGCGGTTCGAGGGCCAGGGCGCTGGTGTAGAAGAGGACGGCTTCATCAAAGTGCTGCCATGGCTGCGCAAGGTTCACGTGGTCGATCACCGCATTGCGGCTGCCGGCGGCCGGAACCTCCAGGCCTTCGCCAAACTCGCGGGTCCAGGCCGCGGTGCCGTCCGGGCTGCCCTGGCAGAGGAAGATCTCGGTGGAGTCCGGCGCGGCAAAGCCCTGGAACACTTCCTCGTTGGCCTGGCTCTTGCGGGGCACGGCGGGCGCTTTGAGCTGCTGGGCGCGGGCGGCGGCAATCACGGGCGAATCGACGTCGAAGCCGAGGGCGGCAATCGCCGGTGAAGAGTCCCCGGCGTCCACCGCCGCCTCGTTGATGATCACGCGCGCGTGGCCCATGCTCCACAATTGCACGTCCTTGGTGCGGTGTCTGCCGTTGAATTCGAACCCCAGCTGGCCCAGCACCGTCTCGAGGCCTGCGGTGTCAGCTGCTTTGACCTCGGCGAAGTTGAAGCCTGCCGGTTCGGCCACCTGCGGGAGCGTGGCCAGTTCCATGGGATAACGACGGCGGCCTGTTGCGCCTGCGCCGGCAGAACCAGCGCCGGCAGCGCCGTCAGTAAGGGCCGCGTTCGCATCCAGCCACTTGGCGCTCTGCTCCTCCAGCCAGATCAGCGACCGCATGGCGTCCACGGCGGTGCGTTCGACGTCGGACTGGCGGAAGACGTCGTTGAAGACCTCCAGCGAGACCGGACCGGTGTACCCGGCCCGGACCACATGGCCCATGAACTTGGCGAGCTCAAACTGGCCTTCGCCCGGGAACACGCGGTAGTGGCGGCTCCAGGACAGGACGTCCATGGACAGCTTCGGGGCGTCGGCCACCTGGACGAAGAAGATCTTGTCCGCGCGGAACGCTTCGATGGGCGCAGTGTCCCAGTCGCGGGAAAGGATGTGGAAGGAGTCCAGGCAGGTGCCCAGGTTCGGGTGGTCCACGGCTTCCACCAGGCGGTGGGCGTGCTCGTAGTCATTGACGTACTTGCCCCAGGCCAGCGCCTCGTAGGCCACCTTCACGCCATGGTCCCCGGCGAGTGCGGCCAGCCGTCCCAGCTGTTCTGCGCGCAGGGCGTCGTCATCGATCGTGGCCGTGCCAACGTTGGAGCAGACCAGGATCGTGTCCATGCCCAGGCGGGACATCAGCTTGAACTTGGCTTCCGCGCGGCGGAGGTTCGACGCGAGGAGGTCCTCGGAGACGCTGTCGAAATCGCGGAACGGCTGGTAGAGGTCCAGCGTCAGGCCCAGGTCAGAGGCCATCTTCCGGACGTCCTCCGGGCTCAGTGACGACGTGACCAGGTCCTGCTCGAAGATTTCGATTCCGTCGAAGCCGGCAATGGCGCAGGCCTGCATTTTTTCCTTCAGCGTGCCGGACAGGCACACCGTGGCGATTCCGGTGCGCATCAGGCAGCCACCTCCTCTGCCGCCACAAGCTCCAGGAAGTGGGAGCGCATGCGGTCGGCATCCGCTTCGAGGCCGGTGAAGATCCTGAAGGCATCGGCCGCCTGGCCCACGGCCATGCGGCCGCCGTCCAGCACCTCGCAGCCCTTGGCACGGGCTTCGCGGACCAGTTCGGTCTCGATCGGGCGGTAGACAATGTCCGCCACCCAGTGCCGGGATTCGAGCAGGGAGAGGTCCAGCGGCGCGCCCGGGTGCGCGGCCATGCCCACCGGGGTGCAGTGCACCAGACCGTCGGCGAGGGGCATCAGCTGCGGCAGCTCCGCCGTCGTGCGTCCCGCAACGGTGCTGTCCGGGAAGAACCCGGCCAGTTCCGCGGCGCGCGCGGCGCAGCGGTCCGCATCCGTATCCACAAGGTCCAGGTGGCGGACGCCGGCGGTGAGCAGGGCGTAGGCAACGGCGGAACCGGCGCCGCCGGCACCCAGTTGGACCACGCGGTCCAGCTTGGCCCCGGGCAGGCCCGAGGCAAGGGCGGCCGCGAAGCCGGAAAAGTCCGTGTTGTGGCCGATGAAGCGGCCGTCCCGGATGGTCACCGTGTTCACCGCTCCAAGGCGGCGGGCATCCGGGGAAATTTCGTCAAGGTGGTCCAGGACCAGCTGCTTGCACGGGTGGGTGATGTTCAGCCCGTTGAAGCCGAGGCGGTGGGCGCTCTTCAGGAGCTCGCCCACGGATTCACCCGGGAGGCCCAGCTCCAGCAGGTCGATGGGGCGGTAGAGGTACCGCAGGCCCTGCACGTCGCCTTCGCGTTCGTGCATGTGGGGCGTGAGCGACGGCATCACGCCATCGCCTACGAGGCCCACCAGAAAGGACTCTGCTCGATTGCTCATCCGTTTAGCTCCTTTGACAACGGCACTCGGCTTGCCGGGACGCACTGGGCGCCGGCCGTCTGCCGGGTGGTAGGGATTACAGTACAGGAAAAGTTCACATGTTGCACTACTGTTCTTATCGCGAACAAATTACGACGGCGACGCACGGCTCCGCGAGCGGCGCACCTCATCGCTGCGGCAGCCTGGCCGCCAGCTCCGCGGCGGCTTCCTGAAGGACGGGAACAAGGGCCACCAGGTCGTCCAGGCTGAGCCGGAAGACCGGAACGGCCGTGGCCAGGGAGGCGAAGGCGTAGCCCTGCGCATTGAATACGGGAACAGCCACGGCGCGCATGCCCAGCTCGTTCTCCTCGTCCATGACGGCGTAGCCCCGGCGGCGGACCTGGTCGATCTCGGTCCGGAAGGCCTCCCGGTCCGTGACGGAAAATTCAGTCAGCGGGTCAAGCGGCAGCTCCTCCACCAGGCGCTTCCGCTCAGCATCCTCGGCAAAAGCCACCAGGGCCTTGCCCACCGACGTGGTGTGCAGCGCACCGAGGTGCCCCGGATCGCTCGTCACACGGAACGTCTGCGGTCCGTCCACCTTGTTGACCGTAAGGTGATGGTTTCCGTCCCGGACGGAGAGGATGGTGGCCTCCCCGGTTTTCTCGGTGACCCGGCGAAGGATGGGCAGCGCAGTGCCGGCAAATCCATGGTGGTTGGATACCCGCTGGCCCAGCTGGAAGACGCGCAGGCCCAGGTGGTAGCGGCGGCCGTCCGGCTCGTAGTCCACAAAACCATCCCGCGTGAGCGAGCCAAGCAGGCGGTACGTGGTGCTGAACGGCAGCTCCGCGCGGCGGGACAACTCCGCAGCACTGGCACCGCGCGGTTCATCGCCCAGCAGGACAAGCAGACCCAGCGCCTTGCCTACCATGTCCGTGCGGGAGTCTTCCTTGGCCCCCTTGGGCGCCTTGGCTGTCCCGGTTCCCCCGCCCGCCGCAGCAGCGACTCGTCCGGCGGCTTCCAGCTCTGTGTCTTGATTCACACTCATATCTCGATGTTGCCACATTGTGAGAGCTATTTCTAGATGGTGACTATTTTCCTTGACAAGTGACAGTCCTCACAGCCATCATTGCTATATCGCACAAGTAGCTCCCACCATGTGGCTACTCGTCCGGGTCTTTACACGGACCACCAGCCGCCGCCGGCAAGGGCCAACCATCAAGGCCTTGGCCGGGGTTTCCAGAAACGAAGCGCGGCAGCTGCGAAAATCCTGATCCATCCGCGACAATGTCGTCACACAAAGGAACACCATGAGCCAGACACTCCCGTCCACGACGCCGGGCACCGTTGCACCGGCCGGGACCCCGAAGAAGGCAGCCCTCGCCAGCTTCCTGGGAAGCGCCGTCGAGTACTACGACTTCTTCATCTTCGGTTCCGCCGCAGCGCTGATCTTCCCGCACGTGTTTTTCCCCAATGCTGATGCCAACGCCGCCATCATGTCCTTCGCCACGTTCGGCTTCGCCTATGTGGCCCGCCCGGTGGGGGCGGTCATCCTGGGCCACTTCGGCGACCGTGTGGGCCGGCAGAAGGTCCTCATGTTCACCCTGGTGCTGATGGGAGCCTCCACCTTCCTCATCGGCTGCCTCCCCGACTTCAACACCGTGGGCTGGTGGGCTCCGGCCCTGCTGGTGCTCGCCCGCCTCTGCCAGGGCCTCTCCGCCGCCGGCGAGCAGGCCGGCGCCTCGTCGATGACCCTGGAACACGCACCGGATAACCGCCGTTCGTTCTTCACGTCCTGGACCCTCACCGGCACCCAGGGCGGCCAGATCCTCGCCGCCCTCGTCTTCATCCCCGTGCTCGCGCTGCCCGACGAGATCAAGTACGGCATCGGCTGGCGCGTCCCGTTCTGGCTCAGCGCCGTGGTGGTCCTGGTGGCCTTCTTCATCCGCCGCACGCTGCACGAACCGCCGGCATTCGCCGAAGCCCAGAAGTCCGCCGCCATCTCCAAGCTCCCGGTTGCCGACCTCCTGAAGCACCACTGGCGCGACGTCCTCCGCGTCGTAGCCTGCGCCTTCATCGCCGCCGTCTCCACCGTGTTCGGCACCCTGGCCATCAGCTACGCCAAGACCGTGGCCGGCGTGGACGGCACTACCACCCTCTGGCTCGTAGTCGGCGCGAACTTCGTGGCCCTCGGCACCCAGCCGCTGTTCGGCATGCTGGCGGACAAGATCGGCCGCAAGCCCGTCTTCATCTACGGCGCCGTGGCCAGTGCCATCCTGACGCCGGTCTTCCTGGTCAGCCTCGAGTCCGGCAGCGTCCCGCTGATGTTCGCGGCAGCCATCGGTTTCTTCTCCTTCGGCTACGCAGCCTCCAACGCCGTCTGGCCGTCCTTCTACGCCGAGATGTTCAGTACCAAGGTCCGGTTCTCCGGCCTGGCCATCGGCACCCAGCTCGGCTTCCTGATGGCCGGCTTCGCCCCGGCGATCGTGGCTGCCATGGGCGGCATCAAGCCCGGCGGCTGGGTCCAGATCAGCATCTTCACGGCAGTCATCTGCGGCGTTGCGGCGATCTCCGCCCTCACGGCCAAGGAATCCTTCAAGACCCCCACCCGCGAGCTCGGCCTCAAGTAAACGCGCAATATACGACGGCGGCCCGTCCCCTCCCGGGGGCGGGCCGCCGGTGTTTAACCACCAGGAGGCTCAAACAAAGGTCAGGTGGCCAGGACCTCGGCCAGGTTGTACTTGACCGGCTCTTCCAGCTGGTCGTAGGTGCAGGATTCCGGGTCCCGGTCCGGGCGCCAGCGGACAAACTGGGCGGTGTGGCGGAACCGTTCGCCTTCCATGTGGTCGTACTTCACTTCCAGCACACGCTCGGGGCGGAGCGGGATGAAGGACAGGTCCTTGCCGGCGCTCCAGCGGCTGCCTTCGGCCTTCCGCGGCGTCCGGCCGCCCTCCTCCTGCTTGGCCCAGGCCCAGGGGTGGCCGTCGAAGTCCGTCACCAGCGGCTGGAGTTCCTGGAAAAGTTCCTTGCGGCGCTGCATCGGGAAGGCCCCCACCACGCCCACGCTGGCCAGCCCGCCGTCGCCGTCATAGAGCCCCAGCAGGAGCGAACCGATCCGGTCCGACCCGCTGGTGTGCACGCGGTAGCCGGCCAGGACGCAGTCGGCCGTGCGCTCGTGCTTGACCTTGAGCATCACGCGCTTGTCCGGCTGGTACGTGCCGTCCAGGGCCTTGGCCACGATCCCGTCGAGCCCGGCTCCCTCGAACTGGTGGAACCACTGCTGCGCGGTGGCGTTATCCAGGGTCGCGGCGGTCAGGTGGACGGGCGCGGAACTCCCGGCGAGGGCCTTCTCCAGCATGCTGCGCCGCTCGGTGAACGGCCGCCCGGTAAGGTCCTCGTCGCCCAGGGCCAGCAGGTCGAAAGCCACGAACTTCGCCGGCGTCTGCGCCGCGAGGAGCTTCACCCGGCTGGCCGCCGGATGGATCCTCTGCTGGAGGGCCTCGAAGTCCAGCCGGTCGCCGGAGGCGCCCACCAGGACGATTTCGCCGTCGATCACGCACCGCGGCGGCAGGTTTGCCTTCAAGGCCTCCACGAGTTCCGGGAAGTAGCGGGTCATGGGCTTGCCGTTGCGGCTGCCGATCTCCACCTCGTCGCCATCCCGGAAGATGATGGACCGGAAGCCGTCCCATTTGGGTTCAAAGCTCCATTTCGGGCCGGACTCCGGGACGTCGGGCAGGCCGCTGACGGCTTTGGCGAGCATGGGTGCGATCGGAGGCATCACCGGCAGTTGCATAACGCCCATTCTTGCCCGGCACCGGGCTTCGCACCACCCCCGCGGCGGGCCGGTGTGCCGGGACCCGGCTACAGGGCCTTGACCGCCCCCAGGACCTTGGTCAGCGAGTCCTTCGCGTCGCCGAACAGCAGGGTGGTCTGCGGTTCGTAGAGCAATTCGTTCTCGATGCCTGCGAAGCCGGGGCGCATGGACCGCTTGAGGAACACCACCTGCCGGGCGTCGGCCACTTCCAGGATGGGCATCCCGTAGATGGGCGATCCGGACGAGGTCTTGGCGGCGGGGTTGACCACGTCATTGGCGCCGACCACCAGGGCGACGTCCGCGGTCTTGAAGTCCGCATTGATCTCGGTCATTTCCCGGAGCTCCTCGTACGGAACGTTGGCTTCGGCCAGGAGCACGTTCATGTGCCCGGGCATGCGGCCCGCCACGGGATGGATGGCGAAGTCCACCTGGATTCCCCGGAGCTGCAGTGCCTTGGCCAGTTCCGCCGCGGTGTGCTGGCCCTGGGCCACGGCCAGGCCGTAGCCGGGAACAATGATCACGCGCTGCGCGTAACCCAGCAGCACGGCGACGTCCTCCGCGCTGGAGGAGCGCACCGGGCGGTCACTGACCGCGGTGGAGCCCGCCGTCGAACCTCCCCTGAAGGCTCCGAACAGGATGCCCGCCACGCTGCGGCCCATGGCGGCAGCCATGGCCCGGGTCAAGATGGTACCCGAGGCTCCCACCAGGGTGCCGGCCACGAGCAGCAGCACGTTGCCCAGCACCAGTCCCGAGGCCGCGACGGCCAGGCCCGTGAAGGCGTTCAGCAGCGAGATGACGATCGGCACGTCCGCGCCGCCCACGGGCAGCACCAGGAAGATGCCCGCGCCGAGTCCCAGGATCAGCAGCACCAATGCCAGCGGCAGCGAGCCGGTCAGGACGACGGCGACACCGGCACCCAGCGCGGCCAGCAGCACCGCCGCCATGACCACGGGCAGTCCGGGGAACACCACCGGACGGGTGGTCATGAGCTCCTGCAGCTTGGCGAACGTCACGGCGGAACCGGCGAAGGACACCGCACCCACCAGCAGGGTGAAGGCGATGGCCAGGCGGACCCAGGCGTCGGCCGTGTGCCCGAGTTCAAGGAGTGCCACGAGCGCAGCGGCACCGCCGCCCACGCCGTTGAACGCGGCGACGAGCTGCGGCATCTGGGTCATCTTGACGCGCCGGGCCACGGGGGCGGCAACCGCCGAACCCACGGCTATCGCGCCGAGGATCCAGGGAATGTTCTCCAGCCGGGCCGAGAGGAACACCGTGGCCACGCCCAGCACGGCGCCCGCGGCGCCCACGAGGTTGCCGCGGCGGGCGGTGCGGGGCGAGTTCAGGCCCATGAGCGCCAGGATGAACAACACTGCCGCCACGAGGTAGAGGAGGCCCGTCCAGGTGGGGTCCAGGATGCTCATCGTGGCCCCTTCCCGTCCCTGCGCCCGCCGAACATCTCCAGCATGCGGTCGGTCACCACGAATCCGCCCACCAGGTTGGCGGTGGCCAGCACGACGGCGAGGAGCGCGACGGCGAGGACCCACGGGTCCGCGGCCTGGCCGGCCACGATGATGGCACCCACCAGGATGATGCCGTGGATGGCGTTGGCCCCGGACATCAGCGGTGTGTGCAGGGTGCTGGACACCTTCGAGACCACTTCGAAGCCCACGAAAACCGCCAGCACGGTAATCGTGAGCAGGCTGATGCCGTCCATCAGGCCACCCCCTCGTTGTCGAACTTCCGGTTCGCTACTGCCAGGGCGTCCGCCGTGGGCGCATGCCGCACCACGCCGTCGTGCGTCAGGCACGTGCCGGCCACCACTTCGTCGCCGAAGTCGAGGGCCAGGGTTCCGTCCCGGACCATCAGGGCCAGCAGGTTGGCCACGTTCTTGGCATACAGCCGGGACGCGTCCGCCGGCATGGCAGAGGCGGCGTCCTTCATACCCACCAGAGTCACGGTGCCCTGGCCGTCGGCGGTCTCCACCGCGATGTCCTGGCCGGGAACCGATCCCTCCACATTGCCGCCGGACTCCGCGGCAAGGTCCACCACCACGGAGCCGGGGCGCATGCCCTGCACCATCTCCCGGCTCACCAGGAGCGGGGCCCGCCTGCCGGGGACAGCCGCCGTCGTAATCAGCACGTCCGCCTGGGCAACGTGCGGCGCCAGCAACTGCCGCTGCAGGGCGCCGCGGTCAGCGCTTAACTCCCGCGCATAGCCGCCCGAGGCCTCGGCCGTCTCCAGGTCCAGCTTGATGAAGGTGCCGCCCATCGAGGCAACCTCGTCCGCCGAAGCGGGCCGGATGTCGTTCGCGGAGACCCGGGCGCCCAGCCGCTTTGCCGTTCCGATGGCCTGCAGCCCCGCCACGCCGACGCCGAGCACCAGGACGCGCGCAGGCGGGATGGTTCCGGCCGCTGTCATGAAGAGCGGGAAAAAGCGGGGCAGGCGGATGGCCGCTTCCAGCACGCAGCGGTAGCCTGCCACGAGGGCCTGGGAGGACAGGGCGTCCATCGACTGGGCCCGGGAAATCCGGGGCACCAGTTCGAGTGCGAAGGAGGTGACACCGGCGGCGGCCAGCGCCTGTACAGCGGGCAGTTCGGACGACGGCGATGCGAGGCCAACGGTCACGGCACCGCGGCGCAGTGCCGCCGCCGTCGCCGGTTCCAGCGGGCGCACATGGGCGAGGACATCGAGTGAACCGGGGTCCAGTTCGGGGACGATCCGCGCGCCGGCCCGGACGTAGGAGTCGTCACTGTGGCCGGCCGCGGTTCCCGCCCCGGATTGGACCAGGACCTCAAGCCCCAGGCCGATCAGCTGCTGCACCGTCTCCGGCGTCGCGGCAACCCGCCGCTCGCCCTCGCGGTGTTCCCGCACAATGCCTAGCTCCACCCCGCCACTCCCTTTCCAGCGTCATCGCTGTCCGGTGTCCCGCTGTCCCGGGTCGGTATGGCTAGAGTCTATGCAGAATCCGAGTCCGCGCGTGCTTTCCTCGACACGCGCACTCCCCGCCGGTAGACATTAACGATGGCAACTATCGGATTTCACGCATCGCATGAACAGATCAGCCCGGGCCAACTGCTCCAGGACGTCCAATTAGCCGAGCAAGCGGGATTCGACGCCGCCATGTGCTCGGACCACATCGAACCCTGGTCCGCGCGGCAGGGCCACTCCGGTTTCGCCTGGTCCTGGCTGGGTGCAGCGCTGGCCACCACCTCGCTGCGCTTCGGCGTGGTCACGGCGCCGGGCCAGCGCTACCATCCCGCGATCATCGCGCACGCCTCGGCCACCCTGGCGGACATGTTTCCCGGGCGGTTCTGGATGGCTCCGGGCAGCGGGGAGAACATGAATGAACACATCACGGGCGATGCGTGGCCGGCCAAGGAAACCCGCCAGCAGCGCCTGGAGGAGTGCGTGGACGTCATCCGACGCCTGCACAACGGCGAGGAGGTGACCCACCACGGCCTGGTCACGGTGGAACAGGCACGGCTGTGGGATGTCCCGGAGACCAAGCCGCCGCTGATCGCCCCCGCCATCAGCGTGCAGACCGCACGGCGCGCAGCGGACTGGGCGGACGGCCTGGTCACCGTCAACCAGCCCCACGCAAAGCTGAAGGAAATGCTTGCCGCCTACCGGGACAACGGCGGCCGGGGCAAGGCAGTGCTCCAGATCCACCTGTCCTGGGCGCCGCGGGAGGAAGAGGCGGTCTCAATCGCCCTGGACCAGTGGCGGTCCAACGTCTTCGCTCCGCCCATCCCCTGGGACCTGCCCACCGCCGCGCACTTCGACGGTGTCAGCACCGACGTCGGCGAGGAACAGGTCCGCAAGGCCGTCAACATCTCCTCCAGCCTGGACCAGCACGCCACATGGCTGCAGGAATACGCGGACCTGGGCTTCGATGAGCTGTACCTGCACTTCGTGGGCCAGGAGCAGAAGCCCTTCATCGAGGCGTTCGCCGAACACGTGCTCCCCCGGCTGCGGGCCGGCAGCGGGACCCGGGCGGTGACGGCATGAGGATCGCGGAGACGTCCGATCTGTGGTGGAAGAACGCCGTGGTCTATTGCCTGGACCCGGAAACCTTTTTCGACGACGACGGCGACGGCACCGGGGATTTCGGCGGCCTGATCCAGCGCGTGGATTACCTGGCGGCGCTGGGGGTCACGTGCATCTGGCTCATGCCGTTCTACCCGTCCCCGGACCGGGATGACGGCTACGACATCACCGACATGTACGGCGTGGACCCGCGCCTTGGCACCCTGGGCGACGTGGTGGAGTTCATCCGGACCGCGAAGGACCGGGGAATGCGGGTGATCGCGGACTTCGTCATCAACCACACCTCGGACAAGCACCCCTGGTTCAAGGAGTCCCGGAAGTCCGTGGACAACCCGTACCGGGACTACTACGTCTGGCGGAAGGACACTCCCCCGGACACGTCGGAACAGGTGGTGTTTCCCGGCGAGGAAACGTCCATCTGGACCCAGGACAAGGCCACCGGCGAGTGGTACCTGCACATGTTCGCCAAGCACCAGCCGGACCTGAACGTCGCCAATCCGAAGGTCCGGGACGAGATCGCCAAATCCATGGGTTTCTGGCTGCAGATGGGTCTGGACGGGTTCCGGCTGGACGCCGTGCCGTTCTTCCTGGAGCTGCAGGGCGTGTCCAAGGAGGACGCGGCGAAGATCGATCCGCACGACTACCTGGCGGCCCTGCGCAGCTTCCTCAACCGGCGCAACGGGAGTGCTGTGCTCCTGGGCGAGGTCAACCTTCCGTACAAGGACCAGGTGAAGTACTTCGGCGGGCCGGACGGCAACGAGCTGAACATGCAGTTCGACTTCCTGAGCATGCAGAACCTTTACCTTTCCCTGGCCAGGGAGGATGCGCGCCCGCTGGCCAAGACCCTGACCGGCAGGCCGGCCATCCACCCGGACAACCAGTGGGCCATGTTCGTGCGCAACCACGATGAGCTGACGCTGGACAAGCTCACCGATGAGGAGCGGGCCGAAGTCTTTGCCGCCTTCGGCGCGGATCCGGACATGCAGATGTATGGACGCGGACTCCGGCGCCGCCTGCCCCCGATGCTCGACGGCGATCCCGCCCGGCTCCGCATGGTCTACTCGCTGATGTTCTCCCTGCCCGGAACGCCGGTCCTGTTCTATGGCGAGGAAATCGGCATGGGTGAGGACCTGCGCGCCGAGGGCCGGTCGGCGGTTCGGTCCCCCATGCAGTGGAACGACACCGACAACGGCGGATTTTCCACCGCGCCCGCGGACAAGCTGGTGGCGCAGGTGGTTGACGGCTACTTCGGGCCCAAGAACATCAACGCCGCGCAGGCCGTCCGGGACCCTGACTCGCTGTGGAATTTCATCGCCACCCTCATCCGGCGCTACCGGGAAAGCCCGGAACTCAGCTGGGGCGACTTCGAGCTCATCAAGCAGGCCAATCCCGGGGTGCTCCTGCACAGCTGCACCCGTGCCGGTTCCACGCTGGTCCTGGCGCACAACATGGCCGCGCAGCCGGCCTCCGTCACGGCAAGGGTTTCGTCGCCGGAAGATCCCAAGGAGACGTTCGGCGGCGCCATCCTGCTGGACCTGCTCGACGGCGAAAACATCGCCCTGGCGGACGACGGCGGCTTCGAGCTGGAGTTGGAGCGCTACGGCTACCGCTGGTTCAGGATCCAGCGGTCAGGCGACCGCCGGATCTGACAACCCCGGATATAGCACCGCCGCATCTGACGCAGTAAAGCACGACGCCGGCAGCCCCGTTTCCGGGGCGGCCGGCGTCGTGTTTCCAGTTGCGGCGCTGACGGGCGCTAGGGCGTCAATCCCACCATCGGGACCACCACGGGCGATCCTGCGCGCCAGTCGAGGACGATGGCCTGGCTTTGGCCGTCGCCCACGATCACGTCCAGGGCATTCGGGTCCCTGGTGTCGGAGTCGCGGGAGTCCAGGCCGCCGTCGAAGACTCCGGCGCCGCCACCGAAGCGCCATTCCTTGATCCACGACGGATCGCCGGCTGCCCAGTAGTCGCCGTCGTACACCGGGCGGACATTGCCGATTCCTTCGCCTGCCTCGGCGTTCCCGAACATCGCGACGGACATCCGGGCCGTAGCCGGATCAAGGCTGCCCAGTGCCGCCTTGGGCACACGGGTGACAATTTGCCGCGCCTCAGGGACAGCCAGCAGGCTCACGGCGGAGGTCCGCGTGCCGTCGGGAGAGAAGACACCGGCGCCGTCGAAGCGGCCGTCCGTGACGATCACCGAGTCCCAGGCGTGTTCAACATTGATGTTGGTTCCGGGCAGGCCGGGAACAGCGCCGCCGGTGCCGGTGCCCAGGTAGATGTTCAGGCGCTGGTGCGAGATGCCCTGGCCGCCCCAGGGGTTGGTGACCTCCCCGGCGATGGTGGTGACAAACGCGTAGTCCTCGCCGGCGTCGTAAACCTCCACTCCGGTGAGGTCGAAGGCGCCGGGCACATAGGCCGGGTTGGCGGGGTAGGTGTAGCTGCCGGGACCGTTGTCGTCACCGCCCGGATCCGCGAGGGCTCCGAGGCGGGTGCCGTAGTAGAGCACGGTGGTTTCTTCCTGGGCGGTGCCTCCGTCGGCGGCCACGCCCGCGACGACGATCTTGTTTTTGGCCCCGGTCAGCGGAACATCGAGCGAGAAGGACCCGACGCCGTCCGCACCGGCCGTGACCGGCGCCTCGGTGACCGCGCCATTCACGGAGACATACACCGTGGAAGCGTTCGTCGTGCCGGCGACAGTAGTCGTGGCGGCGTCCGCGATGGACAGGGCAGCAGGGCTCGTCAGGTCCAGCTCCGGCGTGGAGACGGTGGCGCCGGAGGCGTAGCGGGCGGCCACGTTGGCCGGCGTTTCCACCGGGGAACCGTTGTTCACGCCGGCCGCGAGCCGCACGTACTGGGCCATCGCCCAGGACAGCGGCGAGGCGGAGCCGGTGCTGCGTCCCAGTTCGTGGCCGTAGGAGGTGGGCTCTTCCGAGTCCCAGACCTGCTCCGGAATCATGAACCCGGCATTGGCCGCCGAATGCATAGTCTGCAGGTACGGCAGCGCGTCCTCGCCGTTGGCCAGCGCGTATTCGCCGCGCTCACCGCTCAGAAGCGGCCAGAGCCGGCCGATCCCGGTGCCGTCCCACGGCGAGCCGTCCGCTTTTTCGCCATAGCCGTCGTAGGTGTAGCGGTGCCACATGCGGCCGCCGGGGGTCTCCTGGGAGATGGAGGCGTCCGTTTCAGCCAGCGAGTCCGCCACAAACGGGTCGTCGGGAGCCTTGACGCCCAGGCGCACCAATTCGAGGAAGCCTGCGTCCAGCACTGCGTTCTCCGGATGCTGGCCGGCGCCGTTGCCCCAGTCACGGGACGCGCCGTCGTTCGGGTTGCCGCTCGCGCTGATACGGAGGTAGTAGTTGCCGTCGCCCACGGGGCCGTTGGTGGTGAACATCCACTTCTCCGTGCTTCGCTGCCACTCGTCGGCCGTGGCGCGGTAGATCGCGGCTGATGCGGCGTCGTCGTTCTTCCCGGCGATGTCCGCAGCGGCGGCAAGCGCGGCGATCTGGGAGGCGAGGGTCGACGTCGAGTACCCACCGGTCTCCTCCCAGCGCTCCTGGGGTGTCTTGGCACCGGCCGCCACGAGGTAGTCCGCGGCCGGTTTGAGCTCTTTGCGGTAGAAACCGCCGTCCGTGCGGCCCACTTGGTTGGCGAGCAGGATGGGGAAGGCTGTTTCGTCCAGCTGGATGCCGTTCTGGCCGATTGTTCCGTCCACCTTCGAGGTCTGCGGGAAGTGCCCGTCGGGCTGCTGCTGGTATTCGAAGAGCCAGTCGACGCCGCGCCGGGCAGCCTGGGTGTCCCCGGCGGCCAGGAGAGCCGTGACCGACTGGTACATGTCGCGGGCCCACACCGCGTGGTAGCCCTCACGGTGTGTTTCGGCGCTGGCAACCTGGCCCCACGGAATGGTCAGGGAAGCGATGAAGGCACCGGGGTAGGTCTTGTCCTCATGCGATTTCACGGTCATGAGCGAAACGTCATACTGCGTCCGGAGCCCGCCTTCCAGTTGGCCGGAGGGCTCGTTGAGCGAGGCGAGGTACTTCCGCCATTCGCCGGTGTACTTCCGGGCAACCTTCGCGTAGCCGCTCTTGAGGCTGGCAGTAGCCGTGGCCAGCGCCTCCGCGGTATCGGCGCCGAAGCCCATGGCCAGTGAGAACTCCGTGCGACCGCCGGGGGTCAGCGGAATCTGCCCCGTCTGGGAGATGTTGCCGGGTCCTGCGGCCGGATGTGCGCCATCCAGCGTGCCGTCGGACGAGAGGTCCGTCCAGCCGTCGCTGCTGCCCGCATAGCCGTTGCCCATGGCTGCGAACCCGGCAGACGAGACCAAGGCTGTGGCAACAGGTGTGGCGGCATCTTCCAGGTCGGAAGCCAGCAGCGCGCCCTCGGAGATGCTGCCGGTGTCCCCGCCCGAGGTGCCTGCCAGGGACGGATCGGAGAGCACGAACAGCTGGTAGTCGCCGCCGTCGAGGACTTCGAAGGTGACACCGAGCATCACGGTGGACCGGGCAGGGTCCGTGACGTACGTCTTGGTCAGCCGCCAGCGGCCCGCGTCGTCGGTGGTGATCTGCCGGTAGCTGAGCGCCTTGGGGTCGGCCAGCTCAACGGTGCGGCTGGCCTGGTCGCTTTCGCGCTGTGCCGTGGTGCCGTCGCTGACGGCGAACTGCAGTTCACGGGTGTTAGGCGTGTCGGCGCGGGGATAGTAGACCTCGCTCATGGTCCCCTCGGTCAGGGTGTACCAGACCTTTGACGCCGTGCCGAGGGCCGTGCCTACGCCCTCTTTGTCGCCCTTGGTCCAGGTGGCGGCTGATCCCGGTGCGCCCGGCGCATCAGCGGCTTCCGCGACGGCGGGGGTCAGGCCCAGGGCCGAGACCGCCACTGCCAGTACGGTTGCCGTGCATGCAGATTTGAGGCGTTGCTTCATTGCTCTCCTCGAAGGTGGGTTGAGTGATGGCCAAGCCCGGACTCCCACGTCTGTCGGTCCAACTTGAGCCTGATGAGTATTTATTAGAGACTCTAATAAACCACTGCCAGCTAGTATGTGAGCTGGATGATTGCCACGTCAAGGGGGGTGCTGGAAGATGTCCGAGCGACGTACCGCTGCCACAACACCTGTCCTGCGCCGCATCACGGCGGAAGCTGTGCTGAGCGCCCTGGTCACCTCAGGCGAACTCAATGCCAACGACCTCATCACCGCCACCGGCCTCTCCAGGCCGACAGTCCACTCGGTGTGTGACGAATTGATCGCCCTCGGCTGGGTGGTGGAGACCGGCGGGGCCGGGGGGACGCCAGGGGGTCCTGTCCGTTCCGGACGGCCGTCGCGCCGGTACTCCCTCAACGCCGGGGCAGGATTTGTGGCAGGCGTGGACCTGGGCGCCACCAAAGTCACATGCTGCCTGGCCGACCTCAAGGGCCGGATCGTCGCGGAACGCACCGAGGCCTGGCGGGACGAACATGTGGGCGCGCCCGAGCGCCTCCGGCTCACCCGGAAGCTGCTGCAGGAGCTACTGCCGAAGGCCGGGATCGATCCCCGCAACGTGCTGTCCTGCGGCATGGCAGTACCTGCCCCCGTCACGTCGGACGGGCATGCCGTGGCCCTGGAGTCCTACCTGCCGGGAATGGCGGCCCTGGACCTGCGCGAATCCCTTCAGCCGGACTTCAGCTGGCCGGTGCTGGCGGAAAACGATGCGAACCTGGCCGTGCTGGCGGAGCGTTGGCTCGGGGTCGCCCAAAATGTGGACAACGTGATAGTCCTGCTGGCGGGCGAACGCTTGGGAGCAGGAATCTGCCTGGGCGGCCGGCTGATCCGCGGGGGCGGTGCCGCAGGCGAGATGCGGTTCCTGGAACTCGTGGAGGGCGTCGGCAACACGGACGCAGTGGGCGGGATGTGCCGCGAACTCGGCGCCGTCGCCGCAGCGGAAATCATTGCGGGCGAACGGGACGAAGCCCCCGGCGGCAGCGCCCTGGTGGCATTGTCCGGAGGGAACCCCGGCAGCATGACCGCCGAAATCGTGGTCGACGCCGCCCGGCGCGGGGACCCGGCCGCCGTCGAAGTCATCGCCGTGGTGATGGAGCGCACTGCCCGCGCTGCCGCCGTCGTAAGCACACTCCTGGACCCGGAACTCCTGGTGCTGGCCGGCGGACCTGCGGGCGCCGGGGACGTCCTGCTTCCTGCCCTCGAACACGAGCTGAACAGGCTCAACTCCGCCCGGCCAAGGCTGGCGGCTTCCACGCTTGGCGACCACTCAGCCCTGACGGGTGCCGTCCGCCTCGCCCTGGACCACGCCTTCGAGGGTCTGCTGGACTGACACCGGACGAGCCGTTGGCGGCCACGGGCCCGGGGGACAGGCCCGGCCGGGGGGCCGGAAACAGCGCGGGCGCGGAAAACTAACGCGGCCATTACCGGCATGAAACGCAGCGGCAACAATGGCGCAGGACACTGGATGTGCCGGCAATTGCAGGCACATCCACAAGCTCCGGCTCAGGAGGCCCCGCCATGTTGAAGGAAGCCAAAGCACATGTAACCCGCGTTCGCGCCCTGGACCAGCTGCACCGCGGCGACGAGATTGAAGCCCGCCTCTCGGTGGGTCCCAGCTATGACGATGTAGTGATCCGCCGGGGCCGCGTGCAGGAAACTGCGCCGGGCATCGGAGTGGTGTGGATCATGGACCGCCTGACCGGGATGCGCAAGGCGATCAATTCGGACGAGTGCAGCATTTGGCGAGTAGCCTGAGCCCTTCAGCCGCCTGCCACGGACTGGATGATCACCACTTCCTGTCCGGCAGCCACCTCAGTTTCCAGTCCCTGCAAGCGCCGGACCTCGTCCCCGTTGACGTAAATATTCACGTAGCGGCGGAGGGCACCGGTTTCATCCCTCAACCGCCTCGCCAGCACGGGATAGTCCCCGGCCAGCGAGTCCAGCAAGAACCCCACAGTCACGGCCCCGTCGGCGGGTGTAGTCAGTATGGACTGCCCGCCGGCGAGCGGCTGGAGGACGCCGGGCAGCACCACGCTGATGTCAGCCACAACGGACCCTCAAGCGGGTACCGGAGCGCCAGGCACCAGAGCCGCGGACACCACGGCGGCGCGGACACACAGGACGTCCGGCAGATGTGAGGCCACTTCGGTGAAGTGCTCACCTTCGTCAGGGCTGGCGTAGACCGAGCCACCGCGCGTTCCGAAGTACACCCCGGCCGGTTCTGCGGAATCCACCGAGGCAGCGTCACGGAGCACCGCGTTGTATTCGCCCTGCGGCAGCCCGGAATCCAGGCGTTTCCAAGTCTTCCCGGCATCGTCCGTACGGTGTACGGCGAGCTTCCCGTCGGGCGGGATGCGTTCGCCGTCGGCCTTCAGCGGAATCACCCATGCGGTGCCTGCCCGCCGTGGATGGGTCAGCATCACGAAGCCGAAATCGGCGGGCAGGCCTTCCGCAATTGATTCCCAGTTCTCGCCGTTGTCATCCGTGCGGTATACACCGTGGTGGTTTTGGGCGTAGAGGCGGCCCTCGACGGCGGAATCCGCCGCGATCTTGTGCACGCACTGGCCGAATTCCGGGTTGGGATCCGGCATGAAGTACGCCGAGATGCCCTTGTTCCGGGGTTCCCAGGAGGTGCCGCCGTCGAGCGAGCGGTAAACGCCGCCGGTGCTCATAGCAACGTGAACGTTGTCCCCGGACGGATTGACAACGATCGAGTGCGCGGCCGCTCCGCCGTACCCGGCGCCCCACTCGCTGCGGTGCGGATGGTCCCAGAGCCCGCGGTTCAGTTCGAAGTGTTCGCCGCCGTCAGTGGATTTCCAGACGGAGATGGGTTCGGCCCCGGCCCAGACCACGCCCGGGCGGGATTCGGCGTCGGGGTAGATCTGCCAGATGCGTTCCACGGCGGCGTCGGTGCCCTCCGGGAACTTGATGGCGCCCTGTTCGGGCTCGGTCCAAGTCGCCCCGAGGTCGTCCGAATGGGCAACGGTGGGTCCCCAGTGCTCGGAGCGCACACCCACCATGATCCGGGCCCGCCCGTTGCGGGTATCGATGCCGATGCTGGGGACTTCGCTCATCAGGAAATGGGGGCCGGACATGGACCATGCCTGCCGGTCCTGGCTGGTCGCCAGCCATAGCCCTTTTTTGGTTCCGATCGCTAGGACATAACTCTCTTCGGTGGCCATGCACCCCATGCAACCACTCCGGCGCGGAGGCCGCAATGGTTTTGGCACGGCATTGTTGGCCGCGAAAAGTCAGTCCACGAATTCCGACTGGGTCTCGATAAAGTCCCAGTCCGCGTTCGTGAGGACCCCTGTGGCGGTGTCCGGGTGCGGGCCGCCGGCCTCGGCAATCCCCTGCAGCACGAACAACGGCAATTCATCCGCGCGCAGGTTTTCGCGCAGCCATTCCTTGCTGGCCAGATCCAGATCAAGCCACCACATGTAGATTTCCACCACGGACCACCTCTCCCTATGCCTCAACGTTATTCCGGGGCAAGGGGGTGTACAAGGGCCCAACGGCCGTGGTGCCCGCTTCCCCGGCCGGACAGCTGATTGCCCCCTTGTGCCGGCAGTTACGCTGCGCCAATCTTGTCTTGTGGAGCTGTCCGGCACCGGAACTACCGGCGCCGAAGATCCACTGTGGAGGGCACTCCGCACAGCGCTGAGAAGGTTGCCATGGACGGTGACATAGAACTCGAACTCGCATCAGGTTCCGAGCGGGGCGAGTACACGGTGCGCGTGGTTCAGGCGCCGGCCGGAGGAAACACCTCGGGGGTGTTCAGGCTGGACGTAGACCGGATCCTGGCACGCCGCGCCGAATTGGAGTCCACCGTCCTGGCCTCTGCCGTGGCCGCCCGACGCACCACACCGGTCGCCGAGCTCCCAGTGCGGGGCGTGGGCCAGGAACTTTTCCAGGCCCTGTTTACCAGAGAGGTCTACGGAACATACCGGGCCAGCCTGGGCGCTGCCCAGCACAGCGGCCAGCAACTCAGGGTGGTGTTGCGCCTCGCCGCTCCTGAACTGGCTGCGATGCCGTGGGAAATGTTGTTTGATCCGGAAACCGAAAGCTACCTGTGCCAGACGGAGCCGCTGCTTCGTCATATTCCGGCGCCGGACTATCATCTGAACCCGCTGGAAATCGTCCCTCCGCTGAGGATCCTTGGCCTGATTGCCTCCCCGCGCGACCTTCCGCAACTGGACGTCGAAGCGGAACGCGGCCACCTCGCCGCAGCCCTGGCGGGCCCGGTTTCCGAAGGCAGGATTGAACTCGTGTGGGCGCCGGGCGGCGCGTGGGACGAGATCCAGTCGATGCTGCTCGACGGACCCTGGCACGCCGTCCATTTCATCGGCCACGGTGACTATGACGCCAAGAACGATGAGGGCCGGATCGCCCTGGTGGGGGCCGACGGCCGGGCCTCCATGGTGCGGGCCATCCGCCTGATGGCCCTCTTGAGCGTTGCCGTGCCGCGCCCCCGCCTGGTGGTCCTCAATTCCTGCTCCTCCGGAGAAACCGGCCGTGAGGATCTGTTCTCCGGCACAGCATCAACGCTGGTCCGCAGCGGCATCAGTGCAGTCGCAGCCATGCAGTTTGCGATCAGCGACGGCGCCGCTATCGCCTTCGCACAGGGTTTCTATGCCGCGATCGCAAACGGCCGCGGCGTGGACGAGGCCGCCCGGGTGGGGCGGATCTCCGTCATGGGAAGCCCTGACGGAACTCTGGAATGGGTGACGCCGGCGCTGTACGTCAGGGGTGGCGACACGCAGCTGTTCAATTTGAAGGCACCGGCCCGACCCGCGCTGAAGGACAGGCCGGCAACGGTGGGGCCCGCCAGGGACACATCCGGTGACAATACGGTCGGATCAGCGGCGCGGTCCAGTGCCCGGATCCGGCAGGCCGAGCTCCGCGCGCTGTACGTGCAGGCCTGCGCTGAGCTCCGAACCAAGCATTATCCGGTGGCCATCGAGCTGTTCGATGACCTGCTGACCCTTGACGGCGGTTACCGCGATGCGGCGTTGCTTCGTGCTTCCGCTGCGCAGCACCTGAAACGTTCCGAGGCCTACCGACATGCCAGGGAAGCCGAAGACGCCGGAGATTGGTCGGCGGCCGCCGACGGCTTCACCGCTGTGCAGGACGATCCCGACTTCCCCGACGCCGCCGCCCGGGCCCGGGATTGCGCCAAACGGCAGCGGACCGCCGACCTGCAGGGTGAGCTGGAGTATCACGCAGGCAGCGGAAACTGGCAGGCCGCGGTGGACGTGGCGGCGGAACTGTATGCCCTGGATCCCGCCGCTTCTGATCCGGACGGGCTGGCGACGAAGGCGCGGAACGAACTGCGCCGCGAAAACGACGCCTTGCGGGCGGCGCAGAAGACAGCACAGCGGACTGCTCGACAGGCCGCAGCGGCCCCGGCCGGCGCAGAAAGGCCTCCATCAGAACTGCAGCCGAAGCAAGCGACAGCAGGTCTGGATCCCCGTTTCCTTGCCGCGGGCGGGATTGTCCTGGCCGTTGCCGGCGCACTCCTGGCGGTCTTCTTCGCCTACCTCAACTGGGTGGACCGGGACTGGTGGTATTCCGGAGGGGAAGCCAGCGTGCGCTTTGTCTACGCACTCCTGGCGCCAGCGGGTTACCTCCTGCTCCTGCTCGCCGGGCTGCCTGATCGGACCGAAAGGGGGCGCGTGACGCTGGCCATGGCGGCCGGTGCCGGTGCGCTCCTCGGGGTGGTCGGCCTGGAAACGGACTTTCTTTGGGCGGCCACGGCCGCCACCATCTTTCAAGCACTTTTTGGCGCATGGGCAGGCGTTCTGGCCATCCGCGCCCCCAACACACCGGCGTTGGCCGGCTGGCTTCTCCTGGTTTGCCTGGCCACGCTCCCGCTGATGTGGCTCCCGGGCGAGGACCTGTCAGCCCGGGCGGTGGTGCTCACGGTGCAGAACGCAACCGTAGCCGCCAGCGGTTTGATCTTCCTTGGGCTGGCCCTCAAACAGAATTGGAAGGACGCGAAATGACACGGCTGGTGGAATTTCCGACGAACGACGGCGGAACCGTGCTGCTGGAAATATCAGACAACAGCGGCGGGCTGGTGACCCGCGGAGGCGGACAGAGCAGCGTTTTCGCCCGGGCGCAGCAAACCTTTGAACGCGCCCTCAGCAACATCCGGCCCGCGGTCCAAGGCGTCATCGATGAGCTGACGGGCCTTCCCGACAAGCCGGACGAAGTGTCGGTCAGGTTCGGCCTGGACCTGCACGCCGAAGCCGGGGCTTTCATTGCCGCCGCCAGCACCAGCTCAAACTTCACCGTAACGCTGACGTGGCGCCGCCCCAAGCCAGCGAGGGAGGCTCCGGACGACGACGAACCGGACTGAGGGGACCCGGACCAGGCATCGTCCGGCGACCCTGCTGCCGGCGCCAACGGCCGTGGCCCTGGCCGCAGCCGCACTGTTCAAGATCTGCAGGGGGGACCACAATGAAGTATGTCTCCTGAACGCTTCAGCGGCCCCCCTCCCCTGGTGGTCGGCGTGCTGCCGGGCCAGCACCCCGAGGTGCTGCAGTCTGCCACCGGCCTTGCAGAGAAGATGGGCGCTCCCCTGCTGTGCGCCTATGTGGACGAGGCAAGCTACCTGGTCGAGTGGGACCCTGCGCGGTCAGCGCACCGGATGTCCCTCCATCCGGGCAAGGACGACGCCGACGTCCGCGCCGTCAGCGAAGAACTCCGCGGCACGGTGGGGGCCGCCTGCGCCGGAAAACCGGTGGAGTGGACGCTGCGGATCCTCTCCGGAGACCCGGCACGCGCCCTGGGACGGGTGGCGGCCGAGGCCAACGCCGCCCTGATCATCGTGGGAACACCGGAACGCGGACTGGGGCACCGCATTTCGGCGGCCCTCAACGGCTCCGTGGCCGCATGGCTGACCCACCACCAGGACCGCCCGGTCCTGGTGGTCCCGGCCCGCATGGGCGCCCACCGGGACACACCGGAGTGAGCGCGGCTCCGGGAACCATACAGCACGGCTACGAGCGCAACTGCAGGGAACTCGAGCGATGGCTGGCCGCGGCGTCCGACGCGGACCTCCGCCGCCGGAGCGACGGCACCCGCTGGACCAACGAGGAACTGCTGTTCCACATGGTTTTCGGCTACATGGTGGTGCAGGCCCTGCTGCCTCTGGTCCGCTTTTTCGGAGTGCTGCCGGCGCCTTTCAGCCGGGCGTTTGCCTGGATCCTCAACGCAGGAACAGCACCGTTCGACGTCGTCAATTACCTGGGTTCCAAGGCTGCGGCCCGGTTTTTCAACCGCAGGAGGATGGCGGCGAAGCTCCGGCGGGTCACGCGCTCCCTTGAGCGGCGGATGGGACGCGAGAGGGCCCAAGCGATGGCCCGGGGAATGTCCTTTCCCGACCGCTGGGACCCGTTCTTCACCCCGTGGATGTCCTTGGCGGATGTCTATGCCTACCCCGTTCAGCACTTCGACTTCCACGCCACCCAGCTCAGCCTCGGCCAAGGCACGGGGACGTGACGGGCCCGCTGGAAAAGGGTCAGTAAAAGAGGGACGAAAGACCCTATAAAAGTAAAGCGAAAGTAGTTATTCGAGGTGGTGGCGTTCCCCGCAACCGCCACGTAAGCTTGAATTCGCAGGAAGATGTTGGACCTGCCCCATAAGCTGCTCCGGAGTGCGTATCCCCCAATAACGCACTCCGGAGCTTTTTAATGTCCAAACACCTGCCAGGAGCCGTCCCATGACCACAGCGCCAAGCCAAACGCCGACAGCGACACCAGCCATCACGGCGCCGCTCTATGCTGCCGGCTTTGTCACAGCTTTCGGCGCGCACAGCATCGCCGCCGGAATGGGCGCCCACAGCGGAGATATCGGGCTGAGCCTGCTCAACCTGGGCATTATCCTGGCCGTTTATGACCTGGCGGAGGTGGTGCTGAAACCTGTATTCGGAGCACTGAGTGACCGCATCGGCACCAAGCCCGTGGTGGTTGCGGGGCTCTTCGCTTTTGCCCTGATGTCGCTGATCGGGCTGTGGGGCGCAAACCCCCTGATGCTTGGCCTCGCACGGATCGGCCAGGGCGCGGCCGCCTCGGCATTTTCGCCGGCCTCCTCGGCGATGGTGGCGCGGCTCGCCGGACGCAGCGCAGGAACGTATTTCGGCCGCTATGGTTCGTGGAAGAGCCTGGGCTACGTTGCGGGGCCGCTGATCGGGGCCGCGCTGATCTTCCTGGGCGGCTTCACCTTCCTCTTTGCCGCCCTGGGCATCCTTGCAGCGGCCACCGCAGTGTGGGCGATGGTGGCGCTGCCGCAGCTGGACCCATTGCCCAGGCCCCGCTACACACTCTTGGACCTTGCCCGCCAAGCCACTCACCGCAGCTTCCTCGTCCCGACCCTCGTCCTGGCAGCCGCCACCGGAGCCCTGGGCACGGCCATCGGCTTCCTCCCCGCGCTGGCCACCCGGCACGGCCTGGATCCGGTGGCGGCCGTGGCCGCCGTCAGCCTGCTGGCACTGGCTTCTGCTGCTACACAGCCCTGGATCGGCCGGCTTCGCGATCAGGGCCGGCTGCACGACGGTCCCGGCATGACCGCCGGGCTGCTGCTGACGGCGGCAGGGATCGCCGGCGTGGCCCTGTTTCCCGGGCCAGCCACCATCTTCGCTGCCGCGGCAGCAATCGGCGTAGGGATCGGCACCGCCACACCGCTGGGCTTTGCGCATCTCGCGGCAACCACACCGGCCGAGCGGCTGGGCCGGACCATGGGATCAGCCGAGCTGGGAAGGGAGCTTGGGGATGCCGGCGGCCCGCTTCTGGTGGGTGCCATAGCCACAGCTACCGCCCTGCCCCTGGGACTGGGAGTTCTGGCCGCCGCCGTCGCCGCCACCTCGTTGCTCGGCATCGGCAGCAGCCTGGGAAGCAACCAAAAAGATACCCCCTAGGGGTACTTGTTTTATACCCCTTAGGGGTATATGTTGTGAGCATGGAATCGCCAGAAAACGCCGCCCCCCGGACCGCGGATGCCGAAACCGCCCCCCAGCATGGTTACACCTCCAACAAGGAGGCATACCTGCTGCGGCTCAAGCGCATTGAAGGCCAGGTGCGGGGCATCGCCCGGATGGTGGATGAGGACAAGTACTGCATCGACATCCTCACCCAGGTTGCCGCCGTGAACAAAGCCCTTCACGCCGTGAGTCTGGGACTCGTCGAGGAGCACATCGGCCATTGCGTCGTCGGTGCCGCCTCGGAACCCGACCCCGCACTCCGCGCGGAAGCCATCGATTTCAAGGTCAAGGAGGCCACCGATGCCATCGGACGCCTGCTGCGGTAACGGCAACCCCGGACACCACACCCTCCGGATGATTCAACCGGACCAATCCGCCACTACGGCACCATCGGCAACGCCGAAGAACAGGAGCACCACCATGAGCCCCGTATCCACCACCGTGAACGTGTCGGGCATGACCTGTGGACACTGCGTGTCCTCCGTCAGCGAAGAACTCGAGGCCCTGGAAGGCGTGGAAGCGGTCGACGTCGACTTGAACGCAGGCGGGATTTCCACCGTGACCATCACGTCCGACAAGGCGCTCTCCCGCTCCGAAATCGGTGAAGCCGTGGCGGAAGCGGGCTACCTGGTGGTGGCCAACGAAGCCTGAGCGCCACCGCCCCACCTGCACCCCCAGCCAAACCGAAACTGACATCGAGGACACTCCGTGAGTAACGAGCAACTGCTGCACCAGCCGGGAACCCGGGTGATTGAACTCGACATCGAAGGCATGACCTGCGCTTCCTGCGTGGGCCGGGTGGAACGCAAACTCGGCAAGCTCGAGGGCGTGGAGGCTTCGGTGAACCTCCCGCTTGAGTCAGCCCAGGTCACAGTCCCGGCGGGAATCACCGACGAACAAATCACGGCCACCGTCGAAGCCGCCGGCTACAAAGCGAGGGTGCGTCCGCATGCGTCTAAGCGAGGCACGAGCGAGCATGCAGAGCATGTCTCCGGTGGTGCCGCGGCTGGTGACCACATGGCCCAAGATGGTGCCGCGGCTGGTGACCACATGGCCCAAGATGGTGCCGCGGCACAGCTCAAGCCGCGACTCATCCTCGCAGCCATCCTGACCGTCCCCGTGTTCGCAATTTCGATGCTGCCGGCGTTCCAGTTCGCCAACTGGGGCTGGGTGGCGGGGATTCTGGCTTTGCCGGTGGTCACCTGGGCGGCCTGGCCGTTCCACCGTGCCGCCGGCATCAACGCCCGGCACTTCGCCTCCACCATGGACACCCTTGTTTCCATCGGCGTCATTGCCGCCTTCTTGTTCTCGGCCTGGCAGTTGCTGGCCGATCCCCGCATGACCGAACATCCCGGCATGGAGATGGGCACGGGGGGCCTCTACTTCGAGGTGGCCGCCGTGGTCACCACCTTCCTGCTCTTGGGGCGTTACCTGGAAGCCAACGCGAAGCAAAAAGCCGGCGACGCGCTGAAGGCGCTGCTGAACCTGGGGGCGAAGGACGCCACGGTACTGGCCGACGGCGCCGAGCTCAGGATTCCGGCTGAGCAGCTGGCCGTGGGCGACGTCATCGTGGTCCGCCCCGGCGAGAAGATCGCCACGGACGGCGTGGTGATCGAGGGCACCTCTGCGGTGGACACCTCCCTGGTCACGGGTGAGTCGGTGCCCGTCGAGGTGGGTCCGGACAGCCCGGTCACGGGCGCCACCATCAACACCTCCGGCCGCCTGCTGGTCCGCGCCACCCGGGTGGGCTCCGAAACCACGCTGGCCCAGATGGCCCGCCTTGTATCGCAGGCGCAGACCGGGAAGGCTCCCATCGCCCGCCTCGCTGACCGCATCAGCGCGGTGTTCGTTCCGATTGTGCTCGTGATTGCCGTCCTCACCTTTGCGGCATGGCTGCTGCTTGCGGGCCCCGTCGTCAGCGACGCTGAACTGCGCGCCGCCTTCACCGCCGCCGTGGCGGTCCTTGTCATTGCCTGCCCGTGCGCCCTGGGCCTGGCCACTCCGGTTGGCCTCCTCACCGGCACGGGCCGCGGCGCCCAGCTGGGGATTCTCATCAAGGGTCCGCAGGTGCTTGAGGACACCCGCACCGTGGACACCATCCTGCTGGACAAGACCGGGACGGTGACCACCGGCCACCTTGCCGTGGACGGCACGTTGGCCTTCGGCACACGCGGCGCCGCGGACGTGCTGCGCCTTGCCGGGGCGGTTGAGGCCGCTTCCGAGCACCCCATCGCCCATGCCATTGCGGCTGCTGCGCTGTCCGCAGAGCGCCGGAACGACGACGGCGGCCGGCTGCCCGCCGTCGAGCAGTTCCGGTCCGCGCCGGGCGGCGGCGTTTCCGGCCGCGTGGGCGGCCGGATGGTCATCGCCGGCCGGACGGGCTGGCTGCAGGAAAACGGCATACCGGTCACACCGGAACAGCAGGAGGCATTGCAGGACGCCGAGAAATCCGGCGCCACCGCGATCTGGGTTGCCGTGGACGGCGAACCGGCGGGCATTGTCTCTCTGCGCGACACCATCAAACCGGGCTCCGCTGAGGCGATTTCGCAGCTCAGGCACCTGGGCCTCCGGCCGATCCTGCTGACCGGAGACAATGCCGCGGTAGCCGCGCAGGTGGCCGCCGCCGTCGGAATCGCTCCGGAGGACGTGTTCGCGGGGGTGCTGCCGGAAGGCAAGGTCGAGGCCGTGCGGAAGCTCCAGGCCGCCGGCGCCACGGTGGCCATGGCCGGCGACGGCGTTAATGACGCGGCGGCCCTTGCGCAGGCCGATCTTGGCATCGCCATGGGGTCCGGCACGGACGTGGCCATCGAAGCCGCCGACCTGACCGTGATGGGCAACGACCTGGCGCAGGTGGCTCAAGCCATCGAGTTGTCCCGGCGCACGCTGGCCACCATCAAGACCAACCTGTTCTGGGCCTTCTTCTACAACGCCGTGGGCATCCCCGTGGCGGCGCTGGGCTTGCTGAACCCCATGATCGCCGGAGCTGCAATGGCCGCGAGTTCAGTGCTCGTGGTGGCAAACTCGCTTCGGCTCCGCAACTTCGGCAGGCCCTCTGCCGCCAGGTAGCGGGCCGGCAGAAGCCTAGGCGGCGCCGAAGCGGACGGCAGACCTGGCGCGCGCCTTGGCGGCTTCCTCGTCCCGGTCCTTGGCCGGGGCGTGCGTCACCAGCGCATCGAGCAGGTGCTGGGTGGCATGGGCGATCTCGTGCACAGCGCGGTTGAACGCTTCCTCGTTCGCCTTGGATGGCTTGGTGCTGCCGCTGATTTTGCGCACGTACTGCAGCGCAGCGGCTTCCACCTCGGCCGACGTGGCGTGGGGCTCGAAATTATGCAGGGTCCGGATGTTGCGGCACATATTCCCATGCTAGGCTCTGGACCGCCTGGGATCGAGGCCCGCAGCCTGTTTCGGCGACGCATTGCCCGGAAGCTGCGCTGCCGCACGGAACGCGCAGCAGGGCATGGGGAGCGGTGCCCATCGACAGTGGTTTGGGCCGCGGGATAGTTTCTAGGTAATGGATCTTCCGGATGAGCCGGGGGCCGCTGGGGAGCCGATCGGATCGGGTCCGTTGACTGAAGGAGATAACTAATGGCTATTTGGGGTGCAGACATTGCCCAGCTCAAGGCGCTGGGAAGCAAGCTTCAGGCTGGTTCGTCCGAGATTGAGAAGGCGAAGTCGCAGCTGACGAAGGCTCTGGACAGCACTGACTGGAAGGGCCCGGACGCGGAGAAGTTCCGCAGCGAATGGTCGGGTTCCCACGTCACCAACCTGACCAAGGTGGCGCAGGCGCTGGAGCAGGCCGGCAAGCAGGCAACCAAGAACGCTGCCCAGCAGGAAGAGGCTTCCCGCTAGGAACGCCTCCCGCCAGGGACGGGTTCCGAGGAACTCCCATATGTACCGGATGCCCCGGACGCAACAATGCGTCCGGGGCATCCGGCTTTAACAGGTCTAATGGAACGCAGGGTGGTGGGCCGCTTAAGGGACGGGCTCGACGTCGTTCGCGTGGTCCAGCGGCGCCGGCACCGGCGCTGCGGCGTCGCCCGTGCCGCGAAGCTCATCGACGCGGACCAGAACCACCCCGCCCACAATCAGCACCCCGCCGAGCAGCTGGATGGCACCGGGCAATTCACCGAGCAGGAGCCATGCCCAGATAACGGCAAAGAGCACCTCGGTAAGCGACACAAACGACGCCACCTTCGAACCCAAAGCCCGGGCAGCCACAATGCCCGAAACGTAGGCGAGGACGGTGGCCAGGACAATCAGTCCGCCCAGCGAAATCCACCACGGCGTGACCCACGGTCCGAGCTTGGTGTCCGCCGTGCTGAACGCCATGGGCAGCAGGCCGGTGGCTGCGGCCAGCCACATCACCGCCGCGCCGACCAGCAGTCCGCCGGATGCCAGGACGATCGGCGGAAGGGTGTCATTTTCCTTGGCCGTGATGAAGAAGTAGATCGCCAGGCAGACCGCTGCGGCGATGCCCCACAGGACACTCACAAAATCAATCTTGACCGCACCCGTCAGGTCCAGAACCAGAACGAGCCCGCCCAGTGAAAGCAGCGTTCCGGCAATGGTGAGCGCCTTGGGACGCCGGCGGCTTGCTGCCCACAGCCAGAGGACGATGATCACCGGTGCCAGGTACTCGAGGAGCAGGGCAACGCCCACGGAAAGTCGTTCGACGGCGTTGAAGTAGAAGAGCTGGCAGGCCGCCACACCGATCAGTCCGAACAGCAGGATGGTCAGCCAGTTGTCCTTCAGCTGGTGCCAGCGGCCGCGCAAGGCCGGGACAGCGGGGATGGCGAGGATGATGGCAGCACCGGTCAGGCGGGCTGTCACTGCCGCACCCGGGGTCCAGCCGGTTTCGAGCAGTGACTTGGCAAACGATCCGGAGAGGCCGAAGACGGCCGAGGAAAACAGTGCCACGCCGAGCCCGGAGGCAAGGAACCCGCCGGGCCGGTGCGTTGCACCGGAGCGGGAAACGGCGCCCTGGACGGACGCTTCGGCGCGTTTGCTTACGGCAGGCACGGCTGCCTCCTGTCAGGAGTAAAGTAGGGTAATGGTCATGACATTACGCCGGGAACCTGTAAGGAGTCAAGATGGTTTTTGCCCCTGACACTGAAGTGGCGCTGCGCACCGTGGTGGCGCTGATCAACAGCGCGGCGAACAGTGAGGAGCATCTTGCCACAATCGAGGACCTGGACCGCTTCCTCCAGGCGGAAGGTTTCTCCGGCGCGAGGACCCGGGATGCGGCAGAGCTGGCCAGCGTCCACAAGCTGCGGAGCCAGCTCACCGGGCTTTGGACCATGGATGAGGACGCGGCCGTGGAAACGGTAAACCGCCTGCTCCGGGAAGCAAACGCGCTTCCGCAGCTGATCAAGCACGATGAATGGGACTGGCACCTGCACGCCACCACGCGGGAGGCGCCGCTTGCGGACAGGATGGGCACCGAGGCCGCGATGGCACTGGTGGATGTTATCCGCAGCAAGGAGATGGACCGGATGCTGGTGTGCGCCGCGGAGGATTGCGATGCCGTGGTGCTGGACCTCAGCCGGAACCGGTCCAAGCGGTATTGCGATACCGGGAACTGCGCCAACAGGGCGCATGTGGCGGCCTACCGCGCCCGGAAGGCCGCTTCATAGCGGGAGGCGCCTCAGCGGGAGGCGGATCCGGCGGGAGCGGACCTAGCGGGCGTCGCTGCCGGGCGAGGAATCCGTCGCACCGGGAGCCTGGACATCCGGCGCCTGGGGGCCGCCGGCCTGGGCGCCAGGCCGTGCGGAATAGCCGCCATGTCCGGCGGACTTCTTGGAACTCAGATTGACGCCGGAACCCTTGCCGAGGTGGTCGGCATTGTCTTTGTGGCTCATCGAAAGCATCGCGGCAATCACCAGCGTTACGATGAACGCAATGCCCGCTCCCGTGAACGCGAGGTCGAAACGGGGCGCCCGGGCACTACCGCCGGAGGCAAAAATCAGTACGGCGACGAAGGCAAGAACAGCCCAGAATGCCGAGAACATGAGGGGTCCCTTGACCGAGGTCCGCAGATTGCGCGGCTCTCCTGGTTTCTGGTGTGCCAAGGTGTTTCCTCCCGTGCAGCGCGGCCGGAGCCCCGCCGCTTAAGTCAAGCGTTTGTTCTACACGAAGTAGAACCGTTCGCTACTAGTTTACGGCCTCGCTGGAAACCGACCGCGCATCGTGCCGCAGGGTCAGTGCCGCCAGGATCCAGAGGACGCCGGAAATGATGGCTCCGCCACCGGCAACGCCGAGCAGGGCATGTGCTCCGAGGCCGATGAAGAACGGCAGGGCCACGGCAGTCCCCAGCCCGATCACCCCGGAGGCCAGCCAGTCACGGGCCAGGACGCTGCGGCCGCGGTACCGGAAGCCGAGGTAGAGTTCCGCCGCCCCCAGCACGCCCAGGCCAAGGGCCCCCAGGACACCGAAGACAAGTTCGCTGCCCAGGAATGCCACGGCCACACCGGCTCCGGTCAGGACGGCGCCGGCGGCTGCCATGACCTTGCCTGCCGGTTGCCCGCCCGCCAGACCGAACTTCCCGAGTCCGCGGAGCAGCGTCACGCCGACGGCCAGCAGGTAAAGCCCGGCCGCCCAACCCATTTCGGAGGCCGAGGGAGACGCCCAGAACACCGTCACCGCGCCGAAGGCGAGGGCAACGACAGCCCTGGTCAGCACCGGCTTCCACAGGTCCGCGGCGGGAGCCGTGAGGGAAGCGGGATCGGCAGGAGATGCGGGGAGGGTCACGGGTCCAGTTTAGTGCGCCGCGGAATCCACGCGAACCGGGGGAAGCCGGCCCTTGGCGGCGACCGGCTGGACCGTTCGGAGTCCCGCCTAGGGCGAACCGACAACCATCCACGTGTCCGTCCTGGCCCGCAGGCCCAGCGTCACCGCCCGGGCGGCCATATAGCCCACCGAAAAAGCCGCCCATAGCCACGCGAGTCCCGCGGCCCCATCGACGTCGGAGAGCCGGACGGCCGCCAGCAGCGGCAGGTATACCGCAAGGTTCACGACGCCGGCAATCGCCAGGTACTTGGCATCGCCGGCCCCGATCAGGACGCCGTCCAGCACAAATACATAGCCGGCCACAGGCTGCCCGGCGGCGAGCACCCACAGGGCGAGCATCAGCGCCGTCTGGACGCCGGCGTCGGACGTGAACAACGCACCGGCCCAAGGGGCCGCAACGGCAAGCAGCACTCCGGTGACCACGCCGAATCCCGTACCCCAGCGGATCATTGTCCGGGTCAGTTCGCGTACGACGGCGGGGTTCGCTGCCCCCAGTTCCTTGCCGATCAGGGCCTGGGCGGCGATCGCCAGGGCATCCAGTGCGAAGGCCAGGAAGGTGAAGATGGCCATGGCCAGCTGGTGGGCGGCCAGGTTGACGGGTCCCTGCGCCGTAACCACCAGCACTGTTGCGAGGATCGCAATGCGGAGGCTCAGTGTGCGCAGCATGAGCCAAGACCCCACTTTGGTCATGGCACGCACTCCCCGCCAGTCGGGCCGGAGCAGTACTCCGTGGTCGTGTGCATTGCGCCGCAGGATCACCAGGTACACCAGGGCCATGCCCCACTGGGCGATGCTGGTGCCCACGGCGGAACCGGTCACGGACCAGCCCAGGCCGTAGACCAACCCGAGGTTGAGGAGGATGTTCAGGGCGAATCCCGCCGTGGCCACGGCCAGCGGCGTGCGCGTGTCCTGGAGGCCCCGCAGCACGCCGGTTCCGGCAAAAATCAGCAGCATGGCCACGAGCCCGGGCATGGACCAGCGGAGGTAGTCGACCGCAAACTGGCGGACGTCGCCCGTGGCGCCCATCAGGTCGACAAGAAACTCGGCACCCGCGAACCCCGCCACAGCGATCAACAGGCCCAGGACGAGTGCCAGCCAGACGCCGTCCCGGCCGGCCGCGAGGGCCTTGGGAAGCTTGCCCTCGCCAATGGCCCTGGCAACCGCGGGCGTGGTGGAATACGCCAGGAACACCATCAGGCCCACGGCCGTATGAAGCACCGCCGATGCCAGTCCCACGCCGGCCAACTGGGACACGCCGAGGTGTCCGACGATCGCCGAGTCCGCCAGCAGGAACAGTGGTTCTGCGATGAGGGCACCGAACGCCGGGACGGCAAGGCGGAGGATTTCCCGGGCATTCCGGCCGGCGGGGACGGCCCGGGGGGCGGTACGTGATTCAGGCACGTGATTCAGCCTAGCCCGAGAGTCCCGTCACATGCCGACCTATTTAGTTGACTCTTCAAGTAATCATTGGCACAGTTGACTATTGAAGCTACAACAGCGCCCCCCGAAGGGCGTGCGGCCACATGTCCCCGATCCCCGAAACGGTAGAACTCCATGAACCAGTCCACCCTGACCACCACAGCACTCACCATCCTGCGCGTCATCGCGGGCTTCCTCTTCGCAGCCCACGGCTGGCAGAAATTCAACGAGTGGACCATCGCCGGCACCCAGGCTGCTTTCGCAAAAATGGGCGTTCCCGCCGCCGAACTGGCAGCCCCCGCCGTAGCCACCCTCGAGCTTGTTGGCGGCATCGCCCTGATCCTGGGCGTGCTCACCCGCGTTTTCGCGGCGCTCCTCGCTGTTGACATGCTCGGCGCCCTCTTCCTGGTCCACGCACCCGCCGGCGTTTTTGCCGCGACAGGCGGTTACGAGCTGGTGCTGCTGCTGGCAGCCGGAGCTCTGGCCATTGCCCTGACCGGCGCCGGCAAAGTGGCAGTGGACCGGGCACTGTTCGGCCGCAGCAACTCAAAGCTGAGCGTCCTCGCCTAAGCGAAATTCAACCCCCAGGCCCAGCGCCGAGCAAAAGCGGGCCGGTCACGCAAGTGGCCGGCCCGCCGTCGTTCATGGTCGGAACCCGATATATTCTAAACCGGGAATATTATCCGGAAACGCCCGTCAGTTCGTTCGGTATATGCGGAAGTTCAGCGGATTTGCTGACCTTGCCGGACGAAAGATCCACGGCATGGATGGCACTGCTAGCCGGTTCCGTCACATAGGCAGTGGAGCCCTGCACGAACAACGCGGGACGGGGATCCTGCCAGGTTTCAGATTCCTCCCACGCAGCAACCACCGGAATGGCTGCCGTGATGTTTCCGGTCAAAGGGTCGATGACGCGCAAGGCGCCGTCGGTCCCCAGGACAAGGGCCTCGCCGGAGGGCCCCCTGCCCAGCGACCGGAACGAGTAGCTCGCGCCGAGTTCCACGAGCTGGAGGGCGGCAGTCTCCGTGTTCACGAGTGAGATTCGCGTGGGCCGCTCAAGCACGGCATCCTTGTCGACCTTGTAGTCGCCCAAGATTACCGGGGACTTGGGGGATCCCGCCTGGTTTCCCATCCGGCCATAGTCGTCGGGACTGGACACTTTCGAGATCTTGCCGTCCCGGTAGATCAGCATCCCGTCTTCACAACCAACCACGACGGCGTCATGACCGGCCACCGCCTCGCCGTGCACGCCGGGGCAGTCCTCATTGCGCACCAGTTCCGCCCGATCCTGGCCGGTGCCGGCCGCCAGTACCGCAATCCCCCGCCTCGACTCGTCGTCGCCGAGCGTGACGAGCAATTTCCCTTCCGGCAAGGGCACGGCAACGCCGTGATGGGCTTCCGGCGTGGTGTAGACGTCACTTTCGGGAAGGACGCCCGGTTCTTTCGCCAGGCCGTCCGGCTCAAACATCTCCACCTTGCCCGACCCGTCACTGAAGAGCGCGGTCCTGCCGGAATGAAAGACCGCATGCCCGGACTTGTCGGCCCCGAAGGAAGCATCCGTGAGGACTGGCGGGGCAGCGTAGGAGTGCCCATGATCACCGTGCTTTTCGGTCCACACACCGGCATCAAACACCCTGAATGCGTCCCCCGTCGATACCAGGACGTGCCGGCCGTCTCCGGCCGGGTTCAGCCGGTTGAAGCCGGCCCTGCCCGCCTCCCCCACCACCTCCAGCGAGCCGGCGTCGAGCACGGTTATGCCTTCGGCATGGGTCAGCACCAGCCGGGGTGCGGGACCTTGGACCTCCCGGCTCGCAGGGGACGACCCGGCGGGCTGACCGCCGGAGTCCGCGCCTGCTCCCGGGAGCTGCTCCCCCGCATCCAGGCCGGGATCGGCGGCGCAGCCAGCCAACAGCAGCGCGGCTACGGCGATTGCGGCCGCTGCGGACAACTTCGGCGGACCCAGCCACGGACGCTGCCGCGAATCGGCCCGTGCGCCGGGCGTCCCGGACGGAGACGGGAAGCGGGATGTGTGGAGGAGGCGGACAACGCCAGATGGGATCTTCATGTCGTAAATGATAGTGATTCTCATTAGCTTAGCAAAGCGGGATGACTCACTTGGCAACGGCGTCTAACTTATTTGTGACATCGCATAACAAAAACTCACAGAAACGAAACAAAAATCCTTGACCTTTGAAACGATCCACTGATAAACCTGTTCCGATACCTCGGGGCAGTACACGTTTTCTCGGCAGGCAGCTTCAGCACCGCTGGAGCTGCAGCCGGAGAAGATGCAGCCGGTGGGGCCGCCCTGGCGCGCGCCACGTACTGCGCGGATGAAGCATCAGGCATCCATTCCTGGCCTCATCCACCGGGGGTAGCACCCGCCCCAGGGATCCCTGTCCGACCTCACTTTCCACCCCGTTCCGCATCCAGGCATTGAAACGATACAAAGTCCAACACTGTGGTTGGCATTTTCCACAGGCCATCAAAGGAGATGTTCGTGAGCTATCCCCCGCATCAAAGCATCCGGCAGGACGGCCGCTCCGGCCTCCCGCCGGAAGGACGGTCCGCACCCCGTAACGGGACCGACGACGGGAACGGCCGCGTCGCCCGCGGAGCCGGCAAAGGCCGTTTCTCCGGAGCGCGGTTCGCGGGCGCCAAGACCGTCACAGCCGCCATGGCGGCCGCGGCCGTAGCTTTCACGGGCCTCCCCGCGGTCCACGCGGAAACGCCGCTGCCGCCCGCCGGTTCAGGTTTCCGCTTCGACTTCGGACCGGGGGCCACCGCTGACGGCTACACCCGGGTGGACGCCGGTCAGGCGTACAGCGCCGCATCGACGTTCGGTTTCACGGACACCACCCTGACGTCCGGTGAAGACCGCGGCACCCCCGACCCGCTGCGGTCCGACTTTGTCCAAGCCCAGGGCGGAAGCTTCCTGGTGGACCTCCCCAACGGCGATTACACCGTCAAACTCATTGCCGGCGACGCCGCAGCCGCCACAAACATCGCCATCACGGCCGAGAAGATGGCCAAGGTCCAGCTCACGGACAAGCCGGCGGGCCAGTATCTTGAAATGGAATTTCCCGTCTCGCTTGTGGACGGGCAGCTGAACCTCGATTTCAGCGGCAGCGCGGCCAAAATCAACTCACTCGTCATCGCTGCCCGTGCACCGCGGACCGCCACTGCGGATCCTGCCGTCTACCTCGCGGGCGACTCCACTGTGCAGACCTACGACGCCGGCTACATCCCGCAGGCCGGCTGGGGCCAGATGATCAACCGCTACTTCGATGACAAGGTTTCCTTTTTCAACCACGCGATCGGCGGACGCAGCTCCAAGAACTTCATCAGCCAGGGCCGGCTGGATGAAATCCTGCGCGTCATCAACCCCGGCGACTACCTGATGGTGCAGTTCGGCCACAACGATGCCACGGTGGGTGTTGATGACCGGTACGCGTCCCCTGCGGACTATAAGGAGTACCTGCGCACCTACGTCAACGGAACCCGCCAGCGGGGAGCCACACCGGTCCTGGTCACACCGGTGGGACGGCGTGACTTCGACGAGGCCACCGGTAAATTCAACGTCAGCTTCCCCGAGTACGTGGCCAAGATGAAGGAACTGGCCGCCGAAGAGAACGTGGCACTGGTGGATCTGTCCGCCCTGAGCCGCGCCTATTTCGATGAAATCGGCCCGGAGGACACCAAGTCGGTCTTCCTCCACGTGGATGCCGGCGTGTACCCCAACCGACCGAACGGAACCGTGGATAACACCCACTTCCAGGAGTACGGCGCCATCCAGATGGCACGCCTGCTGGCGGGCGGTGTCAAGCAGCTCAGCATCCCGCTGGCCCCACGCGCCAAGGAGGTCATCCCGCCGTCGGCCGTTCCCGCCAAGCCCCTGGGCCTGGTGGCCGGCAGCATCTCCAATGCCGGCGCGCTGCTCAAATGGCAGCCTACCGACGGCGCGGACATCTACAAGGTGTACCGGAAGCTGGCCTCCGAACCGGACAGCGCCTTCACGCTGGCCACCACGGCAACCGTCCCGACCGCAAACCTCGCGGGCCTGGCTGAAGGAACCGCCTACAGCGTGCGGATCGCTGCTATGAACGGAAAGGGCCTGTCCGAGCCCAGCGATGCCCTGGGCCTCACCACCAAAGAGGCCAGGTACAAGTTCGATTTCGGCCCCGTGGGCGCCCCCGTGGAGGCCGGTTACACCGAAGTCAACCGCACCATGGCGTACAGCAAGGATCGCGGCTTCGGCTTCAAGGATCTCTCGGTCCTCAGTGACCGGGACCGCGGTGACGTCACCACCAACCTGCTCCGCGACTTCGTGCTCAGCGGCTCCAGCTTCGAATTCCAGCTGGACGTGCCCAACGGAACCTACGCACTGAAGACCTATCACAGCGACTGGATCGGCTCGACCCGCACGGACGTGGCGGTGGAAGGCAAGGGCTACGGGCAGGTCTCATCCGGCAAGGCCTCCTCTGCGGAGAAAATCGTGAGCCAGGTCCTGGTGACCGATGGCCAGCTCAATGTCACCATCAGCGGTTCCGGCCAGCGGCTCAACGGCCTGGAAGTCACTCCCCTCCTGGTGGGCCCCACCAACCTGCGGACCACCGCCGTGGATGCCGCAGCTGATCCGGCGGCAGTGGAACTCGCCTGGGACGCCGTTGCCGACGCCGCCAGCTACAAGGTCTTCCGGCAGGCAAATTTCGAGGCGCAGCCTCAGCTTGTTGCCGAACATGTCACGGAAACGGCCTTCAAGGACACCACGGCGTTCGCAGGACTTCCCTACAAGTACCACGTCATCGCCGTGGACAACACCGGCCTCGAGTCAGTGCCGTCAAACACCGTGGAGGTGTCCCTGACGGACCCGAACACGCCACGTCCCGCGGCCCCGTCCAAGGTGGACATCAAGGGCATTGAGAAGAGCAGTGTCAGCCTCAAGTGGCAGAAGGTCAGCGGGGCAGCGGCTTACCATGTGTACCGTTCAACGTCGGCAGACGGCACCTTCGCCTACGCCGGACGCGCCATCGAGGTGACCTTCACGGACACCACGGTGCTGACCACCATCAAGTACTACTACCGCGTCACGGCCGTAAACAAGGGCGGCGAGTCGGCACCTTCACCGGTGATCGGCACGGACAGGGTCACAGTGGTGAACCGGCAGGCGGAGACGCTGGACCGCGCCCCCGTGGCCCTGCTGACGGAAGAAGGCGTCCGTGTCGGCTGGCGGATGCTGGGACTGGATCCCGAGCAGATCGGCTTCCATGTCATCCGCGACGGCGTCCAGCTCACTGTGGATCCGGTCCGGAACAGCACCTCCTACCTTGACGCCGGCGGAACGGCCTCGTCCAGATACGTGATCAAGGCTGTGGGCGCCGGCGCAGACCAGCTGACGGCCGAGTTCACGCCAATGTCCCGGAACTACCTGGCCATCAGGCTGGACAAGCCCGCGGACGACTACACCAAGGACGGGCAGCCCTACAGCTACTCTGCCGGAGATGCCAGCGTGGCCGACGTCGACGGCGACGGCGCCTACGAAGTCATCCAGATGTGGTCCCCCTCCAATTCCAAGGACAACTCGCAGGCCGGCTACACCGGTACGGTGTACGTTGACGCCTACAAGATGGACGGCACCAAGCTCTGGCGCATCAACATGGGCCCGAACATCCGTGCCGGCGCCCACTACACCCAGTTGCTCGCCTACGACTTCGACGGCGACGGCAAGGCCGAAATCGCCATGAAGACGGCGGACGGCACCCGCGACGCGGCCGGAACGGTGATCGGCAACCCGAACGCCGACTACCGGACCAGCAGCGGCTACGTCCTCACCGGCGACGAGTTCCTCACCGTTTTCCACGGACAGACCGGCACCATCATGGACACCGTGAAGTACGACCCTCCGCGCGGCGACGTGGCGGCGTGGGGCGACGGCTACGGCAACCGCGTGGACCGCTTCCTCGCGGCAGTGGCATACCTGGACGGCGAACACCCGTCCATGATGTTCAGCCGCGGCTACTACACGCGCGCGGTGCTGGCGACGTACGACCTCGTGGCGGGCAAGATCATCAAGCGCTGGATCTTCGACTCGGACGTATCCGGCACGCAGTACCGCGGGCAGGGCAACCACAACCTTTCCGTGGCGGACGTGGATGCGGACGGCAAGGACGAGTTCGTTTTCGGCTCCATGACCATCGATGACAACGGCCAGCCGCTCTACACCACGGGCCTGGGCCACGGCGACGCGATCCACACCAGCGACCTCGATCCGTCGCGGCCCGGGCTGGAGACGTTCGCGGTGCACGAGGACATGGGTTCCAGCGGGAACCGCGGCGCGACATTCCGGGATTCCCGGACCGGTGAAGTCTTGTGGAGCATCCCGGCGTTGAAGGACACCGGCCGCGGCGCAGCCGGCGACATCGACCCCCGCTATGCGGGAGCCGAAGGATGGGCCATCGGCGGCACCGCGGCATGGAACTCGCCCGTGGGCCAGCTGATGTCAGCCAAGGGTGAGCTGATCGCTGAGAAGATTCCCGCCGCCAACTTCCTGGCATGGTGGGACGGCGACCTGCTGCGCGAGATAGTGGATCACGATTTCGACGACGCCACGTACAGCGGGGTGCCCACCATCAGCAAGTGGAACTGGAATACCGCCTCCAGTGACAAGCTGCTGACGGCCACTGGCGCCAAATCCAACAACGGCACCAAGGGCAATCCGGCCATCCAGGCGGACCTCCTGGGTGACTGGCGTGAGGAAATCGCCTGGCCGTCGTCGGACAGCTCGGAACTGCGGATCTACACCACCGCGGCCTCCACTGACGTCCGCCTGCGGACCCTGATGCACGATCCCGTGTACCGCCTCTCCGTGGCACGGGAGAACGTCTCCTACAACCAGCCCCCGCACCCGGGCTTCTTCATCGGTGCGGGAATGGAGATGCCGTCCCAGCCGGACATCGCCTATACCGGAGCCCGCTAAGGAATCCATCCCCTGAACAGACGCCGTCCCACCCGCATGTGGCGGGTGGGACGGCGTTTGTGTCAGACCGACCCGCCGGTATGCCGGGTGATCAGTAAACTCTCAGCATGAGCGAGACTGCCGCCAATTCAGTGACCCTCCGCTTCCTTGCCGCCCCCATGGACGTCGGCCACAGCGGCTCCGTCGACGCCGGCACGGTTCTTGAATGGGTGGACAAGGCGGCCTATGCCGCAGCAGTCGGCTGGGCCAAGTCCTACTGCGTCACGGCCTACGTGGGCAACATCCACTTTGCCGATCCGGTCAACAGCGGAGACATGGTGGAAGTCACCGCCACCATCGTCTACACCGGGCGGTCCTCCATGCACATCCGCACGGTGGTGTCCTCCGGCGATCCCAAAGGCGGACCGGCCACCATGCGCAGCCAGTGCATGGTGATTTTTGTGGCCGTAGGCCCGGACGGCAAGCCCGTGCCCGTGCCGCAGTTCGAGGCTTCCAGCCCGGATGAGATCGAGCAGCGGGACCACGCCCTGGCCCGCATCAAGGTGCGCGAGGACATCGTCAAGGCGATGAACGCACAGGAATATACGGACGCCGGCACCGCCGAACGCGTGGTCCTCCGCTTCATGGCAGCCCCCACCGACGTGAACTGGGGCGGCAAGGTGCACGGCGGCATCGTCATGAAATGGATCGACGAGGCCGCCTATGTCTGTGCGTCCCGGTACTGCGGCAGGGACACCGTCGCGGTGTTTTCGGGCGGGGTGCGTTTCTACCGGCCGTTGCTGATCGGCCACGTGGTGGAGGTGGAGGCGCGGCTCGTGTACACCGGCACCAAGGGGATGCATATTGCTGTCCACGTCCGATCCGGAGATCCCAAGGGCCGGGAGATGAACCTGACCACCTACTGCCTGACCGTCATGGTGGCCAGGGACGCAGCAGGAAACTCGGTGCCCATTCCGCCGTGGGTTCCGGTCTCCGAAGAGGACAAGCGCCTCCATGCCCACGCCCGCGAACTTCTGGAGATCCGGGGCCGGGCGCCGGGGAACCGGCTCCCCAACCACCTTCTCACCGCAGGCGGAGTCCAGCAGACCCCGTAGGCCGGTGGCCAGCGGCCGCTAGAAGCCGCCGCCTCCGGCGTCGGCCGCCATGTTGGCGAACCGCGAGTAGTGGCCCTGGAAGGCCACCACGATGTCCTTGGTGGGGCCGTTACGGTGCTTGGCGATCAGGATGTCCGCCTCACCGGCGCGCGGCGATTCCTTGTCGTAGACGTCCTCGCGGTGAAGCAGGATGACCATGTCGGCGTCCTGCTCGATGGAGCCCGATTCACGGAGGTCAGAGACCATCGGCCGCTTGTCCTGGCGCTGTTCAGAGCCACGGTTCAACTGCGACAGGGCAATCACGGGCACCTGGAGTTCCTTGGCCAGCAACTTCAGCGCACGGGAGAACTCGGAGACTTCCTGCTGGCGGGACTCCACTTTCTTGCCGGAGCTCATGAGCTGCAAGTAGTCAAGGATGACCAGTTTGAGGTCGTGCTGCTGCTTGAGCCGGCGGCATTTCGCCCGGATCTCCATCAGCGACATGTTGGGGCTGTCGTCGATGAATAGCGGGGCGTCGTTCATCCGGCCCATGGTGGTGGCGATCTTGGACCATTGCTCGTCCTTGATGGTGCCCTTGCGGAGATCCTGGAGGCCAATGGTGGCCTCCGCGGAGAGGAGGCGCATGGCAATTTCGTTCCGGCCCATTTCCAGCGAGAACATCACCGTGGCCAGGTTGTTCTTGATCGCAGCGGACCGGGCAAAGTCCAGTGCGAACGTGGACTTACCGACTGCCGGGCGGGCCGCGATAACGATCATCTGGCCCGGGTGCAGGCCGTGGGTCAGCTCATCCAGTTCGTAGAAGCCCGTGGGGACGCCCACCATTCCCTCGCCGCGGTGGCCGGAGGCCTCGATCTCGTCCACCGTGGATTCCATGACGTCCTTGAGGACCACATAGTCCTCGGCAGTGCGCCGCTCGGCCACGGCGTATACCTCGGCCTGCGCCTGGTTGACGAGGTCCTCCACTTCGCCGTCCGAGCCGTAGCCAAGCTGGACGATCTTGGTTCCGGCATTGACCAGCCGGCGCAGGACGGCACGCTCCGCAACGATTTCCGCATAGTACCCGGCGTTGGCTGCCGTGGGGACGGTCTGGATGAGTTCGTGCAGGTAGGCGGGTCCGCCGATCCTGTTGATCTCGCCGCGCTTGGTGAGCTCGTCTGACACCGTCACGGCATCGGCGGGCTCGCCGCGGCCGTAGAGGTCAATTACAGCCTCATAGATGGTCTCGTGGGCGGGACGGTAGAAGTCCTGGCCTCGCAGGATCTCCACGACATCGGCAATGGCGTCCTTGGACAGCATCATGCCGCCCAGGACGGATTGCTCGGCGGGAATGTCCTGCGGCGGCTTGCGGCTGCCTTCGGAACTCCGGGTGCCCTCGATTGAGTCCAGGTGCGTAACTGACAAAGCTGCCGTCCTCCGTTGTGTACCGCGGCGGGTTCCTCTTGCCGTCGGTGCTGTAGCTATCTGTCATCGGGTGGCCTGCGCAGCGGAACCCCGCTGCCTGGCAGGTCCAGTACTACCAGCCGGCACTGACAGCCCTTCCAAGGGCCGGGCCGGCACCGGCTGTTCCGGCGGTAAATCCAGTTATCCCCAGTTTGCGGAGGTTATCCACAATCGAGCATCCGGGCCCGCCGTCTGCTGTACGCCGAAGGCTTCGGCCGGGCGGTGGAAATCACGTACTTATGCCCCAAGAACAGGTATCCCGCTACGTTAGTACCCCTTGTCCCGGCCACCAAGCCCACATACATGCACAGCTGTGGATAAGTTGTGGACTACGTGCCCCTGCTTGTGCACAGCCTGTGTGGCAACCTGTGGAAACAAAAAAAGTTTGGCGACCGGCAGGCCTCTGACCTGCGGAAACGTGCTAAATGACTTGTGGATGAAAGATATTTTTGGGGAACATTCATCCACAGCTTTCAGGTTCCCACTGGGGATACCGGCCAGTAACCCGGCGCGTCAGGAGCCAAACATGCCCATTCTGTGATGTACGCCACGATCGTGGGTTCGAATTGACGCCTGCACCGCGGGGCTGTATGCGCCCGTCAGAATATGCTGTGGATAACGGCGAACTGGCATAAGCTCTTGGTATGGGCGATGTGTTGATAGTTATCCTGCCTGCCCTCATCCTTGTGGCAGTGATCTGGGCGGTTTCCACGGCACTCAAACCGCGGGACTCCGGCATCTCCGACGCAGAGCGATACCAGCTGGAACTGGCCCTCCGGTCCCAGGCGCACTACGCCTCACAGGTGAAGGCCGCCACGGCGGCGAGGGCGCGCGTCGATGCAGCCACCCGTCCCAGCCAAAACGAGCAGCAGCAATCACAGCAGGCCGACCATGCGCGGGCGGCCTTGCGCGCCCAGGCCGGGTCAGGCCCGGGCGTGGGAATGCACGGCTACCAGGGTCCAGTGCTCCCCGGCGGCCAATTGAACCCGCAGTTCGCCCTGCAGCTTCAGTCCATGGCCCGCAATGGCCGGAAACTCCAAGCCATCAAAATGCTGCGGCAGGCAACGCATTCAGATCTTTTGACCGCCAAGAATTACATAGATCGGCTGTAGCAATGGAATCGCTAGTCATCCCCGTCCTGATCCTGCTGCTTGCGGGTGCCGCCGTCCTGCTGGCGGCACGCGCCTGGGGACGGCGAACCGCCGGCTCCGGGGTTTCCGCCGCCGGCGCAGGCGGGGCGAAGGCGGGCAGCGCCAGGGTGTCCACGACCGCGGCAGGCAGCACCTCTGCTCCCGGAGATCCGGTGGAACGCGCCCGTGCCGCGGCAGCCAAGCTCACCGAGGACCAGCACCGGCGCCTTTACGCCCTGATCGCCCAGGGCCAGGCCATGGCGGCCATCAAGTTGTACTACGAAGCCTCTGGCGAGGGCCTGCGGGCCTCCCGCGACGCCGTCGGCGCCCTGGCCGCCCATCCGCAGCCGTTCCGTTCAGCGGCTCCTGAGGCGCCGGAGCCCGACGACGACGACACCCCCCGGCGCTTCCCCTACCGCTACCGGGCCATCGCCAGCAAGGGCGATGTGACCCGCGAGGTCAGCAGCAACATGCTGAATGACGAAATCTATGGCCGGATCCGTACCCTGGCCCGGAGTGGCGACACCGAAGCGGCAGCAACGGCACTGACGCGGCACTCAGACATTTCCATGAAACAGGCCCGGGAGTTCATCGCCCTGCTCGACGATTGAGCCACCGGGACACCGGTACTGGCAGTCCCCGGAGATCAGGCCTCAGAAGTCAAAGAGCTCGCCGAGCCAGCCTTCCTTCTTTTTGGGACGCCGGTGGTCGTCATAGCGGCGGTCGTCGTACCGGGGCTGGTCAGACCGGGGCCGTTCCCGGCGGTCGTCGTAGCGTCGCTCGTCCGGCCGACGGTTATCCCTGCGCGGGTCCAGGTTGCCGTACAGCGGCGGCGGAATAAATCCGGGAGCAGGAGGGGCAGCCGGCGGAGCCGCGGGACCCGGACCTGCCATCTCAGCGGCGCGGTCTATGATCTTGTCCAGTTCACCGCGGTCAAGCCACACACCCCGGCACTGCGGGCAGTAGTCGATCTCCACGCCGCTGCGCTCACTCATTACCAGGTCTATAGAATCCACAGGACATTTCATGTCCCGCTCAACGACTGGAACCTTCGAATAGTTCGGCCGGCGCCGGAGTGGTTGCCGGGGGCCTGGCCCGGGCAGCCTAGCGGCTGCCGGAGATCCCGGCCAGGAGTTGTTCAAAAGGCAGTGACTCGGCGGCCTGCGGCGTCCGCCGCGGCTGCGCGTCCTTGACCAGTCCGGCGAATTCATCCGCGGCCCGGTCGATGCGCACCGAAAGGGGCGAGCCGCCGTCGTCCGCGCTGCCCCAGTCCTGGGGGCCGGCGAAGACGCCGGTGGCGGCCGTGCGGGTCCGCAGGTAGCTGAAGAGCGGGCGCATCGCATAGTCCAGGACCATCTGGTGGCGGTCCGTGCCCCCGGTTGCGCCAAGGAGGACGGCCTTGCCCTCGAGCGACTTCGGATCCAGGACGTCGAAGAAGGACTTGAAGAGGCCGCTGTAGGAGGCGCTGAAGACCGGGGTGACGGCAATAATGCCATCCGAGTCCGCCACACCGGCAATCACGTCGGCCAGCCGGGGCGCCGCGTAGCCGGTCACGAAATTGTTGGCAATGTCCACGGCGAGATCGCGGAGTTCCACCACGTCCACGGTCACTGAAAAGCCGGCAGCAGCCAGCCGGCGTTCGACTGAGGCAGCCAGTTGATCGGCCAGCAGCCTGCTCGACGACGGTACGCCGAGTCCGGCGGAGAGGACGGTGATGCGGCGGGTTTCCACGGTGTGCTCCTGAAGGTCAGCGGTTCTATTAGAGTATATGCGTTTGCATCTATCCACTAAACCAGCCGGTCCTCGGGTTTATTCCGCGGCACCGCACCCCCGCCGAGTCGGGCCTGCTGACAAGCGCAGCGGTGTCTGCCAGACTGCCGTCATGGCTGAAAACAAGACCCAGGCAACCGACGCCTCCGTGGAGGACTTCCTTGACGGCGTGGAGAACCCCCCACGCCAGCGGGACGGCCTGAGGCTGCTGGCCCTCATGAAGGAAAACACCGGCGAAGTGCCCGTGATGTGGGGTCCCGGCATCGTGGGATTCGGCAGCTACCACTACCGCTACGAAAGCGGCCGCGAGGGGGACACAGTGGCCGTCGGTTTCTCACCGCGGAAAGGAAGCATTTCACTGTACGGACTCACCTACGCGCCCGAGGCCGCGGAACTGCTGCCGCGGCTCGGCAAGCACAAGGTCGGTGCCGGATGCCTCTACATCAACAAGCTCGAGGACGTGGATGAAGCGGTCCTGGCGGAACTCATCCGGGCAGGCCACCGGCACTCCACCACCGTGATGCACCAGGACTAGCCCCGGGACCAGGCGGGCCTTAAGAACAAAGGCCCCCGCGTCCGGTTCCCCAAGGGAATCCGAATGCGGGGGCCGTCTGCAGTTCAGGACTGCGTAGAGCTCTGGCGAAAAGCCGGAAGAACTACTTGCCTGCGACTACGTCGAGTTCGATCACAGCGGCAACGTCGTCGTGCAGACGAACGTTGGCCTGGTAGGAACCGACCGACTTGATGTGTGCCGGCAGTTCAACCTTGCGCTTGTCGATGCGGCCGAGGCCAGCGGCCTCAACAGCGTCGGCTACGTCGCCCTGCTTGACGGTGCCGAACAGGCGTCCGGTCTCGCCAGCCTTGACAACGAGCTTGACCGGCTTGGCGGAGAGTGCAGCGGCCTGCTTCTGAGCGTCTTCCAGGGAAGCGTGCTCGCGGGCGGCACGGGCAGCCTTGATGGACTCAACCTGCTTCTCGCCACCCTTGGACCAGGTCAGGGCGAAGTTGCGGGGCAGCAGGTAGTTACGTGCGTAACCGTCCTTAACCTCGACAACGTCGCCAGCAGCACCGAGACCGGTTACTTCGTGGGTCAGAATGAGCTTTGCCATTTTAGTTAATCCCTTCCTTAGCCGCGGCCAGCGCCGGAGTAAGGCAGCAGGGCAACTTCGCGGGCGTTCTTGATTGCCTGTGCGATCTTGCGCTGTTCCTGCACCGTGACGCCAGTGACGCGACGGGCGCGGATCTTTCCGCGGTCGGAGATGAACTTGCGCAGCAATGCTACGTCCTTGTAGTCGATGACAGTGATGTCAGCGGCCTTCAAGGGGTTGGACTTTGGTTTGGGCTTACGGAGTTCAGCCTTAGCCATCGTGGAGCTCCTATTCTAGGGAGCCCGTGGATATTGATCCACGGGATGGTGGTGGTTCGACGGCGGCACTCACCCGGGAGCCGTGAGGCATCCCGGCGGGTTCCGGCGCCGGACCTGAATTATTGGTTAGAAGGGAGGTTCGGAATCCGGGCCGTTGCCCCAGCCGCCGCCTGCATTGCTGACACCGGGCGTTGCCCAGGGGTCTTCCTGCGCTGCGGGCTGGTTGCCGCCCCAGCTTCCTCCGGTGTTGCCGCCCTGGTTTGCACCCTGGCCGCCACCGAACCCACCGCCGCTGTTGCCTCCGCCGAAGCCACCCTGGCCACCCTGACCGCCGGAGCGCTGGGTGCGGTTGACCTTGGCGTTGGCGTAGCGCAGGCTCGGGCCGATTTCATCGACTTCGAGCTCGATAACGGTGCGCTTCTCGCCTTCTTTGGTTTCGTAGGAACGGCTCTTCAAACGGCCGGAAACGATAACGCGCATACCCTTTGTGAGGGATTCTGCGACGTTTTCGGCTGCTTCACGCCACACCGAAGCGCGGAGGAACAGGGTTTCCCCGTCCTTCCACTCATTCGACTGGCGATCGAAGGTGCGGGGCGTAGAAGCGATGGTGAAATTCGCTACTGCCGAACCTGACGGTGTGAACCTCAGTTCGGGGTCATTGGTGAGATTACCGATGACCGTAATAGTGGTTTCGCCTGCCATCTACTGCCTCCTTGTTCGTTCCTGCGGGGTAAAGATTGAATGCCCGGAGCTGAAATTACTCAGCAACGACCTTCTGCTCTTCGGGGCGGGTGATCTTGGTGCGCATGATGGTCTCGTTGAGACTCAGCTGGCGGTCAAGTTCTTTGGCGGTGTCCGGCTTGGCGGTGAAGTTCACCACGGCGTAGATACCTTCAGACTTCTTCTTGATTTCGTAAGCCAGTCGACGACGGCCCCAGATGTCAACCTTTTCGATGGTTCCACCATCGTTGGTGATGACGTTCAGGAACTTCTGAAGCGACGGCTCAACGGTACGCTCTTCGACCTCGGGGTCGATGATTACCATCAATTCGTAAGGACGCATATGTGAACCCACCTCCTTTGGGCTAAGCGGTTACGGCATTTCCGTAACAGGAGGTTCATTTGCGGCGCCGTGCCCATCCGGTCCCCAAAACGGAGGCAGGACGGAGCACAGACTTCACTATCTTAGTGCATTTGGGCCTGTTTCGGCGATTCGGCGCCCTTTCAGGCTAGTCCGGGGGCCGTCCAGCGCGGAAGCGCACCGCCGCCTATGTGGAAAAACGGTCCGCAGCCCGGTCCCGCCGGTTTGTTTGGCTAGAGTATCGACACATGGACACCCGACCTCCGCCCGCCACGGTCAAACGAAGCCGGCTGCGGTTCTTTGCCATGGTCACGGCAGGACTGGGGGCCGCGGCGGGCACCGGCCTGTCCGGACATTGGGTGGAGGCACCTGCCATCGGATGGGGCAGCGCCGCACTGGTATACGTTGCCTGGGTCTGGCTAGTGGTGGGAAGGCTCGACCCTGCGGGGACCCGCGCCCATGCGACGTCTGAGGACCCGTCCCGCCGCACCACCGACCTGCTGATCCTGGTGGCCAACGTCGCCAGCCTGGCAGCAGTTGCCGCTGTGGTGGTGGATTCCCACAGGGCCGACGGCGGCTCGCGGCTGACCGGCGGGTTCCTGGCCCTGGCCTGCGTTGCGTTGTCGTGGATCCTGGTTCAAACACTGTTCACCCTGCGCTACGCCGAGCTTTACTACAGTCCCGAAAAGCGCGGCGGATCAGACGCAGGCGGCATCGATTTCAACCAGGAACGGCCGCCGCAATACACGGATTTCGCCTATTTGGCCACGAGTCTTGGCATGACGTACCAAGTGTCAGACACCAATCTCCAGAACCACCTGATCAGGGCTGAAGCGCTCAAACACAGCCTGCTTTCCTATCTCTTCGGCACCATCATCCTTGCCACGACCATCAACCTGGTGATCGGACTCGCCTGACTGCTGCAGGGCCTGCGGGCCGGGCTATGCCGCCGTCCGGAAGAACAACTCGGTCACGCGGGACAGCCGGAACGGGTCCTCCACGCCGCACAGTTCGCGGGCGGAGTGCATGGACAGCAGCGGCACGCCCACGTCCACGGTCCTGATGCCCAGGCGTGTTGCCGTCAGCGGCCCGATGGTGGACCCGCACGGCATCACGTTGTTGGAGACGAACTCCTGGTAGGGAACCCCCGCCTCGCCGCACAACCGCGCCCAGAAGGCGGCGCCCGGCGCGTCGGTCGCGTACCGCTGGTTGGCGTTGATCTTGAGCAGCGGGCCGCCATTGAGGACCGGCCGGTTGACGGGGTCGTGGCGCTCGCCGTAGTTGGGGTGCACTGCATGGCCGGCATCGGCGGAGACACAGAACGACGCCGCCAGGGCCTGGCGCCGCTGGCTCGCGGACGCACCAAGGCCGTCAGAGATGCGCACCAGGACGTCCTCGAGGAGGGGTCCGCAGGCGCCCGACCGCGAGTTGGAGCCAATTTCCTCATGATCGAAGGCCGCGAGCACCGCAATCGGCGCACCGTCCGCCTGCTCCCCGGCCCCTCCGTGTGCGATGAGGGCGGCCAGTCCGGCATGGGTGGCGGACAGGTTGTCCAACCGCCCGGAGGCAAAAAACTCACCCTTGGCACCGAATACCGCGCCCGGCTGCGTATCCGCCACAACGACGTCGTATCCGCCGATCCGTGCCGGATCCACCGGCGGGGAGCCGGGGGCCGCTGCGTTGGCCCGTTCGGCGAGCAGCGCAAGGAGGTCCACGCCTGCCGGATCGCCGAGCCCGAAAACGGGATTCATGTGCTGCTGTTTGTCCAGCGCCAGGCCCTCGTTAACCGCCCGGTCCAGGTGGATCGCGAGCTGTGGGAACCGCAGCAGCGGCCCGGTGGAGGTCAGCCGCTGCGTCCCGTCCAGCATCACCAGCCGGCCGGCCAGCTGAAGTTCCCGATCCAGCCAGGAGTTGAGGAGCGGGCCGCCGTAGACCTCCACGCCTGCCTGGAGCCATCCGAACTTCCCCGTGGTGGGCTTGGGCTTGAGCTTGAACGACGGCGAGTCGGTGTGTGCGCCCAGGACGTTGAACCCCGTGGTGGGGCCGGCCGTCTCCGGAGTCACCCAGGCGATCAGGGCACCGTCTCGGACCACGTAGAACCGTCCTGCCGTCCCGGAACCCGCGGCCGCGCCGGCCGGCCAGGCCGCCAGTTCGTCCAGGCCCGTGAAGCCTGCCTCGTCCAGCCGCCTCGCGGCTTCGTGCACCGCGTGGAAGCTCGACGGCGACGCGTTGACGTACGCGCCGAGGTCCTGGATGTGGTCTGCGGCAGTGGTGTGGGAAGGCATGGCTCCGAGTCTAGCCGCGCGGCGGCGGGCCGCGTCGAGGCGCCCATCCCTGACGCATTGCGCCTACACCGTGACGTTGAGTCCTGCCGTGTAGCCGCCGGCTACGGAGCCGGACATGGTAGCCAGCTGGTGGATACCGCCGTCGCCGCCGAAGACGTTGTCCGAGGTGAGGGTGGTGTTGGGAAAGTTGCGGGCGCTGGATTCATAGCCTGCCGTGGCGTAGACCACGTTGCAGGTTGCCTCCGTCAGGGCGATCTGGGACACCGCCAGGACCTGGCCGGCCGCCGTGGCATTGCTCATGGACTCGAAGACCTCGAAGTGGATGTGCGGCCAGCGGCCGTTGTATGCCCCCGGAAAGATGGTGGTGAAGGTGACCTGCCCGTTGGCATCGGCCTCCTGGACGCCGCGGAGGAAGTTCTCGTTTTCCAGGCCGGCGTCGTACATCGAGTACTTGCCGTCGCGGTCGCAGTGCCAGGCGTAGACGGCGGCTCCGGCGAGGGGTTTGCAGCCGTCGGCGTTGTCCAGGAGAGTCAGGGTGACCGTCAGCGGGACCCCTTCGGCCTTGGTGGTGGAGGCCCCGAAGCTGGCCGTGATGTCCTGCCGGACAACGCCGGAGGCCTCCAGGACGTTCGGGCCGTTGGAACCGTCGCCCGGATAGGGGCCGGCTGTTTCCTGCGGAATTTCCACCCCGCATTCCGCGATGGCGCGGGTCAGTGCGGGCGACGCCGAGGGCGTAGCGGACGCTGACGCTGAGGGGGTCGCCGCACTGCTGGCGGATGCTGTTGCCGTGGTGGAACTGCTGGCTGCTCCCGAGGTGGACCCGCCCGGAGTGCAGGCTGCGAGAGCCGCTGCCGCCGTGCCCGCGCCGAAGAACAGGCCCAGGGAACGCCGGCTCATCAAAGTCGAGAGGTCGAATTCGAGGCCGCGGTCGTGGTCGGGGTGGGGTTCGTGGGGCGGCTGCGGTGAAGTAGTCATGGACCCATGGAACCCTGAGTGGCTATGCCGCGCATAGGCCTTTCCTGTGAGCGCGCTGTGCCACCTGCCACCTCCCGTGAAGGACCCGGCCATCCGGGGACTTTGGGCCCTGTTGCACGTTCCCGGGATGGGTATCTACTGGAGGTTCAGCCAGGGCCGCAACGGTGCGGTCCTGCTAATGAACTACTTGCAACTCCCACCCCTGCCGCCACCTTTAGCCAGCAAACCGCTTTGCCAAGAGACACCCAGGAGAGAGCCATGTCCGGTGCGTTGAAATGGTCCCCGTTCGAATCGGCGCAATGGCCGTCTGCCCACGAGGGGGCAGGCAGGAACCCATCGCAGTTCGCCGGCGCCAACGGGCGGCCCTTTGAACCCGCCGGCAGGCCGGCCCCCGTCCTTGGGGAGGAGGTCAGCGTCGACGAGTACGTCGACCAGGAGGCACTTGTGGTCCGGGCCCAGCTGCCCGGAGCGGATCCGGACAGGGACATCGAGGTCTTTGTTGCGGGGGGCGTGCTGCACATCCGGGCGGGGCGCAATGACTCCCGCGGCCACGCCGACGGCAATGGAACCGGCCTTCATTCCGGGGCGCGGTACCGCCCGTTCGCCCGCAACCTCCCGTTGCCGGAAGGGGTCACCGCCGCGGACATCAAGGTGTCTTTCAGGGACGGCGTTTTGGAAGTGAGGACGCCGCTGCCGGGAGTACCCGGCACGGCTGCTGCGGAGAAGCGGCTCCCCATCAGCCGCGATTAGCGGCGGCTCCAGCACCAACAGCACAACAGCCGGGCAACCGGGAAAGAGGTAACTAAACACATGGAACGGCTCGGCTCATGGAACTGAAATCACAGTGGCACCGGCTTGATCCTGCCACCCGCCGATGGCTCATGGACAATCCCGGCTGTGTGGTGCTGCCAAGGACAATCTCCACGATCGTTGCCCGGGTTGCTGATGAGCCGGTGGTGCGCGACCAGCACGGCACGATCCAGCTCAGCGCTGCCGACGTCAGCTTCATCCGCACCCGGGTCCGCAGTTCGTCGGCCGGGGCGGAAAGCGCGGAGTCCGGCCCCCTCGACTAAGGATGGCCGGACTCCGGTTCCGCCGGGAAACGCCCGCTCCTGCTGCGCTAACCCGAATTTACGACGCCGGGCCGGCGCCCACCGCGGCTTCTTCGGCTGTGATTTCTTCCGCAGCCGGTCCGGCACTGCCACCCTTGCGGTAGCGCCAGACGCCGATCCCCACCACGACGGCGGCCAGCGCCAGCGAGAGGAACAGCGACTCGCGGGTGGACTCAAGGATCACCATGCCGACAATCAGCGCAACGATGCTGACGATGGCTACCCAGGTCAAGTAGGGGAAAAGCCACATCTTGAGTGCAAGGTCCTTGGCGGCGGCACCCATGCGCCGGCGGAGGATCAACTGCGAGGCAGCGATGACCAGCCAGACGAACAGCGCAATGGCCCCCGAGGTGTTCACCAGGAACAGGAACACGGTGTCCGGCGCAATGTAGTTCAGGCCCACGGTGATGAAGCCGACCACGGTGGAGGCCAGTACGGCAGCGGCAGGTACGCCGCGCTTGGAGATCTTCGTCCACGCCCGCGGCGCGTCCCCGCGGCGGGACAGTGAGAACAGCATGCGGCTGGCCGTATAGAGTCCCGAGTTCAGGCAGGACAGCACCGATGTCAGCACCACAATGTCCATGATGGTGCCGGCGCCCGGAATGCCGAAGAGTTCGATCACGGCAACATAGGGGCTCTTGGCCACGGAGGCGGAGTTCCACGGCAGCAGGGTGACCACAATGGCGATGGAGCCGATGTAGAACACCAGGATGCGCCAGACCGTGGACTTTACGGCCTTCTTCACGGCGTCCACCGGGTTCTCGGATTCGCCTGCCGCGATGGTGGCGATTTCGGCGCCGAAGAAGGAGAAGACCACCACAAGGATGCCGGCCAGTACCGCGCCCGGGCCGTTCGGCAGGAACCCGCCGTTGTTGACCAGGTTGTCCAGCCCGGGTGCCGGAACGCCCGGAATCAGGCCCAGGATGGCGGCCGCGCCGAAGAGCAGGAACAACACAATGGCAGCCACCTTGATGGAGGCGAACCAGAACTCGAATTCTCCGTACGACTTCACCGAGCCGAGGTTGGTGAGCGTCAACAGCACCATCAGGATCAGGGCCCAGACCCACTGGTCGATACCCGGAACCCAGCGGTGCATGATGGCAGCGCCTGCGGTGGCTTCGATTCCCAGGACGATGATCCAGAACCAGGCGTAGAGCCAGCCGATGCTGAATCCGGCCCAGCGTCCCAGGGCTTTGTCCGCGTACGTGGAAAAGGATCCGGTTTCCGGGTTGGCTGCAGCCATTTCGCCGAGCATCCGCATCACCAGGATCACCACGATGCCTGCGGCCATGTAGGCGAGCAGGATGCCGGGGCCGGCCTGCTGGATGGCGGCGCCTGAGCCCACAAAGAGGCCGGCGCCGATGACGCCGGCAATGGCGATCATGGAAAGGTGCCTGGGTTTCAGGGACTTGGAGAGCTGTTGGTCAGCGTGCATGGAAGCGCCGTCCTTCGTTGGGGGTGTGGGCCCTGGACGGACACGGATCGCCGTGTGTCAGGCCACATTTCTTTTTCACCCTAGACCGGATGCCGGGACGCGGATCTTGTGCAGTCGAACATTTTGACGTGGACGGAAAAGGAACTTCCCACAATGAATGGCATGGGAGAGCAACGAAAGTTACGCGCAGTGCAACTTTGAAATGTGTTTGAAATCTACCTCCGGGTAGCTAGTAGTCCGGATTGCTGGGGACCACCAGTCCCGTTTCGTAGGCGTAGACCACGGCCTGCACCCTGTCCCGGAGATGCAGCTTGGCGAGGATCCGGCGCACGTGCGTTTTGACGGTCGCCTCGGAGAGGAAGAACCGGTGGGCGATCTCGGCGTTGGACAATCCTTCGGCCATGGCTTCCAGCATTTCCGTTTCGCGCGGCGTCAGCGCCTCCAGCAAGGGGTCCATCTGCTGTTCCTCGCCATAAGGGTGCCGGCCCCGGCCTGTTCCCGGTGTGGAGGCGCCGGTTCGCTGCCCGGATACAGCCGCGGGGTGGTCCCCGCGGACATACGCTTCCAGCAGGCGGCGGGTGACTCGGGGTGCCACCACGGCATCCCCGCTTGCCACCACGCGCACGGCACTCACCAGCTCAGCCGGCGCCACGTCCTTGAGCAAGAACGCCGAAGCTCCTGCCTGCAGCCCGGCAAAGGCGTATTCATCGAGGTCGAAGGTGGTCAGGATGATCACCTTGGCGCGGGACCCTGACGAAGTCACGGCCCGGGTTGCCTCAATTCCATCCAGGACCGGCATCCGGACATCCATCAGCACCACGTCGGGGTTCACCTCCCGGACCTGCCGGATTGCTTCCGCCCCGTCCGAGGCCTCGCCCACAATGCGAAGGTCGTCCTCGCCCTCGAGGATGAGCCGGAAGCCCATCCGTAACAGCGGCTGGTCATCCACCAGCAGAACATTGATCGGTGCCTTGCCGTTCATGATTTTCCTTGGTCCCCATTCCAATTCAGTACCGCGCTGACGCGCCAACCGCCACCGGCAGTGCGTCCGGCCTCCACCGTACCGCCGTAAATCCCCGCACGTTCGCGCATACCGGTCAGGCCCTGTCCGGAACCCGCCGGCCGCATCCCGGCGGAAGCTGCCTCCGGCCCGCTACCCACGGTGCCCTTGCCGTCGTCGAGCACTTCAATGGTGACCATGCCGTCAGTGCGGGCCATGCTCACGTCCACCCGGCCCAGCGCCCGGCCGTAGCGGAGCACGTTCGTGAGCGACTCCTGCACGATCCGGTACACAGTCAGCTGGAAGGCTGCGTCCTCGGGCAGGGCTGGCCCGGTGTGTGAGTAGTGCAGCGGCAACCCCGCCGTGCGGAAGCCCTCAAGGAGCTTGGCCAGGCTGTTTCCCGCGCTCAGGGGCTGGCGCGGCGCCAGGCCGGCCGGTGATTCGTCGCGGAGGACCCCCAACACCCGGCGCATGTCCGCCAAAGCCGTTCGCCCGGTCCGCGAAAGCTCGCCCAGGACCTCCGCGGCGCGGTCAGGACTCTTCCTGACCACCACTGCGGCGCCGTCGGACAAGGTGAGCATCACCGTGAGGGAGTGGGCAACGACGTCGTGCATCTCCCTGGCGATCCTGTTGCGTTCGGTGACCGAACCCAGCTCCGCGGTCCGGGCGGCCCAAGCGGCGATTTCCTGTTCGTGTTCCCGCCGCTGCCGGACGGAGATGCCGATTCCGGCGGCGATGATGTTGGACAGCGTGATGGTGATACCGGCAACGATTCCGAACACAAGCTGCGAATTCTCCGGCGCAGCGGGACCGCCGTCGGGAAGAGCGCGTTCCAGCGGACCCACCAGGGTCAGGAAGTACAACAGGGAAAGCGGAGTGTTGGCCAATGCCAACGCAGTGATGGAGAACCTGCGGGACCGCTGCACCGCAAGGGCATAGAGGGCAAACCACAGGCCGGCGGAGACGTTGGAGCCCCAGGGGTGCAGGAAGGTAATGCAGACTTCCAGGACAGCCACGGCGGCAACAACGGCCACCGGGTGGGACCGGCGGAAGACGAGCGCCGCGGCGACGGCGGCGAGCAGCGCGACCGCAGCCCAGCCGCCGTCGAGCACGGCATCCACGGCGGTGGGAGTGACCAGGAGCAGGTAGCACAGCACCACCACCGCATCCATGACCCGGGGGTGCCGGTGGAGGTACCGGCGGAGCCGTCCGCGCCGCCGGTCGGCGAGTTCGGCAAAGGACGCATCAACCTGAGTCAGGGCTGACGCGTCCTTTGCCGGTGGTTCGTCATGCATGTGTTGAGCCTAGACGGCGATCCGGCCGCTCAAATGTCCCGCTTCTTCAGCAGAACCATGGCCAGCACTGCCGGAACCGCCACCCATGCGCCAAGCACCAGCGCCGCCTGCCATGCCTCAAGGGTCCCTTCCACATGTTCGACGGCGGTCAGCGGGGTCACGGTGTTGCCGGGAAGGTACTTGCGGGCTTCCTCGAAGAAGTCGCCGGGGATCAGCTGGAAGGCGATCGGCGCCACGAAGAACAGGCCCACCAGGCTCATGATCCCTCCCGCAGAGTTGCGGATGATGCTGCCCAGGGACATACCGATGGAGGCCACCGCCGCCACATACAGGCTGTTGACCACCAGCAGTTTGACGGACTGGGAACTGGCCAGGTCCAGGCTGAGGCCGTAGTTGTCCAGGATCGGGACGGACACCAGGCCGGCCAGCAAGGTGGACACGCCGGTGAGGACGAAGGAGACCGCCACCACCACGAGGAGCTTCGCCACGAAGGCCGGAATCCTCTTGGGTACGGCCGCGAACGTGGAACGCGCCATACCGGTGGTGAACTCGGAGCTCATCAGCAGCACGCCCAGGGATCCGAGGATCAGCTGGGCGAAGGCAATGCCGGACGTTGGAGCGCTGACCGCGATGTCACCGCCCTGGGCAGCCATCTGGGCTGCGGCTTCAGGATCGGAGGCCATCTCCTCGCGGAACTGTCCGGTGGACCAGGCCGCCAGCGCGCCGAAGCCCACCATCACCAGCATGGTGGAAGCGAGCAGGATCAGGGTGGACAGCAGGGTGCGGAACTTGATGAATTCCGAGTGCAGAACGCGCAGGAAACTGGGGCCCGGGCCGGGCGAAGCCGGGCTGCCACCCGAGCGGACGGCCTCTCCGGAGGGACCGCCGGCCCGGGGTGCCGCGCCGCCCTGCGCCCTGCGGCCTGAAGGGTTGGGTTCCAAAGTTGTTGAGCTCATGGCTTACTTGCCTCCGGTCTGGGTGGGAACGGGGGCTCCCGTGGTGATCAGCGAGTGGTATTCGACCTCATCCTTGGTCAGCTCCATGTACGCCTCTTCGAGGCTGGCCTGGAGCGGGGTGAGTTCATAGATCATGATGTGGTTTTCGAGCGCTGTACGGGCGATCTGCCGCGGGTCCAGGCCCCTGACCTCCAGCAGTTCGTGCTCCTGGGCTTCCACCGAAACTCCGGTTCCGGCAAGGAAACGCATCAGCTGGTCCGGCTGGTCGGTGCGGACACGGGTGCGGACCGCGCCGTTGCCGGTGATGATGTCCTTGATCGGGGCGTCCGCGATGATCTTTCCGCGGCCGATCACGATCAGGTGGTCTGCCGTCACGGCCATTTCGCTCATGAGGTGGCTGGACAGGAAGACGGTGCGACCTTCCGAGGCCAGGTACTTCACCAGGTTGCGGACCCACACCACGCCCTCCGGATCCAGCCCGTTCACCGGCTCGTCCAGGATGACGGTCTGCGGGTCGCCCAGCAGCGCCGCGGCAATTCCCAGCCGCTGGCCCATGCCGAGCGAAAAGCCCTTGACCTTCTTCTTCGCGACGTCTGACAGTCCGGTCATTTCGATGACCTCGTTGACGCGCTTCTTGGGGATGCTGTGTGTGGCGGCCATGGCCAGGAGGTGGTTGTAGGCTGAACGGCCGGTGTGTACGGCCTTCGCGTCCAGGAGGGCGCCCACTTCACGTAACGGCGCCGCGTGCTTGGTGAACGGGACTCCGTTCACGGTGACCGAGCCCGACGTCGGGGCGTCCAGTCCCATGATCATTCTCATGGTGGTGGATTTGCCGGCTCCGTTGGGGCCCAGGAAACCGGTGACCCGGCCCGCCTGAACCGTGAAATCCACTCCGCCCACGGCGGTTTTGTCGCCGTAGACCTTGGACAGGCCTCTTGCTTCAATCATGGAAGCGTTCCTTTGCGTAGCTGTGGATGCTGTGACGGCTTCTGCACGCCGCAGATCCGTTCGTACCGCCCACGCTACAGACGCCGGGTTCGCATTTCGCCGGTCTCAGGGATGATTCAGGGTGGATTCAGGGTAGTCCCAAGGGATGACCGCCGCTGCCGCTCAGGAAGCCGGCGACGGCTGCGGGGTGTAGTAGGTCAGTGCCCCGGGCAGCACCGAAAATTCAACGCGGCGTACGCCCGACAAGGCTTCACCGTCCACGGCAAGTGCCATGGGCGGTCCTGCCGCTTCCACGGTTACGGTGGTCGATTCCGTCAAATGCGTGATCCTGGACGTGGCCACCGTGCCTGTCAGGACGGACCACAGCAGCCGGAGCCTCGCGAAGGACTCGTCCGCAGTGATCATCCGGAGGTCCAGGACGCCGTCGTCCATCACCGGGCGCACCAGCGGTGCGTGGTCGCGGGGGTAGTAGCGTCCCCGGCCCACGTACAGGATCCACAGCTTGTGGCGGACGCCGTTCACAGCCATGGTGGTGGGCCTGCCGGCCGCGAAGGTGCGGAACATTGCGGCAACCCCGGCGAGCGGTTTACCAAGGGCCGGCTGCAGCTGTTCCCGGCGGCGCACCAGGTTTGGATACAGGCCGATGCTTGCCGTGTTGAGCATGATCCGTTCCAGCTTTTCGGGGCTCCCGGCGAGGCCGCGCTCCACGAGCACATGCCCCACGTCCGCCCGGGCCGCCGCCCCGGCCGAAGCAGCCTCCACGGCGCCCACAAGGCTGGACGTTCCGGCGTCGCGGGCAAAGTGGTTCAGCGTTCCGCCGGGCAGCACGAGCAGGGGGAGGGAAAGTTCGACGGCGACGGCCGCGGCCGTTCCCACCGTTCCGTCGCCGCCCCACACCCCGAGCCCGGCTGTACCGGGACGTCCGGCAACCGCCCGGATCTCGGCGGCGACGTCCCCGTCTTCGTCGATCTCCTGTATATGCGCTAACGGGAATACATCCTGCAGCGCCTTGATGGTCTCGGGCGCATATGATCCGCCCAGGGTGTTGACGGCGATGCTGAGTCCTTCGCCCCCGGGCAGCTTTGCGGCGCGGGTGGCCGTCCGGGTGGTCGGCGGGAAGGGCGGGCGGACGGGCCACCATTTGCGGGTGATCATGGCGGCGCCGGCCCCAATGGCTGAACCGAACAGAACATCCGACGGCCAGTGGGCCCCGGTATGCACCCGCGAGTACGCAACGCCGGCGGCGAGCGGAGCCAGGGCGGCGCCGATCGCAGGCTGGACCAGCCCGACGCCCACGGCAAAAGCGGCCGCGGACGCGGAATGGCCGGACGGCATCGAGGAGCTGGTGGGCTGCGGATTCACGAACCGGAACACGGGCAGATGCTCGGGCAGCGGCCGTGCCCGCGGAAGCAGGGTTTTGAACACCACGTTGGTGACTGCCGAGGCCACGCCCTGGGCAATCAGCCCGTGGAGTGCAGCGCGCCGGGGCTTGCCGGGAATGAGGGCCAGCCCGCCCGCCACAGCGAACCACAGCTTTCCGTGGTTCGCTGCCGCGGAGAGCCGGCGGAACAGGACGTCGTGGTTTCCGCCGGGCAGGCCGGAGACGGCTTTGAGTAAGGTCCGGTCCAGCCCCGCCACCAGGCCCGGGCCTTTCCTCAGCATCCTTCGCATTTCCCCACCCTACCGCCGCCGGACAGGATGGCAGGGGTGCACGGCAGGGGTGGTGCGTGCCGGATCCTACTCGTTGCGGAGCGGTGCCCCTGGCAGCGGCTTGGCCGCTCCGGCGAGCAGGAGCGCCACCAGGATGGGCACCATGATGGCAAGGAGGGCCAGGTGGATGCCGGTGAGGTCGCCCAGGTATCCGAGCAATGGCGGACCTGCCAGGAAGGAGATGTAGCCCAGCGTGGACACCACCGAAACCCGGGCCGCGGCCTTCTTCGGGTCGTCCGCAGCGGCGGACATGCCCATGGGGAAGGCCAGCGCCGCGCCGATTCCCCACAGGGCGGCTCCCGCGGTGGCCAACCAGACGTTGCCGGCGAGGACAAAGAGGCCAAGGCCCGCGGCGGCGGCGGCCATGCTGGCGCGCAGCACGGCAACGCGGCCGTACTTGTCGATCACGAAACCTCCGCAGAACCGCATTGCCGTCATGGCCAGGACAAAGACGGCGAACATCAGCGCGCCGGTGGATTCGCTGGTGCCCAGGCCGTCCACGGATGCTTTGGCGATCCAGTCGTTGCCGGCACCTTCGGTCAAGGTGGCACCAAGGACCACAACACCAATCAGCAGCGTGCGGCTGTCCCGCCAGGCGGACTCGCCCTTTGGTGCCGCGCCTTCGCCGACGGGATGGACGGCAGCGGCCGCGTGCGGAAGGAAGTACCGGGGAGCCACCATGGTGAGCACTGCCACGACTGCCGCAATGACCAACAGGTGGGCCGGCAGTCCCACGCCCAGTCCGGAGAGGCCGGCGCCGATCAGGGCGCCCACAAATGCGCCGCCGCTGAAAGCCGCGTGGAACTGCGGCATGATGGTGCGCTTAAGCCGGTGCTCGACGTCGGCCCCTTCGATGTTCTGGGACACGTCCCACAGTCCGACGCCGATTCCGAAAAAGAACAGCGCCACTGCAGTTCCGGGCACAGACTCGGCCAGCAGCGAGAAGGCGATGCCCACCCCGGCCAGGGCGGCCAAAAGCCCGCTGGCGCGGACGGCGTTGGCGGTTCCGATCCGTCCCACCACCCACCCTGCCGTGGGAAGGGCAATCAGGGAACCGACTGCGGTGCACAGAAGCAGCGTGCCCATCTGTCCGGAGGTCACGTGCAGGATTTCGGTGACGGCGGGGATTCGGGCCGCCCAGCTGGCAAACACGAGTCCGTTGATCCCGAAGACCAGGAACGTGGCGGCGGCCGCGGCGTTCAGCTTCTGGGTGGAGACGGCGACGCTCATACGTTCACTACTTTCACTGAGTGTTTTCCAAGTTGTTCGAGTTCCTGTGGACTGAAGGCCCTGTCCGTGACGATGACGTCCACCGTGTCCAGAGTAGCCACCAGCGCCACGGCGGCGGCGTTCCATTTGGAGCCTGCGCAGGCGGCGATGACCCGGCCGGCCGATTCGAGCCCCGCGCGTTTCACGGCGGCATCGTCAAGGTCGTGCGCCAGCAGCCCGTCTTTGAGGTTGACTGCGCAGGGCGTCACCACCGCGGTGTCGAAGCGGAGGGAGCGGATGTTGGCCTCGGCCAGCGGACCCCGGAAGCACAGCTCGCCGGGGATCAGGCTTCCGCCCGGCACCAGCACGGCGGGGCGGCGCCCGGCCGGGCCTTCGGCAGTCAACGCGTTGAGGGCGGGCAGCGACATGGGCATGAGCGTCAGCTCGCGTTGACGCAGCTGGCGGGCGATCTCCGTGGCTGTCGTGCCGCTGTCCAGCCAGACGTGCTCCCGGTCCTGCAGCAGGCCCGCCACGCCGGCGGCGATCCGGACCTTGGCGTCCTGCTCTTCCAGCTCCCGCTGCCCGTACCCGGGATTCTCGCCACGGAACAGCAGGCTTTTGGCTCCGCCGTGCACGCGGCGGAGGACGCCTTGGACGGCCAGGGTGTCCAGGTCACGGCGGATGGTGGCTCCGGATGCCCCGCATTCGGCCATCAGTTCGTCGACCGTCACCTCTTCGCGGCTCCGCAGCAGCTCACCGATCAACCGGTGCCGCTCGTCAGTCCTCATGTTCAAATGCTAAGTGCAGATGATCATTTGATCAAAGTTGCTGATTATCTGAGCGAAAGCATTTCATCAACCTTCTCTCACTTCCTGCCGGAAATCGGCCAACCCTCTCTCACGTCCCGCAGGAAAAGCGCCAACCCTCTCGCACGGATGAGAGAGGGTTGGCGCAAAACGGGCAGGAAGTGAGAGAGCGTCCGGTTTAGCGGGTGACCTCTTCCAGCAGTTCCAGCACGTGGCGGTACTGCTCCCCCGTGGCCCGGGTCATGCCCAGTTCGCAGGTCCGGTTGCACGAGGCGTGTGCCACGGCTCCCATGTCCGCAACCTCGGCAGCCTGTTTCGCCGTTGCCGACGCCGTCAGTTCGGGGTGCAGCATGCCCCGGTCCCCGGCGAACGCGCAGCAGCCCCAGTTTTCCGGAACGTCGACCCGCTCGGCGACGGCACCGGCCACCGCGCCGAGGGCATCGTTGAGGCCCATCCGGGTGGACGAACAGGTGGGGTGCAGGGCCAGCGACTCCAGCCTTCCGTGGTCCGGCAGCCGGGGCAGGATCCGTTCTGCAGCGAAGTCGACGGCGTCCACCATGCGTAGGGATCGCTGCCCGGGAGCTGGCGCGTCCGATTCCACGGCCTGCCGCAGGCCCTCGGTGCAGGAGGACGCGTCGCACACGATCGGCAGCTCGCCGTCCCGCGTTGCCTCCCGGAGGGCCGCCAGGGTCTTCTCCCGCATCGTCTTCCGGCCGGCATCCATCCCCTTGGAGGACCAGGGCGTGCCGCAGCACAGGCCGTCAATGCCTTCCGGAACGAGGAGCGTGAGCCCTGCCCGGTCGCACAGCTGTTCGAAGCTGTACTGGACGCCGCGTCCTTTGGTGTCCCCGCCCGCGCCAGCCGGGCCGAACATGGTCCCCACGCACGCCGGGAAGTAGACAGCGTCAACATCACCAGACGGCGTCGGACGCTTCCGTACGGAACCGCCGCCCGGCAATTCGGCGGAATACAGCGGCACGGTGTCCTTCCCGAGCACTGCGCGGGCGGCCTTGTTGGGTGGCGTGATGGCGGCCGCCGGGAGCCTGTCCACTACCGTCAGCGCCAGCGAAGCACCGCGGGTCACGCCCTCCCAGTGCTTGGCGGCGGCGTTCCATGCCCCGTTGGCGAGCGGACCGGCCTCGGCTTTCCGCAGTTTCTTCACGAGCGAGCCCGTGTTGATGTCCACCGGGCAGGCGGTCTGGCACATCCCGTCCACGGCGCAGGTATCCACGGATTCGTAGTCGTAGTCCTTTTCCAGTTCCTTGACCAGCGCCGTGTCCCCGGCCAGCCGGGCGGACTCGATGGCGCGCAGCGTCACGATCCGCTGGCGCGGAGTGAGGGTGATGTCCTTGCTGGGGCACACCGGCTCGCAGTAGCCGCAGGAGACGCAGCGGTCCACTTCCTCCGCCACGGGCGGCGCGGTCTTGATGTGCCTTAGGTGGGCCAGCGGGTCCTCGTCCATCAGCACGCCCGGGTTGAGCATCGCGGCAGGGTCGAAAAGCCGCTTGATGCTGCGCATGACGTCATAGAGCTCATCGCCGTATTGCCGCCGCACGTACGGGGCCATGACGCGCCCGGTCCCGTGCTCGGCCTTCAGGGAGCCGCCCTCGGCCAGGACCAGGTCCACCATGTCCTCCGTGAACGCGCTGTAGCGGTCCAGTTCTGCCGCGGTGGCAAAACCGTCGGTGAGCATGAAGTGGACGTTGCCGTCCTTGGCATGGCCGAAAATCACACTGTTGCTGTAGTTGTACTTGTCGAAGAGCCGGATCAGTTCCCGGCAGGTGCGGCCCAGCACCGGGACCGGCACCACAATGTCTTCCAGCAGCGCGGTGGTGCCCCGGGGGCGCGCCCCGGCCACCGAGGCGTAGAGGCCCTTGCGCAGTTGCCAGAGCTGCCCGCGTTCCCGGGCGTCTCCGGTGAACCGGGCAGGGGCGGACAGCCCGAGGCCCGGAAGGATGCCCTCGCCGCTGCCTTGGAGTTCCGCCAGGTGCCCGGCGCTTCCGGCGGAGTACTCCACCAGCAGGGCGGCATGGTCCCGGACCGCCAGGTCATGGACGACGGCGGGCGTTCCCTTCAGCGTCTGGCCTACCTTCAGGGACAGCGCATCCATCAGTTCGATGGTCGCGGCGCCCGTTTCAACGAGGGCAGGCAGGGCGGCGTTGGCTGCCTCGAGGTCGGGGAACACCAGGAGGCCGGCGGCGGCGTGCTGGAGCCGCGGAATGGTGCGGAAGACCGCCTCGGCCACAAAACCCAGAGTGCCTTCGCTGCCGACGATCAGGTGGGCCATGATGTCCACCGGGATCCGGAAGTCCAGCAGGGAGTTCAGGCCGTAGCCCATGGTGTTCTTCATGGCGAACTGCTGGCGGATCCTGTGCACGGAGTCCGCGTTGTTCCGGACCCGCTCGGCCAGCCGGGACAGGCCTTCGTGGAGTTCCGGTTCCTGGGCGCGGAACTTCCGGTCGGCGTCAGGCGCTCCGGTGTCGACGACGGTGCCGGACGGCAGCACCACGGTCAGGGACTCCAGGGTGCGGTAAGTGTTGTCCACAGTCCCGCAGTTCATGCCGGAGGAATTGTTGGCCACCACGCCGCCGACCGTGCAGGCCGCTTCGCTGGCCGGATCCGGGCCGAACTTCCGGCCGTACCGGGCGAGCCTCGCATTGAGTGCCCGCACGGTGACCCCCGGCTGGACGCGCACCCGGGCGCCGTCGTCGAGCACTTCGATATCCCTGAAGTTGCGCCGGACGTCAACCAGCACGCCGTCGGTGACCGCCTGCCCGCTCAGGCTGGTCCCGCCCGAGCGGAAGGTCAGCGGAACGCCCTGGGCAGCGCTGGCCCGCAGCAGCCCGCCGACTTCGGCAGCACTCCCGGCCGTCACCACCGCCTGCGGGACCATCAGGAAATGCGAGGCATCATGGGCGTTCGCATGCAGGTCGATCGCCCGGGTCTTCACCTGGCCGGGATGGTGCACTGCCGCGCGCAGGCCCGCTATGTCCAGGGGAGCCATCAGGGGACCATCCAGCCGAGCACGGGAGTGGACTGCAGGAAGATCAGCACGGTGATGAGTGCCAGCAGGCCCAGGCTCCAGCCCAGGAGCTTCCGGAAGAGGGTTCCCTCGGCGCCATCAAGGCCCACCGCCGCCGAGGCCACGGCAAGGTTCTGCAGCGACAACATTTTGCCCATCACGCCGGCGGACGAGTTGGAGGCCGCCATCAGCACCGGAGACAGGCCGGTCTGCTCGGCGGCGGTGGCCTGCATCTGGCCGAACAAGGAGTTGGAGGACGTGTCCGAGCCGGTGAGGGCCACACCGATCCACCCGATCAACGGCGAGAGGATGGCAAAGAAGCCGCCCGCGGAGGCCAGCGCAAAGCCCAGGGTGGTGGTCTGGCCGGAAAGATTCATCACAAAGGAGAGCCCCAGGACGGCGGTGACGGTGACAATTGTCCAACGTAGCTGTACCAGGGTGTCCCGGTAGATCCGCAGGCCCTGTGATGCAGTGATTTTGTACAGCAGCATGGTGAGCAGCCCGGAGAACATCAGCAGCGTGCCGGTCGCCTTGAGGTGGTCGAGCTTGAATTTGGTGGCCGCCACCGGCTTACCGGCCGAATCGGTGATTTCCAGCCCGGGCCAGGCAAACGTCACGCTGCCAACCTGGCCCAGCCAGGTCTTGACGAACGGAATCTGGGCCACTGAGAACACCGCGATGATGATCAGGTAGGGAGCGATCGCCATCCAGATCTGCCGCGGTTCGGGCCGGGAGTTGTCCGTGGGCACCGGGGCGCCCGAGGCAGCACTTGCAGTGCGCTCCGCACCGCGCCCGACGGCGGAACCGCCGGCGGCGCTGACAGCGGCACCGCTGTCACGGGCGCCGGTCCCCACGGCGGCGGCAGCGTGCGCCGCCGCCGGCACGGTTTCCACGGCACCGCCCATTCCCACGGTTTCCTTCGGCTGCCAGACCTTGAGCATCAGCAGCACTGCCGCCACCGTAACGACGGCGGCAACAACATCGGTGAGCTCCACGGCGAAGTAGTTGGAGGTGACAAACTGGGCCGCGCCGAAGGCCACGCCGGCCACCAGGGCCACCGGCCAGGTCTGCTTCACACCGCGCCGGCCGTCAACGATGAACACCAGCAGCAGCGGCACGATCAGTGCAATGAAGGGCGTCTGGCGCCCGGCCATCGAGGAGAGGTCATGCAGCGGCAGGCCGGTGACGCCGTTCAGGGCGATGATCGGCGCGGCCATTGCGCCGAAGGCCACGGGAGCGGTGTTGGCGAGCAGCGAGACGATGGCCGACTTCAGCGGCTTCATGCCGGCAGCCATCAGCATGGCGGCGGAGATCGCCACGGGTGCGCCGAAGCCCGCGAGGGATTCCAACAGGGCGCCGAAGCAGAAGGCGATCAGGATGGACAGGATGCGGAGGTCGTTTGAGATGGAACGGATGGTCCGTCCCAGTACCTCGAACCACGGCGTGGCCACGGTGAGCCGGTAGATCCACAGCGCGTTCACCAGGATCCACAGGATCGGGAACAGGCCGTAGAAGATGCCGGCCGCGGTGGCGCTCAAGGCCTGGTTGACCGGCATCTGCCAGCCGGCAATCGCCAGCACCAGGGACAGGGCGAGGCTGGCGAGGGCGGCCTTGGGTGCCTTGACTTTGAAGACGCCCAGGAGGACGAAGAGCAGGACGAGGGGGAGCGCTGCGCAGAGCGCCGAAAGCACAAGGGACCCGGCGATCGGGTCAAGGATCTGCTGAAACATGTGTCTCCAGATTGTGTGAGGCGTCACAACACGGTGGCGCCCTTCGATTGTCTAACAAGTACACATGATGGTCAAGAGCTACATGTTGGCTTGTCTGGCAAGATGGGGACTGAATCTAGTGTCCTTGGCGGGAATGGAGCTCCGGTGGCCGGCCGAATTACAGCAGTTTCGATCGTGGACGCGATCGCCGCGGACCTGCGGAGCCGGATCTTTTCCGGTGAACTCGGTCCCGGCCATACCCTCACCGAAACAGACGTGGCCACGTCCTACGAGGTGGCGCGTCCCACGGCGAAGGCGTCGATTGAGAAGCTCGTCGCCGAAGGGCTGCTGGACCGCGGGACGCACAAGACCGCACGTGTGGTGGAACTCGGACCTGATTCTGTGCGGGATATTTACCTGGCCCGCGCCTACTTGGAAAGCGAAGTGCTCCGGCGGCTGGCACGCACCAAGGAGGTGCCGGAAGCAGCCCGACAGGCCAACCGGGACATCGCCGCGCTGCGGACCGGAGCCCCGCTGGACGTCATTGAACCGGACATGCGGTTCCACACAAGCCTGATCGACGCCGTGGGCAATGAGCGCATCAGCAGGATGTACCGCTCGCTCGTGGGCGAGGTGAAGCTGTGCATGGTCCGCATCCAGTCCCTGCACCTGCTGGACACCGCGCTGATCCAGGCGGAACACCAGAAGATCCTCGAACTGATCGAGGCAGGCCAGGGGGAGGCCGCTGCCGACCTGCTGGACGAGCACCTGGGGCGCGCCCGCGAACGCCTTGTCTCCGCCATGGGCGGAACTGCCGGACCGGAGGCCGAGGTCCCCTCCGAACTGCTGCCCGAGTAACGTCTCCCGCCGTTAGCGGGCGCGTTCCACCCGCTTCTCATCCCAGACCGGTTCCGCGGATTCGTACACCCTGCCGTCGGAGCCGAAGACCAGGAAGCGGTCGAAGGTCCGGGCAAACCAGCGGTCGTGGGTGACAGCCAGGACCGTCCCCTCGAAGTGGTCGATGGCGCGCTCCAGGGCCTCGGCCGAGTGCAGGTCCAGGTTGTCGGTGGGCTCGTCGAGGAGCAGCAGCGTGGCACCGGAGAGCTGCAGCAGCAGGATCTGGAAACGCGCCTGCTGCCCGCCGGAGAGGGATTCGTACTTCTGCTCCGACTGTGCGGCCAATCCGTAGCCGTCCAGGGCACCGGCAGCGGCCTCGCGTCCCAGCCCGGAGCGGTGCTCGTCGCCGCGGTGCAAAATTTCCAGCAGGGTCTTGCCCAACAGATCCGGACGGACATGCGTCTGGGCAAAGAAACCTGGCCGGATGCGGGCCCCGAGTTTCACGGTGCCGTCATGCGGCACTTCGGCGATGTCGACGTCGGACACCGGCAGGTGCTCCCGCTCCGGATCCGTTCCCCCCGTGGCCAGCAGGCGCAGGAAGTGGCTCTTGCCGGAGCCGTTGGAGCCCAGCACGCCCACACGGTCGCCGAACCACACTTCGGTGGAGAACGGCTTCATCAGCCCGGTCAGCTCCAGCTTTTCGGCAACAATCGCGCGCTTGGCGGTACGGCCGCCCTTCAGCCGCATCTGCACGTTCTGTTCAATCGGCAGTGCCTCGGGCGGGCCGGCTTCCAGGAACTTCGCCAGCCGGGTCTGGGCGGCGTGGTACCGGTTGGCCATGTCGGAGCGGAACGCGGCCTTGTTCTTGTACATGTTGACGAGTTCCTTGAGCTTCACGTGCTCCTCGTCCCAGCGTTTGCGCAGCTCCTCGAAGCGGGCGTTGCGGTCCGCGCGGGCGTCGACGTAGGAGCCGAAGCCTCCGCCGTGGATCCACGCACCGGCACCGTTGATGCCCGGTTCGAGCGTCACGATGCGGCCTGCGGCGTTGTTCAGCAGCTCGCGGTCGTGGCTGATGAAAAACACGGTCTTCCTGGACTCGTTGAGCTTGGCCTCAAGCCAGCGCTTGCCCGGCACGTCCAGGTAGTTGTCCGGTTCGTCAAGGAGCAGGAGTTCGTCGGGGCCGGCGAACAGTGCCTCCAGCACCAGCCGCTTTTGCTCGCCGCCGGAAAGGCTCGACGCCGGGCGGTGCTGCGCGCGGTCGAACGGAAGTCCCAGCGCTGCCATGCAGACTTCGTCCCAGACGGTCTCGACGTCGTAGCCTCCGGCGTCTCCCCAGTCCACGATCGCCTGGGCGTACTGCATCTGGGTGGGCTCGTCGTCGTGCTCCATCATGGCCAGCTCGGCGTCGTCGACGGCACGAGCGGCGGCGGCCAGGGCCGGCGGGGCGGCGGAAACCAGGAGGTCGCGGACAGTGGAATCATCCCGGACCTGGCCCACGAACTGTCGCATGATGCCCATGTTGCCGGACCGGCCGATCACGCCTTCGTCCGGGACCAGATCGCCGGAAATGATGCGGAACAGCGTGGTTTTGCCGGTTCCGTTGGGTCCGATCAGCGCAGTCTTGGTACCGTCCGGGACCTTGAAGGTCACCCCGTTCAGCAGCTGGGTGCCGTCGGAGAGGAAGTAGTCGATGCCGGAAACGTCAATATGGGCCACGTATTCAATCTTCCCACGGCTGCATGCGCAGGAGTTTTACGCCGGACTAACCCGCTGCGACCAGGAACTCCTTGAGCAGCGGACCGGATGTTGTGGCTCCCAGGCCCCCTTCTTCGACAAAGACGGCCACGGCGAGGTCGCCGTGCACGGCCACAATCCAGGCATGCGTCTTCGGCGGGTTCTCCGTGCCGAATTCAGCCGTGCCCGTCTTGGCTCCCACGGGTTCCCCCGGCACGGAAGCCAGGAACCCTGCGTGCCCGGAAGTGACCACGGCCCGCATCATGTCCGCCAGGGCGGCGGCCTCTGCTGCCGTGACCGGTTTCTCCGCGGCCTTCGCGGGGGCAGGAGCAGTGGAGGACAACGACGGCGCCGTTCCCTCCGCCGTCGCGGTTCCGGACCCTTCCGTGGCTGCCGTTCCAGTGGCAGGGCCGCTGCCGGCGTCGGTGTTCAGCACGAGAGTGGGCGATACGGGGGAGCCCTTGGCCACGGATCCGGCCATCACCGCAGCCGCCAGCGGGGAAAGCAGCACCTTGCCTTGTCCGATCATGGACGCGGCGTGCTCGGTGCCCTCGGCCTCCCCCGGCACTGAACCGAGGAACGCGTCTGCCCCCAGGGCCGGCGCCTCGACCGCAACGCCGAGAGAGGTGGCCGCGGATTCAAGCTGGGCCTGGCTGACGGACTCGCGGGCCGCGATGAACGCAGTGTTGCAGGAGTGCGCGAACGCGTCCCTCAGGGTGACGGATCCCAGCGAGCCTTCCGGATAGCCCTCGGCATTCTTGAATGTCCGGCCGTCCACCGTGAGTGTGGGCGTGCATTCGACTTTCGAATCCGGCGTCAGGCCGTTGCGGATCATGGCCAGCGCGTCCACCATCTTGAATGTCGAGCCGGGAGCGTACTGGCCCAGCAGCGCCGTGTTGTAGCCGTTGCTGCCCGGTCCCGAGGCTGCGGCGAGGACGGCGCCGCTGGAGGGGCGCAGGGCAACGATGGCAGACGCCGGGCCGACATCCGCCAGGACGTCTTCGGCGAGCTGCTGCAGCTTCGGGTCCAGCGTGGTCTTCACCGGCGTTCCCGGCTTCATCTCAACCTGGAACAGGATCCGGCGGCCCTGGTTCGGCAACGCCTGCTTCTCCTCGGCGGTGAGGCCTTCCTTGACGGCAAAAACCTGGACGCCGTTGGTGCCGCGGAGCTGGGCGTCATATTGCTGCTGGAGCCCGCCGGTGCCGGTGGTGTCCCCGGCCTTGAGCGCCCCGCCTGATTTTTCGATCTGTTCGGCATTTGCCTCGGCCGCGGTGCCCAGGAGGGCGCGGGCGAAAGTCCGGGTAAGTGCCAGTGGCAGGAGGTCGGGGACGGACCGGGCGCCGGGAATCTGGGCGATCTGCTCGTCCGTGACGGTCCGGCCGTCCTGGCGCAGCGTGATGGCGGCGACGAATGCCTCGGGGCCGGCCGCTTCGACCTGCTGCGTGTAGGCAGCCGGATCCACCCCCACCAGCTGGGCGAGTTTCGTAGCGGACGCGGCCGGGTCGGCGGACACCAGGCGCGGTTTGTCGATGCCGACGTACACCACGGGCCGGTAGGTGACGAGTTTCGCATCGCCGGCACCCAGGATTTCCGCCCGTTCCGGGGCCTGGTTCGCGGTTCCAATGACTTCACCGTCTGCCAAGTCAGGGGCCAGCAAGGCGGGCTTCCACACGGTCAGCCATTTGTCACCGGACTTCTTCAGCTCAGCGGAGGCGGTGTATTTCCACTCTCCGGAGCCGATCTTCCAGCTGTAGTTCAGCGGAACGGTTGCGGTGTCTTTCTCCAGTTTCAGCTCTCCGGCCTCGACTGCCGGTTTGGCGGGATCGAGCGCCTGGAACACTTCCTTCAGCTGTTCGTTGGCCGCTGCGGCATCCTTGCCCTCGAAGGCGACGGACCCGACGTCCAGCGCCGCGACCCCGGCAGCGAGTTGCTTCGCGGCGTCCTGCGCGCCGGCACGGCCGTCATCGCAGGCCACCAGCGATCCGCCAATGATGAGTCCGACAAGGGCAAGCGAAAGTTTCTGAAAGTTCCCCACGGCGCCATTATGCCCGCAAGCCCGGACAAAGTACTTGTCACATGGCAGCCGGCGTCAATCAAGCGGGCGTCGATCAGCCGGGGCGGATGATCCGGCGCTGCGTTGCCACTGAAATCGCGGCAGTGCGGTTGTCCACGCCGAGTTTCCCGTAGATGTGCACCAGGTGGGTCTTGACGGTGGCTTCGGAGATGAAGAGCTGGCGGGCGATGGCACGGTTCGGCAGTCCGGTAGCGAGGAGCTGCAGCAGCTGGATTTCCCGGGCCGACAGTGCCGGCTCCGGATCCCGGATTCGGCCCATCAGCCTGGCCGCAACCTCCGGAGCAAGCGCCGTCCCGCCGGCGGCTGCGGAGAGCACGGCCTGGCGGATGTGCTCGGGCGGCGCATCCTTGAGCATGTACCCGCTTGCCCCGGCTTCGACGGCGGCGAGGATATCGGCGTCGGAATCATAGGTGGTGAGAATCAGCACCGGCGGGGCGGGCGTGCCTGCCTCACCGGCCTTGATCTTTCGCGTGGCGGTGACGCCGTCCATGCCGGTGCCCATCTGCAGGTCCATGAGGACCACGTCCACGGGCTCGCCGAGGGTGCGGAGCCGGGACAGCTGGGCCAGCGCGGCGGCGCCGTCGCCGGCTTCGGCGGCCACCGTGATGCCCTCGAAGTCGCTGAGCATGGCACGGAGCCCGGCGCGGACCACGGGGTGGTCGTCCACCAGCAGGATACGGAGTCCGGTCATTGCGTTTCCTGACTGTCCACCAGCGGGAGTCGGATGGCCACCACTGTTCCCTCGCCCGGGGCGGACTCGATGTCCAGCGTTCCGGAGAGCGCCGCCACGCGTTCCCGCAGGGATTGGAGGCCATAACCGGAACCGTCCTTTCGCTGGGGACCGACCCCGGCCCCCGCCGCCTCCGGGCGGAACCCGACGCCGTCGTCGTAAATATCCATGGCCACTTCGGTGTCCATAAAGGACAGGGTCACGACGGCGGTGCTTGCCTTCGCGTGGACCCAGACGTTCGCAAGGCTCGCCTGGGCTGCGCGGAGGAGGGTGGTGGAGTACGGGTTGGGCAGCTCGACGGGGGTGCCTTCGAGGTCGAAGCGGCACCGCAGCCCTGCCCCGCGTGCCGCCGCTTCCGCCTCGGTCTTTTCGCAGAGCCGGCGGAGGCTGCCGGCGAGGGACACGTGCTCGAGCTCCGGAGATTGCAGGCCGCGGACAAAGTTGCGTGCCTCGGCGAGGTTGGCGGACGCCGTTTCCTGAACGGTCCGGAGCCTGGCGCGCGCCGTGGCCGTGTCGCCGTTGTCGAGGGCTTTTTCGGCCGAGCGGCCCATCAGCACAATGCTGGAAAATCCCTGGGCCAGGGTGTCGTGGATTTCGCGGGCCAGCCGCGCCCGCTCGGTCAACGTTCCGGCGTCGTGCTGGCTGCGGGCGAGTTCACCGCGCGTGCGGCGCAATTCCTCGGCTGCAAGCCGCTGGTTCTCCGCCTCGAGGTACAGCGCCCGGTAGGCAAGGCCGGTGACCACGGCGAAGGCCGCGCCGAAGACCGGCCCCAGGACCATCGGCAGCTCCAGGCCTGGGCCCGCTGCCCCCCGGTTGTGGAACCAGAGCGCCACCACCACCAGCACCGTGGACGCCGCAATCACGGGCAGCGCCACGCGCCTGGGGAGGACGTGCAGCTGGAGGAAGAAAAGCGGAAAGGCCAGCCAGACGAAGTCCGCGCTGCACCAGATCAGCACCAGCCACAGGACCGAGACGGCACCGAGCCACCATGTGGCATAAGGCCGCGGATCAAAGCGGTGCGTGTCAGTGGAGTGGCGCTTCTCCAGGACGGTGCCGATGAGGTAGACGGCGGCGAGCAGTGCCGCGAGGACCAGCGGCAGCCGGCCGGACGGCACCGGAGCGGACATCAGGACGCGGGCCATGGCCACCACCAGCAGGACGGCGAAGCCGACGTGAAGGCAGGTCCTCAGGAGCCGCAGGATTACCGCGGAACCGCTGGATTCCCCCTGTATCAACGCGTGCCTCGCATCAACCCAGCGTATCCTCCGGAGCCCCTGTTTCCGGGCGAAACAGGGCTGGACGGCCGGAGATCAACCATTTGGTTGATCCGCGGCTGCACCCCCTGTCTGCAGACGGCCCACCGGGCGGCCGATGTGCGTTGCGGCGCACGGCGGAAGAGTGGAAAGGAGCCACCCCCCACGAAAGGAACACCTTGTTTCTCGCCATTCGCGATCTCCGCTTTGCCAAAGGACGCTTTGCCCTCATGGCATCCGTCATCGCCCTGATCACCCTCCTGCTTGTCATGCTCTCGGGGCTGACGGCGGGCCTCGGAAACCAGTCGACGTCGGCCGTCGCCGGGTTGCCGGCCGACCAGATCGTCTTCGGCGCCCCAGCGGGTACTCCGGCCAAGGCATCCTTCACGGAATCCGAGGTCACCCGGGACCAGCTGGCAGCCTGGTCCGGACAGGAGGGCGTGTCCGGTGTGGAAGTGCTCGGCATCAGCCAGGTCCGTGCGCAGGCCGCCGGAACAGCCGGCGCGCCCGGAGGCACGGCGAACGTGGCTGTCTTTGGAGCCGGCAGCGGACTGTCCGCTGCGGACAACGGAACCGTCGTTGTCGGCGAGTCCCTCGCCGCGGACCTGCACCTCAGCCGCGGCAGCCTCCTGGATGTGGGAGGCACTGAACTTGCTGTTGCGGACATCGTTCCTGACCAGTGGTATTCGCACACGGTTGTCGTCTGGACATCGCTGGACGACTGGCGGCAGCTGGCCCGCTCAGGCAGCGAATCTGTCGGCACCGTGCTGGCAGTAGCGTTCGACGCCGGTTCACAGGTTGACGTGGACGCTGCCAATGCGGCGGCCGGGACAGTCAGCGCCACCAGGGAGGGTTCCTTCCAGGCCCTGGGGTCCTTCAAAAGTGAAAACGGGTCGCTGGTGCTGATGCAGGCCTTCCTCTACGGCATCTCTGCCCTCGTCATCGCCGCGTTCCTGACGGTGTGGACCGTCCAGCGGACCCGTGACATCGCCGTGGTCAAGGCAATGGGCGGGTCCGCGGGCTATGTGCTCCGGGACGCGTTGGGGCAGGCCGCCGTGGTGCTGGCCGCGGGCACTATCGCGGGCGGCGGACTGGGCTTGGCCGGCGGCTTCTTCGCTTCCCGGGCTGCCCCGTTCCTGCTCACCCCGGCCACCACGCTGGTACCCATCGCCGGAATCCTGCTCCTGGGCCTCGGAGGAGCTGCGGTGGCGGTCCGCGGCGTCACCCGGGTGGACCCGCTGCTTGCTCTCGGTGGCAACTAATTCCTAGCTTCACAGCCTTACATTCCTCGAAAGGAATATTCAATGAACGCTCCGCTCACCCTCGCCAACGTGACGCTCGAATATCCGGACGGAGGCACCACCCTCAAGGCGCTGGACCGGGTCAGCCTGGCGCTCGGCGCCGGCGAATTCCTCGCGCTGGTGGGCCCCTCGGGTTCCGGAAAATCCTCCTTGCTGGCAGTCGCCGCGGCGCTCATCCGTCCCACGTCGGGCGTGGTGAGCATCGACGGACATGAAGCCACAGGCTTGCCGGGCGCCCAGCTGACGGCGCTGCGGAGGAAGAAGATTGGCATCATTTTCCAGCAACCGAATCTCCTCCCGTCCCTGACCGCGTTGGAACAGCTGCTCCTGGCGGACCACCTCCGCGGCAAGCCGCTGGCTGCTGCCCGCCGGCGCGCAGCGGAGCTCCTGGACCTCGTCGGACTCGGGCCGGTGCAGGGCAAACGGCCGCATCAGCTCTCCGGCGGGCAACGCCAGCGCGTCAACATTGCGCGCGCCCTGATGGGGCTGCCGAAGGTACTGCTCGTGGATGAACCGACGGCGGCCCTTGACCAGGAGCGAAGCGGCGGCATCGTCCGCCTGCTGCGCGAGGTCACCGACGAATTCAGCGTGGCCACGGTGATGGTTACCCACGACACGGAATTCGTCCCGCTGACAGATGCCGTGGCCAGCATGCGGGACGGACGGCTCTCGGCTCTTCAGCCCTCCGGCAGCGCCGCTTCCCGGGCGTCGTCGTAGGCATCCCTGGCATCCAGGATGCTGGGGACATTCGACTCGGCCCATTCGCGGAGGACAGCGAGCGGGCCGAGCAGGGACAGGCCCAGACCGGTCAACTCGTAGTCGACCCGGGGAGGTACCTGGGCATAGACGGTCCGGGTGATCAGGCCGTCCCGTTCCAGCGTCCTCAGTGTCTGGGTCAGGACCTTTGGCGTGATGACGTGGACCTGTTGACGCAGTTCGGAGAATCGCACGGGTCCGTCGGCCAGCACCTGCACCACCAGGGACGCCCATTTGTCTCCGATCCGCTGGAAGACAACCCGGGACGGGCACTGCGGATCCATGATGTCGGCACCGGGCGTGGCGGCAGGCAGAACGGTATCCATTCAACCCCTCGTTTCTTCTGGCTCCTCGGTATCCTAGAGATACTTTGAACTCCTACAGTACCCACTATGAGGGGCGGCATGAAAATAGCCGTGTACGGTGCCACCGGGATGGTGGGCGCCCAGATCGTCAAGGAATCGCTGCGGCGGGGCCACGAGGTCACGGCTGTTTCACGGTCGGGCGCGCCAGTCCCGGGCGCCTCGGCGTGCCGCGCCGAACTGGCGGATGTCCGCACGTTCGCCAATATCGTCAATGATCACGACGCCGTGGTACTGGCCACGGTGCCCAGCCGCACGAGCGGCAATCACAGCGAATGGCTGGCAGCAATGAAAGCAGCCTTCGAAAGCGCCGGATCGACGCGCCTGATGGTGGTGGGAGGGACCGGCGGGCTTGAAATCGGCGGCGTGCGTTTGTGTGATTCCCCGGGTTTCCCGGAGGCTTACCGGGCCGAAGCCCGCACCATGGCCGCCGTGTACGATGAAATCCGGTCAGCCCCTGACACCCTCGACTGGACCATGCTGGCGCCCGCGCCCGCCATGCAGCCGGGGGCACGCACCGGTTGCTATGTGACAGCAGGGGATTCGCCGGCGGGCTCGTCCATCACCGTCCCGGACTTCGCCGTGGCGCTTCTCGACGAGCTGGAATCACCGGCCCACCGCCGCTCGCGCTTTACGGTGGCGAACCCGGACAGGGGCACGGACACCGCAGCGGGGCGCCACTGAGCAGTGCGCTACAGGCCCAGTTTTGGCAGCGGAAGCCCAAATATGTCCCTGAGGGCATATCTTGCAGCGTGGAAACCCGGCATGCCGGTAACCCCTGGCCCCGGGGGTGTCGAGGAGGAGCACAGGTACACCCCGGCAATCGGCGTCCGCCAGGGCACGGGGCTGATCACTGGCCGCTGGATCAGTCCGCGGAGGTCCATGAGTCCTGCAGCGAAGTCGCCGCCTACGTAGTTCTGGTTGTACTCCGCCAGGCCGGCCGCCGTCGTCACGTGCACTTGCATCACAATGTCCCGGAATCCAGGCGCAAAACGTTCCAGCTGGGCCGTTACAGCCTCGGCCATATCCACCGTCGACCCGGCCGGCACATGGCAGTAGGTCCAGAGGATGTGGCGGCCTCCCGGGGCACGGGAATCATCGAAGCGCGACGGCTGGGACACCAGGACGTAGGGCCGTTCCGGGTGCTTTCCCGCGGCCACCTGGTTTTCGGCGTGGGCCACCTCGGCCCGGGTGCCGCCCACATGGACAGTTCCGGCATCGGCCAGTTCTGCCGCGGCCCATGGAACGGGCCCGGACAGGATGAAGTCCACTTTGCAGGCGGCGTTTCCAAAGCGAAATGAAGCCAGGGACCGGCGGTATCCGGCCGGCAGCCTGTCCCCGCCCAGCCTGAGCAGTGCCGGCGGGGCAATATCCAGGAGTGCCGCCTTAGTTGCGGGCAGCTCCGCCAATGACTCGATCTGCCGCCCGGTTTCCACCGTGCCACCGTGCGCTTCAATGTCACGGACCATGGCACGGGCGATCGACGCCGAACCGCCCACCGGAATGGGCCAGCCCTGCGCATGGGCCAGGGTCCCGAGCATCAGCCCGGCCCCGGCAGGTGCCAGCGACGGCAGCCCTCCCACGGAATGGGCGGCAACGCCGGTCAGGAGGGCAGGTGCCAGCTCGTCCCTGAACCTTGCGTTCCACGCCGGAGAACCCTGCTCCAGTGCCCGCAGGCCGAACAGGAGAGCGGCAAGGGGGTCGCGCGGGATCCGGAGCAGCTGGTTGAGGGTGAAGTCCGCAACGCCGCCGGCCCGGCGCACGAGGGGCGCCATCAGGCGGCGGTAGGCGGGACCGTCCCGTCCGAGTCCTGATGCAGTGCGGTCCAGCGAACGGTACGCGAGGGCCGCCCGGCCGCCGTCCAGCGGCGAGCCGAACGAGAGCTCCGGCGTGATGAGATCGACGCGCCGTGACAGCTCGAAGCCCTGGAAGAACGGTGAGGCAAGGGCCATCGGCTGGACTGCCGAGCAGATGTCGTGCAGATGGCCGGGCTGCATCAGCTCCGACGTGCGCAGGCCACCGCCCGCGCTGGCCGCGGCCTCGAACACATGCACCTTAAGGCCGGCGCGGGCCATCGTCACCGCAGCGGCCAGGCCGTTGGGCCCTGAACCGACGACGGCGACGTCAGGCATCGCTGGCCGCCCGCCGCCAGGGGAGTACTGAAGCCGCGGGGTCTCCCGGGTTGATCCGCAACCAGTCCCGCGCGCCGTCGAACGGCCCGCCCTGCGGATCATCCATGGCGTGCCGGCGGATGACGTCGTAGCCCGGGTCCCGGATATCCCAGGCCACGCGGACCATCAGGTACGCCGTGGCGATCATGTGCAGGCCCACCGCCAGTACGTAGTAGGGCATATCGATATTGTGCTGCGTCGGACCGCCGCTAGTCACCTGTCCGAGGTACATCCACACGGCCGCCCAGTGCACGCCCTCTATGCCTTGCCAGATGAGGAAGTCACGCCAGCGCGGGCGCGCCAGGGCAAGGAGGGGGATGAGCCAGATGACGAACTGGGGTGAGTACACCTTGTTGGTCAGGATGAAGGCAGCCACGATCAGGAACGCCAGCTGGGCCAGTCTGGGGCGCCGCGGCGCCGTCAGCGCCAGCACGGCGATGAGCACGCAGCTGATGAGGAACAGGTTGAGCGCGAGGGTGTTAATCGCTTCAGGTCCCAGGGCAGGCCATTGCAGGCGCCCGGCCACCAGGTTGTAGGCGAACCAGGGGGAGCTGTAGCCGGCCGGGCGGTCCTCCGTGAATTGGTAGAAGTACTTCCAGCCGGAGGGGTTCATGGCGGCAATCGGGAGGTTCACGGCCAGCCAGGCCGCGGCGGCCGCTGCAGCGGTGACCAGCAGGGGCCTGATCTTTCCGGTCCGGAGCGCCAGAAGGAGGATGGCCCCGAACACGAGCACCGGGTACAGCTTGGTGGCTGTTCCCAAACCGAAGAATATCCCGGCCAGCACCAGCCGGTCACGGGAGAAGAAGTACATCCCGACGGCCAGCAGGCACACGGCCCACATGTCCCAGTTGATCACCCCGGCGAGGATGATGCCGGGGGCTACGGCCACCATGGCGGCATCCCAGGGCCGGCGGCGGCTCATGCGGGCAGTCGCGAGGACCGTGACGACCCAGACGGCGGCGATGAGGGTGGCGTTGACGTCGAAGTAGCCCAGAATGCGCGCGTCGGTGGCACCTTCTCCGGGGACCATCATGGCCGTCAGGCCGGCGATGATGCCCATCAGGACCGGATATTCGAAGAAGCTGCCTTCGCTGAAGAAGGGGAAGGTGCCGTCGCCGAGGCCGCGGTTGCGGAAGAGTTCCGGGAAGTCCGAGTAGCAGGTGGAATAGAACTGGCCCGGTGAATCCCAGCCGTTTGCGCGGCAGTAGTTCTTGGCCATGATGCTTGCCAGGGCCGCCAGCACCGTGAGGATGATGAGGACGCGTTCAACGGTGAAGATCCCGGGTGAGACGATGCCCGGCGCTGCCCGGTGTCCCATGGGGCCGCCGATCAGTTCGGTGAAGTTCCTGAGCAGGAGATCACTTCGGCTGGGGATAACCAGGCGTGACCGTTTTCGGTGCGCCGGCGGCATTGTCTCCTGCATTCCTCGAGCTTACCGTCGCCCCCTGCAGGATCAGGCCCCGCCGTCCGGGGACGGTGTATCGTCAAACGTGTGCGCCGTGTGGATCTTTCCCACGATGGCCCCTTCCGCTCTTTCGTTCAGGAGCAGACTCGAGGTCGGTCTGCTCCGCCGCAACCTTCAGGCCTCAGGGGGCATCCTGTTGTGAATCAGCTTTCCCGCGTCCGCGACCGGCAGCGCCTACGCCAGGCTGCGCCGTCGGACGGTGCGCACCTTCCCTGGGCGGGCCGGTGGCCGGCGCCTGCCGGCATTGGACTGCTGGCCCTGCTCATCGCGTTTGTCGGCTCCTGGAATCCGTCTTTCTGGGACGACGAAATAGCCACGATTTCGGCAGCCGGACGCTCGCCGGCCGACCTGGTGGAACTGTTGCGGTCAGTGGATGCCGTTCACGGCTTCTACTACTTCTTCATGCATGCCTGGACGTCTGTTTTCGGGTTCTCCGAAGTGGCCATGCGCTTGCCTTCGGCACTGGCCGTGGGGCTCGCCTGCGCCGGAACCGTCATCATTGGACGAAAACTCGGCTCTGAGTCCATCGGCGTTGCCTCAGGACTTGTCCTCGCCGTTCTGCCCCGCATGGTGTGGGCAGGAACGGAGGCCCGGCAGTCCGCGTTCACCGCGCTGCTGGCCGTGGGGCTCACCCTGCTGCTCATCAGGGCCTGGGAATCGAACCGCCCCATTGACTGGGTGCTATACGGCCTCTGTGCGGTGGCCGGCGTGTGCATGTTCATGTTCTTTGCGCTGGCCGTCGCCTCGCATGCCCTGGCCGCCATCATCCTTCGCAAGCGGCCCCTCGCGGTGCTCATCACGTGCGCGGCAGCCGGGGCGGCCGTCCTGCCCTTCCTGCTCTTTGCCATGACCCAAAAGGCCCAGGTCGAATGGATCCAGAACCGCTCGCTGCTGGAAAACCTCACGATTGCCGCCGTCAAGCAGTTCTTCTACGGGGACGACCGTCCCACGGGCAACCTCCCTCCGCAGTGGGTTCTCGCTTTTGTCCTTGTCCTCGGCCTCACCCAGGTCGGCCTCGTCGCCTGGGGGCTGTGGTCTGTGCGCAGCATGTCCTCCTACCGTCCCCTGGTGGTCCTCAGCCTGACGGGCGTGGCGCTTCCCATGCTTGGCCTTCTCCTGGTGAGCGTGGCCCTGCAGCCCGTTTATGTTGCCCGCTACCTGACCTTCACGGCTCCGCTGTTCGCCCTCCTGGTGGGTCTGGGCCTTGACCGGCTGCGCGCAGGCCGCAGGTGGCTCCTCCCGATCGCCGCCGCCCTGGTTGTTCTGGGCAGCCTCGTTCCCCAGCTCACGATCAAGAGCTTCGTGAACGAACCAGTGGACACAGAACGGCAGATTGCCGGCCTGATCGCCTCGCAAACAACCAAGCCGGCCAGCATCGTGTACCTCCACCCCGAACTGCGGGATATGGCCCTTGCCTATCCGCAGGATTTCCGGCTCATCACCGACCTCTCGCTTGCTGAAAGCCCGGCGGATTCGGGCACCCTCTGGGGCGCGAATGCAACAGTCACAGCTGACCAACTGAGGAGCCGCGGAGACGTCTGGTTCGTTGGTGCCGGCGGCGGAGCTCCCAATGATCTGTCCGCCTTCGAAGCGGCGGGATGCCAGCAGACGCAGAACGTGACCTTCCAGCGGATGGCCCTGATCTCGTTCACCTGCCCCTGACGGGACGTCACCCTGGCGGCAGCTCACATCCCGGCGGAACCGCACCAAACAAAAAGCCCACGCGTCGCCGCGTGGGCTTTTTGTGGAGCTATTCCTTGTGCCTGGATGTCGGTTGTCGCCACCGGGTCCTCCTCGATATTTCCGTTGCCGGCTGCAGCGCGGCGTGGACAGGACGGAGAGAAGGTCCCGGGTCAGCGGATGACGCCGCCCATCTGGTGCAGTACGACGTACACGTCTTCACGGTTCTGGTCGAGGAGCTGGCCGTTGAACAGCGTCCTGTCCTTCAGGGCCGGCTGCCAGCCGAGGCGTAGAACCCTCGCAAGCCTTTTCATCATGGGTACCTCCTCTCGCGGTGTTGCCGGGCGGCGTGTTTGCCGGTGGTCTGTTTGCCGGCGTCGGTCACGGTCGGCCTGTTGCGCGGTGCTGGCGGTGATGCTCACTCTGGTTCCTTTGATGGTGTTTTCGCCCGAAATTGGGCACGACAAATAGAGCCGCTAATTTGAAAGAATTAATTGCGGTAATTAGGGCATAGGAATGCCCGGTGAATATGCCCCGGGTATTAAATCCAAAGCAAGGGGTGGATTTCGCCAGGCGAAGGGTGGCCCCGGACGCAGCAACGCCGCTCTCCCCAACAAGAAGCCGGGTTCCGAACTATGGGGGTGTTGCGTCACCGCGAGGGGGCCGCGTGGACAGCCGACCGCCGGTAGCTTCCCCGATAGGGAAGGCGGTCACCGTGGGTTCCGGCTGCAAAAGCCGGAAATCAGCAGGTTAGGAGGCAGTCACTCCGCGAAAAGGGCGCGAGGCAGCAACGGAGGCCGGGGTGGCGGTGATGGTCATCTTCCATCCGCTAGTCAAAGTAATCATTTTCCCAACCTCCTTTTCTGCTATGCCGCTGAGCAGTTGACTAACTGAGCAGCGCGCGCCGACGACCCTGGCAAATCGCACTGGAGTCAGGAATAAAATTACACTACCCAAAGGGCATTTGACTACTGAATTTAGAAGATTCCCCGAAGTATTTTATAAATCGTCTTTATAGTCCCCAGCGGACCACTGCGGGGGTTTTCTTGTCCCAGCCCAGCGTGCAGACTTTCGCTGTCCCCAGGATGAAATGCCGGCCTTCGTGCGGATCCAGTCCCAGCCAGCGCGCAGTCAGGATCCTGGAGAAGTGTCCGTGGGCCACAATGAGCACGTTGTCCAGTCCGGATTCCAGCACCCGGGCCACTATTTTGTCCGCCCGACCGGCTACTTCCTCCAACGCTTCGCCGTTGGGGACGCCGTGGGTCCAGATCAGGTACTCCGGGTTGTCCTTGCGGATCAGGTCGGAGCTGATCCCTTCGTAGTCGCCGTAGTTCCATTCCACGGCGAGGGGTTCCTGTTCGGCGTCGGGAAAACCCGCCAGCTCCGCCGTCCGGCGTGCCCGCCGCAGCGGTGAGGTCAACACCAGGTCGAAGTCGACGGCGTCAAGGACCTTCCGTGCCTCAACGGACTGCTGCTCGCCCTCCACCGTCAGGGGAAGATCGGTGAGCCCGGTGTACTGGCCGCTCTTGGACCATTCGGTTTCGCCGTGGCGCAGGATCCAGAGCTGGGGGCGGGCGTTGCTGTTCAGTGAAACCACTTAGGACTCCTCGGTAGTGGAAAGTTCGACGCCGGCGGCTGGCTGGGGTTCGGCGGCCTCGGGCTGCTGCGCCCACCACTCGCGCAGCCTGGCCTCAGCCACGTCGCGGTCGAGCGGGCCGTGCTCCATGCGCTGGTCAAGCAGGAATTTATAGGCCTTGCCCACCACCGGCCCCGGCTTCAGTCCCAGCAGGGCCATGATCTGGCCGCCGTCCAGGTCCGGCCGGACCGCTTCGAGCGATTCCTGCTCCCGCAATGACGCGATGCGTGCTTCAAGATCGTCATAGGCGAAGGACAGCCGGTCCGCCTTGCGCTGGTTGCGGGTTGTCACATCGGACCGGGTCAGCCGGTGCAGCCGCTCCAGGACGGGTCCGGCGTCCGTCACATAGCGGCGAACCGCGGAGTCGCTCCAGCCGGCCTCCCCATAGCCGTAGAAACGCATGTGCAACTCGACCAGGCGTGCCACGGCCTTGATGGTGTCGTTGTCGAAGCGGAGGGCCTTCATCCGTTTCTTGGTCAGTTTGGAGCCCACCATGTCGTGATGGCGGAAGCTCACCGCACCGCCCGGTTCAAAACGGCGCGTGGCCGGCTTGCCGACGTCGTGCATGAGCGCTGCAAAGCGCAGGACAAAATCGGGGCCGGGCACGGCGCCGTCGGGATCCGTTTCCAAGGCTGCGGCCTGCTCCAGCACCTGGAGCGAGTGCTGGTATACATCCTTGTGGCGGTGGTGTTCGTCGGCTTCCAGGCGTAGCGCGGACACTTCCGGCAGGACGAATTCGGCCAAGCCGGTGTCCACGAGGAGGTCAATGCCCACGCGCGGGTGCGTGCCGCAGATGAGCTTCACCAGTTCCTCGCGGATGCGCTCCGCCGAAATGATGGTGATCCGTTCCGCCATCTGCTCCATTGCCTGTTTAACGTCCTCGCGAACCGCCACGCCAAGCTGCGAGGCAAAGCGGGCCGCCCGCATCATGCGCAGAGGGTCATCGGAAAAGGACGTCTCCGGCGCGCCGGGAGTGGCCAGCACGGAGGCATGGAGGTCGCGGACACCACCGAACGGGTCCACGAGCTCCATCGAGGGCAGCCGCAGCGCCATGGCGTTGATGGTGAAGTCCCGGCGCAGGAGGTCATCCGTCAGCGACGACCCGAAGGCCACCATGGGCTTCCGCGACTCGGGATCGTACGCCTCGGCGCGGTAAGTGGTGATTTCAATCTGGAAGCCGGACTTCCGCATCCCGATAGTGCCGAATGCCCTGCCGATTTCCCAGAAGTTGTCCGCCCACTTACGGATCAGCGCGAGGGTCTGCTCCGGCGTGGCGTCCGTGGTGAAGTCAAGGTCAGGGGAGAGCCTGCCGAGGAAGAGGTCACGCACAGGCCCGCCCACAAGCGACAATTCGTGTCCGGCGTCGACGAAGCGCTGCCCGAGCTCAAGGACCACCGGGTCCACCTTGAAATCGACGGTGTGCGGGTCGGACTTTTGATGTGCGTGCGCCATAGTTACTTAAGCTTGTCAGAAAACCACGCCAACAAGCACCAATAGGGGCCGCCGAACCGCGCCGTTACGCCGGTGGTTCAGGAATTCACGTCACACGCAGTCCACTTTCTTGTCATGTTCCGGTCATCAGGAACGGGCAAGAGTCGTTAGAGTGGACTTCATGGCCCATCCCGTACCGAGTGCTCCTGGCAGGAGGACAAACCCACCGTTGCCGTCGGCAATCGGTGCCCATGTCGCGCCCGCCCCGCACCCGGGGCCTGCCTCGCTGCCCACCGTCGAGGAAATCTCCGCCGGAGGCGTTGTTGTTGATACGTCCGACGGCGAACTCAGGGTTGCGATCATCGCCCGCCTCAACCGCGGAGGCCGCCTCGAATGGTGCCTTCCGAAGGGCCACCCGGAGGGCAAGGAAAAGAACGAGGAAGCGGCTGTCCGGGAGATCGCCGAGGAAACCGGCATCAGCGGCAACATCCTGGCCCCGCTGGGCAGCATCGACTACTGGTTCACCGTCAGCGGGCACCGGGTCCACAAGACTGTGCACCACTACCTGCTCCGCGCCACGGGCGGCGAGCTGACCATCGAGAACGATCCCGACCAGGAGGCAGTGGACGTCGCCTGGGTGCCCATCCACGAGCTCGCCCGCAAGCTGTCCTTTCCGAATGAGCGCCGCATCGCCGACCTCGCAAGAGAAGTCCTGCCGGAACATCTCTGAGGTCCTGTGACTGAATCAAAGACTGTCCAGCAAGGCGAGGCCCGTTCCAGTGCGATCATGGCTGCCGGAACGCTGGTCTCCCGTTTCCTTGGCTTTGGCAAAACGTGGATGCTGGGAGCGGCCCTTGGCCTGGGCTCCACGGTCAATGACACGTTTATCAATGCCAACAACCTGCCGAACCTGATTTTCCTGCTGGTGGCCGGCGGCGTGTTCAACGCCGTCCTGGTTCCCCAGATCATCAAGGCCAGTAAAGCGCCGGACAGGGGATCGGACTACATCAGCCGGCTGCTCACGCTGGCTGTCCTAGTGCTTCTCACCCTGACGCTGCTGGTGACGCTCCTGGCTCCCTGGGTCATCGAACTGACCACCCAGGGATACTCGCCGGAACAGAAATCCCTCGCGGTCTCCTTTGCCTTCTGGTGTCTGCCCCAGATCTTCTTCTATGGCCTCTATGCCCTGCTGACGCAAGTACTGAACGCCAACGGGGCATTCGGGCCGGCCATGTGGGCTCCCATCCTGAACAACATCGTGGCCATCGCCGGGCTGGGCATGTTCATCTGGATCCTCGGACCCAACCTCACGAACCCCCATACACTGGACAACTGGGGACCCACCCAGACGTTCCTGGTGGCCGGATTCTCCACCATCGGTGTGGTTGCGCAGACGGCCATCCTGCTGATTCCGGTGTTCCGGCTCAAGCTGGGTCTCCGTCCGAAGTTCGGGTGGCGCGGGGTGGGCCTGGGACAGGCAGCCAAACTCAGCGTGTGGACGCTGCTGACCGCCGCCGTCGGACAGCTGGCCTTCCTTTACGTCATGCGTATCGCCACCATTCCGGGTACCGAGCGGTTGCGGCTGGAGCGGGCAGGGGATCCGGCGGCCGACTTCCTCCCGGGCAACGCCGTCCTGGAAGTGGCCAGCCAGCTGTACCTGCTGCCGCATTCCATCATCGCGCTGTCGCTGGCTACTGTGCTCTTTAACCGCATGACCCGAGCTTCCCAGGACGGTGACCGGGCCGGGCTGCGCGACGCCCTGTCCCACGGCCTCCGCACCATGGCGGTGGCCACGGTCTTCGGGGCACTGGCCCTGTTCGCGCTGGCCGGCCCGCTGGGCATGTTCTTCTCCGGCGGCAAGGTGCAGGACGGCGTGATGCTGGCCCAAACGCTCACCATCCTGGCCCTCAGCACCCCGTTCATGAGCGCCAACTTCATGATGTCCAGGGTCTTCTACGCCAATGAGGACGCCCGCACGCCGTTCTATATCCAATTGGTATTGGCGATTGTCAACGTCGTGGCGGCCTTCGCCATCCAATTCCTGCCCTTCGACCAGATCATCTTTGCCATTGCCATCCTCTACACGGGCGGCAACATCCTCTCGGTGGTGGTGAGCGCGTTCTTCCTCCGCCGCCTGCTGGGACACCTGGATGGCCCCCGTGTTGCCAATTCCTACATACGGATGGGCTACGCGGCGCTCGGCTCCGCACTGGCCGGTGCCGGCGCGCTGTGGCTCATGGGCAGCTACAGTGCCGACGGTTTCGCCTGGAGCGGCAGGATCGAAGCCCTGGTGACCATCGTCGTCGTAGGTCCTGTGATGCTGGTGGCGTACCTGTTCCTTCTGAAACTTTTCCGCGTCACGGAACTTCGGGACCTGCTGCAACCGCTTCTCGGCAGGCTGGGCCGCCGCTCCGCACCCGCCGCACCGGCAGAAGCCGCCGGCGGCGCGGCTGGCGGTACCGGGCCGGCCACCGCTACTGGCCGGGAACGCACGACGCCGGAACGCGCCACCGTTTCCGTGGACACCGGCCTGATCCCCAGGATTTCCGGCGAATTCGACGCCGCCTCGTTCCGCGCGGGGCCGCAGGTTGAGGAGCCGGCAGCCCGTCCCGATGCCCAGCCAACCGATTCCCCGGGCGGTTACCTCCCGGCTGAAGACCAGCCCAGCACGGCACGGGGGAGCATCATGCGCGAGGAAATCCCGCTCCCCGGACGCCGGACCTTCCAGGGAACAGCCGGCCGGAACCCGTACTTCAGCAGGCGGTCCGATAGGGCCCGGCGCAGGAAGAAAAGGTGACATCACCCCGGTTTCCCTGTGCCTGTCTCCCGCGGCCGTCACACACCATCGGCTAGGATCAGAAGCTAACTAGGGTAGTAGTAACAGACCAGAAATTAACCGGCTAACCGGCGTATCCGCTTTGGCACGATTGAGGCGGCAATTCCCCGGACAGTCTAGGAGGAACCCGTGTCCCACCCGATCGATGTTGGATCAGTGCTCGGCGGCCGCTACAAGGTCACCGCCACCGTATTGACCTCACACGACCATGATCTGGTGCTGGACGGTGTTGACCAGGTCCTCAACCGTCCGGTGAGCATCCTGGTTGCAGGTCCTGACAACACGGAGCAGGTGGCCCAGAGCGCCCGCGAGGTTGCCACCGGGGAACGTCCCGGGCACGTGCAGATCCTGGATCTGGGCGTCAGCGAATCCACCACCTACCTGATCACCAACCACACGTCGGCTGCCGACCTCCTGGACCTCGTGGTTGCCTCCAATCCGCCGTATGTGGAGCCTTTTTTCACGGACACCCTGGGCAGCGAAATTTTCGGGCAGGCACGGTCCCACGAGCCGGAAACTTATGACGGCCAGTATGACGAAGAAGAAGTCGAAGCCGGTTACATCAATTACGGCAACAACCAGCAGACCGGCCAGGACCGCAAAGCGTCGTCCCCGCCGGCAGTGCCGCCCGTTGTGCCGCCGCGCGCCGCACCCGTGCGCCCGGCGGCGGCCCCCTCCGTCGGCTCCTCCGGAGCCGGTACCGCCGGTTCACGCGGAGCCGGGGCTGGTGCAGCCGGTGCCGCTGCCGGGGCGGCGGGACTCGCTGCCGGGGCGGCAGCAGCCGGCAAATCATCCTTGGGCCCGACGACTGCACCGCAGGCGACCACCCCTCAACGAGCCGTTCCGCAGCAGGCGGGTGCTCGGCAGTCCGATGCCAACGGTGGGAAGAACACCGAAGCCATCAGTACCCAGGCCCCGGCCGCGGAATCGCCCAAAGTCTCCTTGTGGGCGAACGACGAGGACCACTACCCGCAGGAAGCAGACCGCTCCACCGGGCCGGCCAGAACCGCGCGGGAGCGGATGGCAGCCACGTTCCCGGCGTTCGCCGGCCGCGGCGGCGACGACGAAGCAGACGATTACTATGACGACGAAGAGCCTCCGGAGCGCGAGCCGCGTTCCATGCGCTGGCTCGTGGGAGGGCTCCTGGCTGCCGTACTGGTGGTGGGCCTGATCTTCGCCGTATCCAATTTGGGAAGCTTGTTCAAGACCGAACCACAGAGCAATCCCGTTCCAGGAACGTCCAGCAGCTCCTCCGAGCCGCAGGCCAGTGGTGAGCCCTCGTCACCCCAGACTTCGGCGCCGGCGGCAGGTCCGCCGGCCGTTGAGGGCGTGTCCCGTCTTGGCAACTTCGATTTTGCCGCCACCTACGACGGTGACCTGACAAAAACGTTCGACGGCAACGCGGCCAGCTACTGGTCCGACATGGAGTTCGCCACGGACAACTGGGGCGGCCTTGCTACCGATGTTTCCCTTGTGGTGAAGCTGAAGAGTCCGTCAAAGGTTTCGTCCATCACGCTCAACCAGCTGGGCGGCTCCGGCGGCAACATCAGCGTCCTGACGAACGACCGTCCGTCCATGGAAGGCGCCAAGCAGGTTGGCACCAACAGCTTCACGTCACCTGATCTGACCATGCCGCTTTCGGAGCCTGTCACGGCGCAGTATGTGATCGTGTCCATCAAGAACCTGCCCAAGCTGGCGGCACCGAAGACGCGATTCGGCTACGGCCTGCGCCTTGCCGAGATCAAGGTTCAGTAGCAGCAGACACCCGGTAACACGGAGCCCTCCAGACCAGCAAGGCGGTACCCTGAGTGGTGGCGCCTTGCTGGTCCACCTCGTTGCCCGGAATATTCAGGTTCAACAATCGGTTGTGCCATGTGGCCGGCCAGCAAAAGCAGGCGCATCGACTAAGGAAGAGGTTCACCGTACAGTGAGCACCGCAGAAAACACCGCGTCCCAGGTACGTGATGTCATCATCGTCGGCTCCGGCCCTGCAGGCTACACCGCCGCAGTCTATACGGCACGAGCCAACCTGAAGCCGCTGCTGCTTGCCGGTTCCGTCACTGCCGGCGGGGAACTGATGAACACCACCGATGTGGAGAATTATCCCGGGTTCCCTGAAGGCATCATGGGTCCTGACCTCATGGAGAACTTCGAAAAGCAGGCCGCCCGCTTCGGCACGGAGATCCAGTTCGAGGACGTCACTGCGCTGGAACTCGACGGCGACATCAAGACGGTCACCATCGCCACGGGGGAGACCTTCCGGGCCCGCGCGATCATCCTGTCCACCGGATCGGCTTACCGTGAGCTCGGGCTTCCCAACGAGAAGCGACTTTCAGGCCACGGCGTTAGCTGGTGTGCAACCTGCGACGGTTTCTTTTTCAAGGACCAGGACATCGCTGTCATCGGTGGCGGCGACTCCGCCATGGAGGAAGCACTGTTCCTCACGAAGTTCGCCAAGTCCGTCACTGTGGTTCACCGCCGCGACACCCTGCGGGCTTCCAAGATCATGGGTGACCGCGCCCAGGCGCACGAGAAGATCAACTTCGTGTGGAACACCGGCGTTGAGGATGTCATCGGGGGAGACAAGGTCACCGGCCTGAAGCTGAAGAACCTCGTGGACGGTACCGAGTCCGAACTGGCTGTCACCGGGGTCTTCGTTGCAATTGGAAACGATCCTCGCACCGAACTCGTCAAGGACACCTTGGACATTACCCCGGAGGGAACCATCGCCGTTGAAGGCCGCAGTTCCAAGACGAGCGTGCCGGGTGTTTTTGCGGCAGGCGACGTTGTAGACCCCACCTACCGCCAGGCCATCACTGCCTCCGGCTCGGGTTGCGTTGCAGCCATCGACGTCGAGCACTACCTCGCAGACTTCCACGCCTAACAGCGCACTATTGATCCGAAGGGAAACAACAAGGTAATGAGCAACGCAAAAGACGTAACGGACGCAAGTTTCAGCACGGATGTACTCTCGGCCGACAAGCCGGTCATCGTGGACTTCTGGGCTGAATGGTGCGGCCCGTGCCGCAAACTCGGTCCCATCCTGGATGAGATTTCGGTCGAATACAGCGAGAAGGTCGACGTGGTCAAGGTGAACGTTGATGACAACCCGGCGATCGCAGCGGAATACGGCATCACCTCCATTCCTGCCGTCTACCTGTTCCAGGACGGCGAAGTGAAGAACACCGTTATCGGCGCCAAGCCGAAGCAGTTCTTCGAAAAGGAATTTGCTGACGTCCTCTCGTAGTTCGTAGACTGCCTGCCACTAGCGGTGGCCATCACCACACCACGGTGATGGCCACCGCTTTTTTGTTTGTCCGCGACTTTTTGTTTGTCCCGCGACGCGGCATTCAGTGCGTGGTCGTTGGTTGGGCGTTGTGGTTGGTTGGGATGGTCGTTGGTTGGGATGGGGAGGCCGGTTGCGGGGGAGCGCCTAACTCGCAATGGTTTTAGCGGGACTGGGACTCCAGACGTGTGAGTCCATTGGATAGCCAACTTTAGTGAGTTGTGGATGTCATCCATTTTCGACAGAAACTCCTTCACGGTGGCCTGCCTCCGAACATGGCTGGGCTGGCCAGCACCACGGCTAAACGACGAATTCCGGGATTTCGAGTGGGCGATTAGTTCACCTAGCTCATTGGTTCGGGGGAGCAATGCCTCCCTGGCACCGTTGCCAGGCACCGCTGACGGGCAGGCTGCAAATCGCGGAATACCCCGGATGCGGTGGTGCACATGCGTCAATAGACACTTGTGTACGCCTGGATCGGCGCGGTTGATTCATCGGGGGGTGGCGCCGATGTTTCACGTGAAACACGCAGGGGAGGTCCGTGCCCCAAGACCCCTAGCCTAAATCGAGCACAACACCTTGAACTCTAATTACCACGGGAGAACAGGCGTCCAAAGAAGCCTCGCTCGGACCCGTGTTCCCATATCGGAGGCTCTATAGTGTTTCACCAGGACAAGCCCTTTGCAGCAGACTTGGCGCGGAATTTCGGTGTTTCACCAAGCCGCTCCCGAGAGGAAGCAATTCCGCAAGGCAATTGGACGGACGGCAGGAGAACGGTTCGAAGGCGTTCTAAACCGCTGATGATTGGGGTGGCCTGGCAGCCTGCTGCTGCCACCACAAACGCCCGGAACGGCGACTTTCCATGGGTGGGCACGATCGGCCATTTTGCCCCTAAGGCCTAAAAGGTGAGGTTCTTTGCAGGATTCTGGGTCACGGAGCGGTCGACACAGCCACCGGACGCGGTGATTCCGGGCGGCCATGTTTAGGTGTGGAGTTTGTGTTTCGACGCCAACTGGTTGGAAGCGTGCGGCCTCAAGACCGAACCGAAGGTGGGCTCGGGCAATTTTCGGATTTAGCGGACCGCCGACGTTAGGGCTTAGGCCTTGCGCCGCGATTCAGGCGCCAAGCGGCCTTCCGCAGGCATGAACGTGTTTCACCGCCGTGCTACGAAGTCTCGATGTTTCACGTGAAACGCGGGAGAGGGAGTACAACGAGGCACGGGCGCGGAACGATTTGTCCCCCACTTGCGCGCCGCGCGAAATCTTACCCCGTAAAGACTGGACGCGACATGTGGATTCGACCGACGATCAAGACCTAGGTACTCACCGTATGCCCGGCCTTTCTGATGCACTAAACCTGGTTCTTGATGCGGCGAGCTCACAATCGGAACGCCTTTCGTTAAGTCTCGAATGCTGGTGCCTCCGCTGTCAGCTCAAAAACTAGGTTCATCGACGACAAACTACCGCTCGGAGCCTGCGTCGACCGAATATCGGAACCCTTCGTGCGTTAGCAGGCCGTCAGACCAAATGCGTGAAGCCGTTGGGTCCGAAGTCTAGAGTGGCCGGTGGACTGTCATCGTTTCACGTGTAATGCAGAGCCGCGCGTTTCACGTGAAACGTCAGGCCGAGGAACCCACGTGAAATGCCACCAAGGCTATGCCGTGGCTACCGGACTGCGGTCCAAGGTGCCAGGCGCTCCGGGCCTCCCCGCACTGCACATCTGACTCGAAACAAGTGGCCCCCGAGGCTGGTTCCGCAACAGCGAAACCGCAGCATCCAAGCAGCCCACGAACGGCACACATGACCGAAACAAGAGTTCCTCCCGGGACAGTTCAACACGCCGTAGTCAGGACTTGATTCAGGGGGTTCCTCGACGTGCGAGTCGGTTGTCCTTGACAGGGCACTGCCCCGACCTGAGCCAGAAGCCCAACATGCGCAGTTGCACGGCACGAGGCCGATGTTCCAAATCCACCCACAGATAGCCGAGCGTGAGATCGCATCGATCCGGTGCTGCGCCCAACCCGAGAATTGCGATAGGGCCCCCCGGAGATACCAGGCGTGGTCCGCATCCATAGATGTCTCACGTGAAACCAACGCCGCTCCGGGGTTGGAAACCAATCGGACTTGTACAGCATGCTTGTTCAAGCCTTGCGATCGATGATGTCGAGCTCAGGTACAAGGTCGGGGATGCCAGGCTAGTCGGACACGGAGTCAGGTCCAACCATCGGTCCACAATTGGTAGCTCCCACTGACTTAGTTTTGTGGCCCGCGCGTTCCCCTGGCGTGCGGCGTGTTCGTCCGCCTTTCCTCGATTCGTTGTTCGATGTGACACTAGTAGCTCAGTCGCCTGTAGGACGTCCCCTTGCCGCGGGGGCAGGGTTCGGATATCCCGTGCCGGAACCAGAGAACCACCCTGTGGCGCTATGTCAGCACCGGTCCCCAAAAGATCACCTGCAAGTAGTGCATCGACGTCTTGGCGCCCGGTCACGTCAAACCCACCATTCCGTGCGGGGGCTCGGATGACACCCCGGACTCTGGTGACCGAACCATGAGTTCGGTGCTGGGTCGGGGTTCTCTATATTGACAGCCTCCTATCCGGGGGAGTGCACTCCTATTCAGGGGGAATTCGAAGGAATGCCTAGCTGCCCGTCGCTCGTCTCCGCGTCGCGTGGATCCTCTCCGTCTGGCAGTATCGGCGCCATGCCCAGCACGGGTTCCTGAACTCTTCGATAGCTTCGGACATGATGTTCCTGGGCGCCAGGCGTGTCGCTACAGAAGCCACTTCTCGGTATCCTCTCGTGCCGGCTAGACTGCCCATCGCGAAGTGGCGGAGCGCGGCACGTCATTCCAGACCCTTACCCTGTGCACCGGCCCATCTCGTGGCAAATCGGATAGGGGCACATCATTTCAAACCCACGTCCTGGTCGCCAGCCAGACCACGTGGGGATTAGGTCGTCTAGGAAGCCGAGTCGAAGCGCCACTCTGCCTCTTGCCACGCGGTGACATCAGAGAGTTGTGAAAGGCTTGAGCCACGCAGATGGAGGCTCAAAGCGCTAGCTTCTGCGATGCTGCCTCTCCCATCAATTCGCTCAATCAGCCCGAGACAGGAACGAAACCTGGCTGCAAGTCCTCTTAGGCCGGTCTAACCCCCAGCCTCAACCCTCTCAGTCGCGCCCGAACCTAGGGAAGCCACTTGGAATCCGGTGCATCTTTCAGCTCGGCATGACTTCGCATTTGCAGGGCGGACCTCAGATCAGGAGTGGCTACACTCTGCGGCGGCGGCCGTTCCAGAGCATCTTTGTTGGCAAGTTCGGAAGCATCCGTACTGGCCTGGGATCTGCGGCACGCCAGAACGGTTCAACCATGGAGGCCGGTTTTCCCCAGCCGAGCTAGCCTTTTCCACACAGGATATCCACAGCCTTATCCACATAGTCTCACGGTGGCGTCGACCTGTGATTTTCCACATTGAGCACACTCACACCAGGGGCCGTCCTCATGTGAAAGGAGTCACGTTAAGCGCTGCGTGGGGATGGACGACGTATTCGTCCCATGGCGCCGGCAAATGACGGCAAAAGTGCCGTTTATCTGCTGAAAACGCAGGAACTTCGCGATATTTCAAAAGGCGTTCTGGTCAAGCAGATGTTTCACGTGAAACGCAGCGGCACTCTGACGGCGATCGGGGTATTGGATCTCGCCGGTCCCGCGCTCGGAGTGCCCACCGAGCGCAAAGCCAGCTCATATTGTCCACATAGTTATCCACAACGATATCCACTGAGTTATGCACCGACCAATGCACCGGTTCCCAACACGTTTGGTGACTCCCACACTGTCTAGGGAGGCGAAGGCACCTGCGGGAATTCCCTCAACACTCGCATCCGAAACTATAGAACTGCTCAGTGACCGGTGGACAAGAAGACCCTACGGATCCCAAGATCGCTTGCTATTTGGCATTCCCTCCTATCCCAACGCAACACAGCTGCACCTCCCACGGTCGATGGTTCGGGAAAGCTCCCAGCGTGACGTGCACTGCCTGTCATGAATAGTCGGCCCGGCACGAGGCTTCGTGTGGCTGGTTCGACTGCGGTTTCAGGCACAGGGGCAGCATGAGCGCCCTAAGACAGCACGGTTATCTAGCTATTGAGGTGCTCGCAAAGTCGGCTGTGGGAGACTACCGACAGGGGAGTACCGACGGTGGCAGCAGGCAGATTGGGGACTGGACTCGGAGCTTCCATATTTCAGTGATCCCAGGGCACAGCAAGTCGACCCACGAAATACGCAGCCGGCGTCTCTGGTGCAGCCATCCGTTCCATCGGGACTCTCAAGTAGCTATTCCCTCCCCACGTGAATGTCGTTGAATCACTGGGTGGTCCTTGTCCTTCCAGCGAGTTCGTGTTGCAGTGAGGTGATTGTGGCCAGACGTGCCCGTCGGAATACGGCGGCAGCCTCCGCTGGAACAAGCCTCCCTTCTGATGGTTGGCCTACGTGCGCTTTGTTGGAGCATCACGTGAACCAAGGCACCTGGGATGATGCGGTTGGGGGAGCACAGCGAATAAGTATGACAACATCGAACAGCGGCCAGCTCCTTCGTTTCACGTGAAACATCGCCGCCTCGTGTCCGGCAGTGAAACAACTGCGCAGGCGCGCCAGACCTCAGACGGAGGCACCCGCAGCCACTCGCCCTAAAGCGCGCCGGAAAGGATCGACCGCGGCCCGACATCAGCACGTGCGCAGAAACCAACAACCTGATCCCCGCTTCACCAAGGCTACCTCCGCGTCCTCTAGCGAACTAGGAATAGGGGCCGCGTATGAGTTATGGAAGAGCGCCAATGCGGACGATCGAATAGCCAAGCTTGTTCGGGAAACGCCCACAGGGGAGATCAACCATATGGCGATACCTGGTACGCGAGACAGCAAGGGGCCACCTGCACTGTTGGTACCGAAATTCCGGATAGTCCCGCAGGAGCAGCCGGTCGGTTCAGGGGAGAGTCCAGATCACAAGGAACGGGCTTGACAGGATTTTGGCTACTTGGATTGTGGCTGGTTGAACGCATTTTACACATAGGAGGTCTGCACGAATGTTTCACGTGAAACTGTAGAGCGCTACGCAAGGGCATGTACGGCTTGTCCATAATTCTCGGCCCCGATCTCTCCTCCGCAGTGGGCATATTGCCAAGTAGGACAGCCTTGGGGAGATGGCGGCAAAGCCGCGCCGTCTCCAGAGTTTCCCCCTTGTCGTGACGACTAATCGCCTGCGAGTAGCAGGCCGACTTTTGCCGTCGCTGCTGTCTTCTGCGCGACTATCAGCCGGTCGCCTCCTGTAGACAGGATTGCTGTGCCCCGTGACCATAAACCTCCGCCCGAACCACACTTCACCGGGGCTGGGTTTCTGCTGTCCTAGCGAACAATCCAGGTAACAACGAATCACGTACATCGGTCCGCAAACACGATCCGCGCGACTGAGTACTGGCGCGCTCGGGGGGCCTGGCACAGTCTCTGCAACGTGTGCGGGGCCCGGAGAGTGCCTGCGGGGAGCCTCTAAGGCCATCGATGGCCCACTTGGAACGCAGAGGCCGTGGCGTCACCTGGAAGCCCCTGCAGACGCCGCTGATGGATCCATAGCCTTGGACCGCTGGCCTAACTGAATACTCCGTCAAATAACCGCACCAATAGAGCGTGCCGGCACTGCCGAACCGTAGAGAAGGACTCTGCTGTGTCGCTCCCAAGGTCCACCACACTGGACTACTACGGGTGCTCCGTGCTGGCCTGCCGCGGCTGAGCGCAGGTGGTTGCCATAAAGTAAGCGCGGCGGGTACAAAGAAGCGGGGCCTGTTTCACGTGAAACAGGCCCCGCTTAAGCGTAAAAGATACTCAGTTCTCCGCACCCGGTGTCAGTACGTCCATGATCCGGTTCAAATCCTCCACGCTGGCGAACTCGATACTGACGCGGCCCTTCCGGGCGCCGAGCGAGATCTTTACGTTGGTATCCAACCGATCCGACAAGGAAGACGCAAGGTAGTCCAAGCGCTCATGACGGGCACCCGGGCGGGGGACGTTGCTCTTAGCCGGCGCACCCGGGCTCTGGTAAAGCGTTACGGCTTCCTCAGTTGCCCGAACCGACATTCCCTCTGCAACGATCTTCTGTGCCAGGCGTTCCATCGCCGCCGCATCGGGCAGCGCAAGAAGCGCGCGGGCGTGACCTGCCGACAGAACGCTTGCAGCCACCCTACGCTGCACCAACGGCGGCAGCTTGAGCAGTCGCAGCGTATTCGAGACCTGGGGCCGCGACCGGCCGATACGGTCGGCAAGCTGCTCATGCGTCGTGCCGAAGTCTTCCAGCAGCTGCTGGTAGGCAGCAGCTTCTTCAAGTGGGTTCAGCTGGCTGCGGTGAAGGTTTTCAAGCAGTGCATCCCGAAGCAGGTCATCGTCAGTGGTGTCCCGGACAATTGCCGGGATAGTTTCAAGCCCTGCAGCCTGCACGGCCCGCCAGCGGCGCTCACCCATGACGAGCTCGAAGGGTTCGCCACCTTTTTCGGTTGACGTACGGACCACAATTGGCTGGAGGACACCTATTTCACGAACAGAGTGAATGAGCTCCGCCATGTCGTCCTCGTCGAAGACGGAACGCGGCTGTTTGCGGTTGGGGTGGATGTCGCCCACCGGAATTTCAGCGAACCTGACACCGGGAACTTCCACGAGTTCCGGGAGAGCGTCTGTGGTTGCAACCGTCCGAGCTGAACCGGCACCGTTCTCTTCGGTTTTGTCCGACTCGATTGTCTTGGCTGCCGGTTTCCGGGCGGGCGTCTTCGTTTCGGAAGGCGTCACCGTGCTGGCGGGCTTCTTGGCTGCACTGGACGGCGACGGAGCTGCGTCGTCATCGATGACAGCCGCCGCTGCGTTCGTGGGCGTCTTCCTGGCTTCCGGAAAAAACAGGTCCACTGGCCGTGAAGGCGCTGCACCATTGCCGGAAGCGTTAGCCGGAGCGGAACTTGGAATGAGTGCGCCAAGACCACGACCGAGGCCGCGTCGCTTATCGCTCATAGGTAAATCCCTCCAATGGAAGAGTCCGGCATACCCGACTCTGGCTAGTGCAATTGTTGAAAATTCTAACGTTCAGCGATTTCCGCTGCGGCTTCCAAGTAGGAGAGTGCTCCGCTGGAGGACGGATCGTAGGTCATCACAGTCTGCTGGTAGCTGGGCGCCTCGGAGATCCTCACGGAGCGCGGGACGACGGCGCCAAGGACCTGGTCCGGGAAGTGCTGGCGGACTTCGGCAGCCACCTGCGCGGCAAGGTTAGTGCGGCCGTCGTACATGGTGAGAAGAATGGTGGACACAACCAGCTCGGCGTTGAGGTGCTTCTGGATCATCTCAATGTTTTTCAGCAGCTGGCTGAGGCCTTCCAGTGCGTAGTACTCGCACTGGATGGGGATCAGCACTTCGCTGGCGGCGCAGAAGGCGTTGACCGTCAGCAGGCCGAGGCTCGGCGGGCAGTCAATGAAGATGTAGTCAAGGCGCGGTTCGCCGGCCTTCTGGCGTTCCTTGGCGTAGACGTCGATGGCGCGGCGGAGTCGCTGCTCCCGGGCCACAAGGGACACCAGTTCGATTTCGGCGCCGGCCAGGTGAATGGTGGCCGGCGCGCAGATCAGGTTGTCGATATCGGGGCACTGGGCCACGACGTCTTTGAGCGGCACGTCGTTGATCAGGACATCGTAGATGCTGTCCACGTCCGCATGGTGTTCAATGCCCAGGGCTGTGGAGGCGTTGCCCTGGGGGTCAATGTCAATGACCATGACGTTCAGTCCGGCGGCAGCGAGGGCGGCTGCAATATTGACGGTGGTGGTTGTCTTACCAACCCCGCCCTTCTGGTTCGAAACCGTGAAGACGCGGGTCTTCTCCGGCTTCGGAAGCTGCCGGCCGATCAATCGTTCCCGGCGCCTGTTTTCGTGGGCCAGGTCGCGGGCGATCGGGCTGGAGTCGTCGATCGAGTCCATGACATTTCCGGAGACCGAGGCACCAGTTTCACGTGAAACCGCAGCCGACTTGGAGCGGCTCGCAACCGAGTTCAGGTGATTCCACGCATCGGTCGGCGCGATGGAGGGCGCGACCATGGCCCGCGCGGACCCCAGGGACACGAACGGGGGTATCCGCTGTGTGGAGGCTTCGCTACTGGTCACTGTGACACACTCACTCTCATTCGGCTTTTTCTGCCGTTCACTAGCCTAACCGCTTCCCCCAAAAGTCCTGTGGCACCGGGCCAGAGGCTAGGCAATCTTTTGCGTCTTATTAACGATGATTCGGACCACAGTGGTGGGTTCCTCAAGGAGATCCTCGCCGACCACCACCACAGAAGTCTGCACGCCACCAAGCTTGCGGATGGCCTTGGCCGCCTTCTCGATCTCTTCACCGGCACTGCGGCCCTTGATCGCCACAACCTCGCCCTTCCCCGCAAGCAGGGGGATGGTCAGCCCGGCAAGGTTGGACAGCGCGGAAACGGCCCGGGCGGTGACAACGTCGGCATTCACCATGCCCACGGCCAGTTCAGCGCGGGTCCGCATCACCGTCACGTTGCTCAGCCCGAGATCGTCCACAACCTCCTGAAGCCAGATCACCCTGCGTTCCAGCGGTTCGATCAGGGTCAGCTCAAGGTCGGGCCGTGCGATGGCCAGGCACAGCCCCGGCAGACCGGCGCCGCTCCCAACATCCGCGACGTGGCTGCCCGGGGCGATTTCCCGCTCGATCACGGCACAGTTCAGCACATGCCGGCTCCACAGCCGCGGTATCTCGCGGGGGCCGATCAGGCCGCGCTCTGTACCGGATGTAGCCAGGTGTTCCACGTAACGTTTGGCGAGCTCGAGCCGATCACCAAAGATGGCCTCGGCTGCCCTGAGCTCCGCAGCAGTAATTTCAACCATTGTCCGCGTCCCGGCGTCTTCAGTCTGCGGAGACAACGATGTGCCTCCCGGCACCTTCGCCTTCAGATTCGCTGACGAAGCCAAGGTCGGCCACGGCATCGTGGACGATCTTCCGCTCGTAAGCGCTCATCGGCTCCAGTGCGACAGCGTTTCCGGACTCCTTCACGGAGGCGACAGCGTCCTCTGCAATCTTCTGCAGGTGGCCCGCGCGCTCCTGGCGGTACCCGTTGATGTCCAGCACCAGACGGGAACGGTTCTCCGTGGCGGAAAGGACCGAGAGTCGGGTCAGCTCCTGCAGGGCCTCCAGCACCTCGCCGTCCCGGCCAACCAGGCTTTCGAGTCCTGCGGACTCTTCCTCGGCCACGATGGAAATGTAGGTCCGTCCGTTGCGGACCTCAATGTCGATGTCGCCGTCGATGTCGGCAATGTCCAGCAGTTCCTCAAGGTAATCTGCTGCGACGTCGCCTTCTTCTTCCAGCCGGCTCGCGGATGAACCTTTGTCCGAATCCCGGGTCTCATCCCCGGCGTCGTCCTGGTCTTCAATGGCCTCGGCGGAAACGGCGTTTTCGGTGCTATCGACAGACATTACTTCTTCTTCCTGTTCTTGCGTTGTGGCTGGATGCGCTGGCTCTTGGCCTCGGCGACCGCGGCAGCGGCGGCGGCTTCAGCCTCGACATCGGCCTTCTTGCCTCCCAGGATGGGCAGGGCCGGAAGGCCCTTGGCGGCACGGCGTTCGGCGAGGGCCTTGGCGGCGGGGGATCCCGGCGTCGGCATGCGGCGGATGACGAAGAACTGCTGTGCCATGGTCCAGAGGTTGGTGGTGGTCCAGTAGATGAGGACACCGATCGGGAAGTTGATGCCGCCCACGCCGAAGACGATCGGCAGAATGTAGAGCATCATCTTCTGCTGGCGCATGAACGGGCTGGCCATGGCCTCTTCGGACATGTTCTTGGCCATGATCTGCTTCTGCGTGATGAACTGCGAGGCCGTCATGGCAAGGATCATCACGATGGACAGGATCCATACGGAAGTCAGGTTTCCCTCGCCACCGTGCAGCAGCGATGCGGAGAGCGTTGCCCCGAAGATGGTGGACTCATCAAACTGAACTACCTGATCGTGGCTCATCGCCCCGATGCCGAGGCCCTTGTCACGGGCCGTGCTGATGCCGGAGAGCACGGTGAACAGTGCGAAGAAGAACGGCATCTGGATCAGCATGGGCAGGCAGGCCGAGAACGGGTTGGTGCCGTGCTTCTTGTACATGGCCATCTGTTCCTGAGCCATGGCCTGGCGGGAAAGCTGGTCGGTCTTGCCCTTGTACTTATCCTGGAGCTTCTTCAGGTCAGGCTGCAGCAGCTGCATGCCGCGCTGGGCCTTAATCTGCTTGACGAACACGGGAATCAGGGCGGCACGGATCACCAGCACCAGCCCGATGATGGACAGGGTCCACGTCCAGCCGGAAGCCTCCGGCAGGCCGATGCTGCTCAGGCCCTCGTGGAAGCCCACCATGATGATGGAAACAAGCCACTTGAACGGAAACATGATTGTTTCAAAGAAGTCCATACGATATCCCTATTCGTTAGGCCGCAGTGCGGCCTTCTCCATCAGACTGCGCAGCCAGGTACTTGTCCGGGTTGTTCAGTACAACAATTGTGGGGGTCTGGCGTTCAGGCCAGTGGCGGTGACCGGCGGGGACGTGGTCCACGCCGCCGGCGTTCCAGGGATGGCAGCGCGCCAGGCGCCGGACTGCCAGCCAGCTTCCTTTAACGGCACCGTGCACCGTGATCGCTTCGAGGGCGTAGGCCGAGCACGAAGGAAAGAAGCGGCAGACCTGGCCGTACAAGGGCGAAATCACCTTGCGGTAGGCCATCAGCAGCAGAATGAGAAAGTTGCGGGGCAGGTTCCAGAGCGTCTTGCCCACCAGGGCCGCTGCCAGTTTGAAGAAGCGGACGACGGCGGCTATGGAGTTACGCACGCGGTGTCCCTTCCTGTGTTGTTTGCCGTGAAACCGCTGACGCGGCCCGAGGAAGGCGGCCGCCCAGCCGTTTCATGGTCGTTTCCAGAGCGGCGTTGTAGTCCGCCAGCAGTTGGTCCCAGCTGGCAGACGAGGCCGCAGGCAGTGCCCGGACCACAATGGCGAACCCGGTACCGTATTCCTGCAACGACAAAGCACCGGCTTCCCTCAGTCTCCTCTTAACGAGGTTCCTGACAACAGCGTTCCCAACACTCTTGGAAACGATGAATCCGATCCGGCTTGGTTCGTCAGCAGCAATAGCTACCGTATATAACACTACGTTCCGGCGTCCATTGCGGACGCCGGAACGTACAGTTGTTGAAAAATCGGTTGATGTCCTCAGACGGTTCCTGGTGGCTAGCACCGTCAAACTCGCAAAGGGATGTTGACCGACGAGTCAGTGTATTTAGGCCGACAGTTCGGTGCGGCCCTTGCCACGACGGGCTGCCAGGATGGCACGGCCGGCACGGGTACGCATACGAAGGCGGAAGCCGTGCTTCTTGGCTCGACGGCGGTTATTCGGCTGAAAAGTCCGCTTGCTCACGTTAGTTACTCCAGTGGATCAAAGGTGCGCCCACCCGATCAAAAAGGGGAAGAACTGGCCGACGCTAAGTTTTGTATATGCACGCTGCCCTCGGCTCGTAGGACGCAGAACGTCAGAGAGATTCAAATGAGGTCGAAAAGCGGACACAAAGGACTTCACAACGTTAGGCCAAAAAGCGTCCCCTCGTCAAACCGGGCTGACTCTCACTGCCCTGCACCGGCTGTGGTTAACCCCTGCCCACAGCCTGTGGATGAAGTGGCTCACAGGCCCCGTTTTAGAACCACAACAGTGTAATTATCCACAAGGCTGAACCCAGCTATCTTCTAGGCTTTTCATCCCCTAGAGTGGCTCAGTAGCCGATTATCCACGCTCTGTGCATAACCCTGTGGATTAAGCCCGAACCAGCACGTCTGGTTCAGCTTGTGGCTGCAGGTAATGCAGGCAAGCAAGTTTGAGGAACTGATTGATGACAGTAGACGAAGCCAACCACGCGAATACTGTCGGAAGTTCCTGGCGGCGGGTTGTGAGCCTTTTGGAGCAGGACCACCGGGTTTCACCCCGGCAGCGCGGCTTCGTCATCCTCGCCCAGGCGCAGGGACTGATCGGTTCCACGCTGCTGGTGGCCGTGCCCAACGAACTCACCCGCGAAGTACTGCAGACCCAGGTCAAGGAAGCCCTTGACGACGCCCTGCACAACGTTTTCTCCGACGACATCCGGTGCGCCATCGACGTCGACACCGATCTGGTGCCCCTGCACACGGAGCCGGAGCCCGCCGTCGAACTTTCCCTGGCGACTGACCCCACCGTGGAACAGAAGCCGCAGCCCATGCTGCCGAGCACTTCCCACGAGTTCGGCCGGCTGAACCCGAAGTATGTGTTCGACACCTTCGTGATTGGTTCATCGAACCGGTTCGCCCACGCGGCCGCCGTCGCCGTCGCCGAGGCTCCGGCCAAGGCCTACAACCCGCTGTTCATCTACGGGGATTCCGGCCTGGGCAAGACCCACCTGCTGCACGCCATCGGTCACTACGCCCGCCGGCTCTACAGCGGCATCCGGGTCCGCTACGTGAACTCCGAGGAATTCACCAACGACTTCATCAACTCCATCCGCGATGACGAGGGCACCAGCTTCAAGACCACGTACCGGAACGTGGATGTCCTGCTGATCGATGACATCCAGTTCCTGGCCGGCAAGGACCGGACGCTGGAGGAGTTCTTCCACACCTTCAACGCGCTCCACAACAACAACAAGCAGGTTGTCATCACCTCCGACCAGCCGCCCAAGCTGCTCGCAGGATTCGAGGACCGGATGAAGTCCCGCTTCGAATGGGGCCTGCTGACCGACATCCAGCCGCCGGAATTGGAAACCCGGATCGCGATCCTCCGCAAGAAGGCCCTCAGCGAAGGCCTCTCAGCTCCGGACGACGCACTGGAGTACATTGCGTCGAAGATTTCCAGCAACATCCGCGAACTTGAAGGCGCCCTTATCCGCGTCACCGCCTTCGCCAGCCTGAACCGCCAGCCGGTGGATGTTGCCCTGGCCGAAATGGTGCTCAAGGACCTGATCACGGACGACGGCGCACAGGAGATCACCTCGGCGCAGATCCTGACCCAGACGGCGGACTACTTCAAGCTCAGCATGGAAGAGCTCTGCAGCAAGTCCCGGACGCGCACGCTGGTGACCGCCCGCCAGATCGCCATGTACCTGTGCCGCGAACTGACGGACATGTCGCTTCCCAAGATCGGGCAGGAGCTCGGCGGCCGCGACCACACCACGGTGATCCACGCAGACCGCAAGATCCGTGAGCTGATGGCCGAGCGCCGTGTGATCTACAACCAGGTTACGGAGCTGACCAACCGCATCAAGCAGCAGCAGCGGGATTCCTAAGCCCGGCTTCCCGCCCGCCTCCTTACCTTATTAACAGGGGCATGTGGATAAGCCTGTGGATAGTTAAGGGGACAACCGCGGTTAATGGGCTTAAAACCCTTAAGGCATCTGTGGATCAGCGAAACGGCCCAAAAAGTTGTCCCCATCCACACCCTGTTTAAAACCTGCTTCACCCACAACGGATGAACAGGGCTTAACCGCGGGATCGTGCCGTGAAACAGGGTTATCCACAGTTTCCACAGCAGTTATTAACACTACTAATCCCAAAAAATTGAAATTCCCTCAAACAACAATCTCGTTCCCTGCCGCACACAGCCTCGGGGCCTCGGCCCGAAAGGGCCAGCGTCCCTGCCGGAGATGGGGAAAACCTGTATCTTCCGGCTAAGCTGTCAGCAGCGCTCCCATCCTTGGGTCTGTTTGTGGTTCAGCAAGCGCGGACCATGCAGGTTCCGGTGTCCGGGGGCAAAGGTTTTGCGAACTCCCTGCGGGAGTTCCCGTTCAGAAAATGGCAGCAGCAATGAAAGGCGGCACCCTTCCGTGAAGTTCAGAGTCGAACGGGACGTCCTGGCGGAAGCCGTCACATGGACCGCCCGGTCGTTGTCTCCGCGGCCGCCCGTTCCGGTGCTTTCCGGGCTCCTCCTCAAGGCCGAAGCCGGCACAGTAAGCCTCTCGAGTTTTGACTACGAAACCTCGGCCCGCCTTGAAATCCCGGCTGACATCAGCGTTGAGGGCACCATCCTGGTTTCCGGACGTCTTCTGGCTGACATCTGCCGCAGCCTGCCGTCCGCACCCGTCGACGTCGAAACCGACGGCAACAAAGTCACGCTCACCTGCCGCCGCAGCAGCTTCCACCTGGCCACCATGCCCGAAGCCGAATACCCTCCGTTGCCGGCCCTGCCCACCATCAGCGGAACAGTTCCGGGCGATTCCTTCGCCCAGGCCGTATCCCAGGTGATCATCGCTGCCAGCAAGGACGACACCCTGCCGATCCTGACCGGCGTCCGGATGGAGATCGAGGACGACCTCATCACCCTCCTGGCCACGGACCGCTACCGGCTGGCCATGCGCGAAGTACCCTGGAAGCCCGTCACCCCCGGCATCTCCACCAGCGCCCTGGTCAAAGCGAAAACGCTCAACGAAGTTGCCAAGACACTCGGCAACAGCGGCGACATCAATCTGGCACTGGCGGATGATGACAGCCGGCTGATCGGCTTCGAAAGCGGCGGACGTACCACCACCTCCCTGCTGGTGGACGGCGACTACCCTAAAATCCGTTCACTGTTCCCGGACGCCACCCCGATCCACGCCACGGTGCAAACGCAGGAACTGGTCGAGGCCGTCCGGCGCGTATCACTCGTCGCCGAACGCAACACGCCGGTCCGGCTGGCGTTCACTGAAGGCCAGCTCCACCTCGACGCAGGCACCGGCGAGGACGCCCAGGCTTCGGAGGAACTGGAAGCACAGCTCACCGGCGATGAAATCACGGTTGCTTTCAACCCGCACTACCTCATTGAAGGCCTGAGCGTGATTGAGACGAAGTTCGTCCGGTTCTCGTTCACCACCGCGCCCAAGCCGGCCATGATCACCGCGCAGGCTGACGCCGACGGCGAAGACCAGGACGATTACCGATACCTGGTCATGCCGGTGCGCCTTCCCAACTAGGTAGCAGCTGATGTCGTTATGGGCAGCCAAAACGACATCTAATGCGACCCAGTTGGGACCACCATCGCAGCCCCTCCACCACACCAGCGCAGAAAAGAGTTCCTCCCGTGCATATCGGACTGATCGGCCTTGGCAAAATGGGTTTCAACATGCGCGAGAGGCTGCGCAAGGGCGGCATCGAGGTCACCGGCTTCGACCGCAACCCTGACGTCACGGACGTTGCCACGGTGGACGGACTCATCGCGGCCGTTCCCGCTCCGCGTGTCATCTGGGTCATGGTCCCGGCCGGTGAAATCACCGATGCAGTGATCACCGAACTGGGGTCCAAGCTCGACGCCGGCGACTTGGTGATCGACGGCGGAAACTCCCGCTTCACCGAGGACCAGAAGCACGGCGCAGCGCTGGCCGAGAAGGGTATCCGCTTCGCCGACTGCGGAGTATCCGGCGGTGTGTGGGGGCTGCAGAACGGTTACGGATTGATGGCCGGCGGCGACGCCGCCGATATTGAACGGGCGATGCCCGCTTTCGATGCACTCCGTCCCGAGGGCGACCGGGCGGACAGCTTTGTCCACGTTGGCGGAATTGGCGCAGGACACTACGCCAAGATGGTGCACAACGGCATCGAGTACGGGCTCATGCAGGCGTATGCGGAAGGCTACGAACTGCTGGCCGCCAAGGACATCGTGACGGACCTGCCGGGAACCTTCCGCGCCTGGCAGAAGGGAACGGTTGTGCGTTCCTGGCTGCTGGACCTCATGGTCAAGGCCCTGGACGAGGATCCGGGCCTGGCCTCGATCGACGACTACGTCGAGGATTCCGGGGAAGGGCGCTGGACCGTTGAAGAGGCAATTGCCAATGCGGTTCCGGCGCCGGCCATCACAGCGGCGTTGTTTGCGCGTTTCTCCTCCCGCGAGGACAACTCCCCGGCCATGAAGATGGTGTCGGCACTGCGGCACCAGTTCGGCGGGCATGCCACCCGTCCGGCCAAGTAACGGCATTTTGAGCAGTCCGGGAATCCTGAAGACGGCGTGTACCTAGAAAAGCTTTCGCTGACCGATTTTCGCAGTTATGCCCAGGTGGACCTCACCTTCGAACCCGGGGTGACGGTGCTGGTGGGATACAACGGCATCGGCAAGACCAACCTCATGGAGGCCATCGGGTATCTGGCCACGCTCAGTTCACACCGGGTCAGTTCCGATGCTCCGCTGTTGCGTTTCGGCACCGAGCGGGCGCTGATCCGGGCCAAGCTGGTCTGCGGCGAGCAGTCCACCGTGCTGGAGCTGGAAATCAACGGGAGCCGCGCCAACCGCGGCCGGATCAACCGCAGCAACCCGGTCCGTGCCCGCGACATCCTCGGTATTTGCCAGACGGTGCTTTTCGCGCCCGAGGACCTCGCCCTGGTGAAGGGAGATCCTTCCAACCGCCGGCGTTTCCTGGACGAGCTGCTGGTCAGCCTGATGCCGCGCCACGCCGCCACGCGCACTGACTACGACCGGGTCCTCAAACAGCGCAACGCCCTCCTCAAATCCGGCCGGGCCGGGAAGTTTACCGCCGGGCACGAGGCCACCCTGGATGTGTGGGACCAGCACATGGCCCGGGCCGGCGCGGAACTGCTGCACGCGCGGCTCGCGTTGGTGGAAACGATCCGTCCCCACCTCAAGGCGGCCTACGCCCAGCTGACCGACGGGTCAAAGGAAGCGGACGCGATTTATCGGTCCACCCTCCAGGACATGATGGACGACGACGGCGCCGGGGCACCCTACGCTGCGGAACCCGCCGCCGTCGAACGCGTTGAGGACCTCCGCCAACTGTCCGTCGACGAACTGGCCGACCGCTACGTTCAGGCTTTTGCAGCCTCGCGCCGCAAGGAACTGGAACGGGGCGTCTCCCTCGTTGGTCCGCACCGCGACGACGTTGAGCTCATCCTCGGCGAGGCGCCCGCGAAGGGGTACGCATCCCACGGCGAAACGTGGTCCATGTGCCTTTCCCTGCGCCTGGCGTCCTATTACGTGATGCTCGACGACGCCCGTACCGGCGGGTCCGCCCCGATCCTGATCCTTGACGATGTGTTTGCCGAGCTCGACGTCCAGCGTCGGCGTAAACTGGCGGCAATAGTATCCGGTGCCGAACAGGTGCTGGTGACCGCCGCCGTCGATGCCGATATTCCGGAAGAACTCGCCGGGCGGCGGGTGAAGGTGGTCCCCGGAGGAATCGATGAGTCGGAAAACCGATGAATAAAGATGCTGGCGGCCTGCAGCCGGGCCGTGATCCCGACGATATCGATGCGCCCCAGGCCGCGCTCAACCGGATGCGAGAGGCCGCGGCTGCCCGCGGCGAAATCCGCCGGAAGTCCCCGCTTCCCGGAAACGCAGCCAAGAAGCCGGGACGCAGCGCCGCCGGAACGCGCGGTTTCACCCAGTTCCATGGCACCGGCCGCGATCCCCTGGGACTGGGCAAGGTGGTGGGACGGCTCGTGGCTGAACGGGGCTGGACGTCCCCGGTTGCAGTCGGATCGGTAATGGCGGAGTGGAGCACGCTGGTGGGTCCGGAAATTTCGGCACACTGCACCCCGGAGAGTTTCACCGACACCACCCTGCACGTGCGGTGCGATTCCACGGCGTGGGCCACCCAGCTGCGCCTCCTGAGCTTCAGCCTGCTGGAAAAGTTCCGCACCGAACTGGGCGAGGGCGTTGTCACCAAGATCCAGGTTCTGGGACCGGCGGCGCCGAGCTGGCGGAAGGGCGGTCGGACAGTCAACGGGCGCGGTCCCCGGGACACCTACGGATAGCGGAGGACCATGGCGGCGGGCGTGATGCCGGCGGCAGCTCCCCGCGACTCTTGAAAAATGGCCAAACGGCGTGTAGGGCGCCCTGATGCCCCGTGGCCGTATAGGAACCCAGAGGCATAACCCCTGGAGCCTTGCAGGCGGAGCCAATGGCCTGCCAGCACCATATTCCCGCGCGTTTGCGGCCTTGGAATGCGGGATTACGCTCTCCAACACGGTAGAATCGTGGTAGATAACTGGGCGCCGGTGAAACGTTGACTGAGTCCGTTTTCCGGCGCTTTTCCTGCGGTCGGGGCGCGGTTCCGCCAGTCAACCAAGTAATCGGCGTTATCAGTGACGTGCCTGTTGGCAGGAGCCCCTTCTATCGGAGACGGTGACGGCCGGCCATACGAATACAGAGGAGTCGAAAGCGCCTGTGGCTAACGACAATGCAGATATCCCGGCAGTGGAACCCGCAGCTGAGGATGCCCGTACAACTGATGCGCCGGCGAAGGCAGCCGAACGCAAGGAATACGGTGCGAGCGACATCACCGTCCTTGAAGGACTTGAAGCTGTCCGGAAACGTCCCGGCATGTACATCGGTTCCACGGGTCCCCGCGGACTCCACCACCTGGTATATGAAGTGGTGGACAACTCCGTAGACGAAGCCCTCGCGGGGTACTGCACCCACATTGAGATTGTTCTCCAGGCCGACGGCGGCGTCAAAGTGGTCGACGACGGACGCGGTATCCCGGTGGACATGCACCCCACCGAGCACAAGCCCACGGTCGAGGTCGTCATGACCATCCTGCACGCCGGAGGAAAGTTCGGCGGCGGCGGCTACGCCGTCTCTGGCGGCCTGCACGGCGTGGGCATCTCCGTGGTCAACGCACTCTCCAGCCGGGTGGACACCGAAGTGCGGCGGCAAGGCCACGTCTGGCGGATGTCCTTCGCCGACGGCGGCAAGCCCCAGGGCAGCCTGGTCAAGGGTGAAGAGACGGACACGACAGGCACCACCCAGACCTTCTACCCGGATGCCGGCATTTTTGAGAGCACGGAATTCGACTTCGAGACCCTCCGTGCCCGTTTCCAGCAGATGGCGTTCCTCAACAAGGGGCTGCGCATCACGCTGACGGACGAGCGCCAGGGTCTGCATGAGACGGCCGAAGACGAGGACCTGGACCTCGATGCCGTTCCCACCGAAGGTGAAGTAGCCGCCGAATACCGGACGGTTGTCTACCAGTACGACGACGGCCTGCTGGACTACGTGAAGCACCTGAACTCCGGCAAGAAGGTTGACGTGGTCCATGAGGACGTCATCGCCTTCGAAACCGAGGACACGGAACGAAAAATCGCCCTCGAGATGGCGATGCAGTGGACCAATGCGTACTCCGAGAGCGTCCACACCTACGCCAACACCATCAACACCCATGAGGGCGGGACCCACGAAGAAGGTTTCCGCGCCGCCATGACTTCGCTGATCAACCGCTATGCGCGGGAGAAGAACATCATCAAGGAAAAGGACGACAACCTCACCGGTGATGACATCCGCGAAGGCCTCACTGCCGTGATTTCCGTGAAACTGGCGGAGCCGCAGTTCGAGGGCCAGACCAAAACGAAACTCGGAAACTCCGAAGTCAAGGGTTTCGTCCAGCGCGTGGTCACCGACGGCCTGGGCGACTGGCTGGAGCGCAATCCAGGGCCGGCCCGCGACGTCATTCGCAAGGCGATATCCGCAGCGCAGGCCCGGATGGCCGCCCGGAAGGCCCGTGACAACGCCCGCCGCAAGAGCCCGTTGGAGTCCTTCGGCATGCCGGGCAAGCTGTCAGACTGCTCCTCCAAGGATCCGGAAAAATGCGAGGTCTACATTGTGGAGGGCGACTCCGCCGGCGGTTCGGCGAAGCGCGGCCGCAACCCGGAGACCCAGGCCATCCTCCCGCTGCGCGGCAAGATCCTGAACGTTGAGCGGGCCCGGCTGGACAAGGCACTCGGCAACAACGAGGTCCAGTCCATGATCACCGCCTTTGGCACGGGCATCGGCGAGGACTTCGACCTCGCGAAGCTGCGTTACCACAAGATCGTGCTCATGGCCGATGCCGACGTTGACGGTCAGCACATCACCACGCTCTTGATGACGCTTCTGTTCCGCTACATGCGCCCGCTGATTGAGAACGGCTATGTGTACCTGGCGCAGCCGCCGCTGTACCGCATCAAGTGGTCCAACGCTCCGCATGATTACGTCTACAGCGACCGTGAACGCGACGCCCGGCTTGTGGCCGGCCAGGCCGCCGGGCGCCGGATTCCGAAGGACAACGGTATCCAGCGCTACAAGGGCCTTGGCGAGATGGACTACACGGAACTGTGGGACACCACCATGGACCCGGACCACCGGACGCTCCTCCAGGTGACCATGGACGATGCCCTCGCTGCGGACCAGATCTTCACCGTGCTGATGGGCGAGGACGTTGAATCCCGCCGAAACTTCATCCAGCAGAACGCCAAGGATGTCAGGTTCCTGGATATCTAGTAGGCGCTGGTAGGCGCCCTAAATATTCCTAAACTGACATATACCTGAAACGGAAAATATAGACAATGAGTGACGAAACACCCGAGGTTCCCGGCGACTCCGCCGGTCCCGTCGAGCCCGTCCTGGAGGGCGACGTGCTGGTCGACCGCGTGGAACAGGTGGACCTGCAGACGGAAATGCAGCGCTCCTACCTCGACTACGCCATGGCCGTTATCGTGGGCCGCGCGCTGCCGGACGTCCGTGACGGACTCAAGCCCGTCCACCGCCGCGTTCTCTACGCCATGTTCGACGGCGGCTACCGCCCGGACCGCTCCTTCAACAAGTGCGCCCGTGTGGTGGGCGAAGTCATGGGCCAGTACCACCCGCACGGTGACACTGCCATCTACGATGCCCTGGTTCGTCTGATCCAGGACTGGACCATGCGCTACCCGCTGGCGCTCGGGCAGGGCAACTTCGGCTCGCCCGGCAACGACGGCGCAGCAGCCCCGCGGTACACCGAAACAAAAATGGCACCGCTTGCCATGGAGATGGTCCGCGACATCGACGAGGAAACCGTCGATTTCCAGGACAACTACGACGGCAAGAACCAGGAACCCACCATCCTGCCGGCGCGGTTCCCCAACCTGCTGGTCAACGGCTCCTCGGGCATCGCCGTCGGCATGGCCACCAACATTCCGCCGCACAACCTTCGTGAGGTGGCGGACGGCGTGCAGTGGTACCTGTCCAACCCGACGGCCAGCCGTGAAGAGCTGCTGGAAGAGCTCCTGCTGCGCATCAAGGGACCGGATTTCCCCACCGGTGCGCAGATCCTGGGCCACAAGGGCATCGAGGACGCCTACCGGACCGGACGCGGCTCCATCACCATGCGTGCCGTGGTCAACGTGGAGGAGCTCCAGGGCCGCACCTGCCTGGTGGTCACCGAACTGCCGTACCAGGCCAACCCGGACAATCTGGCCATCAAGATCGCCGAATTGGTCAAGGACGGGAAGATCTCGGGCATCGCCGACCTCCGTGACGAGACGTCCGGCCGGACGGGCCAGCGCCTGGTGATCGTGCTCAAGCGCGACGCCGTGGCCAAGGTGGTGCTGAACAACCTCTACAAGCACACCCAGCTGCAGGACAACTTCGCGGCAAACATGCTCGCGATTGTTGACGGCGTGCCGCGGACACTCAGCCTGGATGCCTTCATCCGCCACTGGGTGGCGCACCAGATGGACGTTATCGCACGCCGGACCCGCTACCGCCTGCGCAAGGCAGAAGAGGAGGCGCACATCCTGCGCGCCCTCCTCAAGGCGCTGGACATGCTGGATGAGGTCATTGCCCTCATCCGTGCGTCCAACACCACCGAGGCGGCCCGCGACGGGCTGATGGAGCTGCTGGACATTGATGAGCTGCAGGCCCGCGCCATCCTGGACATGCAGCTGCGCCGCCTGGCAGCCCTGGAACGCCAGAAGATCCAGGACCGCCACGCCGAACTCGAAGCCCTGATCGCCGAGTACAACTCGATCCTTGCCTCGGAAGAGCGCCAGCGCGAAATCATCAGTACCGAACTGGCCGAGATCGTGGCCAAGCACGGAGACGACCGCAGGACCCACATCCTGATGGGCTTCGACGGCGACATGTCCATGGAAGACCTCATTCCCGAAGAGGAAATCGTGGTCACCATCACGCGTGGCGGCTACGTCAAACGCACCCGCAGTGACAACTACCGCTCGCAGCAGCGCGGCGGCAAGGGCATCAAGGGAGCCCAGCTGCGCGGGGACGACGTCGTGGAGCACTTCTTCGTGACCACCACCCACCACTGGTTGCTGTTCTTCACCAACCTGGGCCGCGTCTACCGGGCCAAGGCCTACGAACTGGCTGAAGCCGGCCGGGACGCCAAGGGCCAGCACGTGGCCAACCTGCTGGCATTCCAGCCGGATGAGCACATCGCCCAGGTACTGGACCTCCGCGACTACCAGCATGCCCCCTACCTGGTGCTGGCCACCAAGCGCGGCCTGGTCAAGAAGACCCGCTTGGAGGATTACGACACCAACCGCTCCGCCGGTGTGATTGCGATCAACCTGCGTGACGGCGACGAACTTGTCTCCGCCCAGCTGGTCTCGGAAACGGACGACCTGATGCTGGTCTCACGGATGGGCCAGTCCATCCGCTTCACGGCCACGGACGATGCGCTGCGCCCCATGGGCCGCGCCACCTCCGGCGTGACCGGCATGAAGTTCCGCGAGGACGATGAACTGCTGGCGGCCGACGTCGTCAAGGACGGCTCGTTCGTCTTCATCGTCACTGAGGGCGGGTACGCCAAGCGGACCGCGGTGGAGGAATATCGCCTCCAGGGCCGTGGCGGTCTCGGGATCAAGGTTGGCAAGTACCAGGAAGAGCGCGGCCACCTCGTGGGTGCCCTTATCGTCCAGGAAGAGGACGAAGTCCTGGTGGTCATGGAAGGCGGCAAGGTGGTCCGTTCCTCGGTGGCCGGTGTGCCTGCCAAGGGCCGTGACACCATGGGCGTCATCTTCGCCAAGCCGGACAAGAACGACCGCATCATCGAAGTGGCACGGAACAGCGAACGCGGACTTGAAGGCGAGGAGGCAGAAGCCACCGACCCGGAAAACCCGGCCGAAAGCCCGGCTGCGGCCGGGGATGACGTAACGTTGGCAGAAGGTGCCGGACCAGATAACGGGTCCGCAGAGGCAGATTCAGCACCGGCCGTGGAATCCGACGAGTCATCGGACAACGCTGAGCTGGACGAAGAAAATACCGGAGGTAACGAGTGAGTAATTCCGACTCATATCCCAAGCCGAACAGCAACACTCCCGGCGGGATCAGGCAGCCGGCGTCCGCTCCGCGCGTGAACGCCCCCGTACGTCCCCAGCAGCGGCCTTCGACGCCGGGTGCCCCGGCACAGCGTCCGACGGTCCCCGGCCAGCGCCCGGCGCAGGGGCAGCGACCCGGCCAGGCGCCCCAGGGGCAGCGCCCCGGTGTGCCCGGCCAGGCACCCCAGGGCCAGCGTCCCGGAGTTCCGGGTCAGCGCCCGGGCCAGGGTGCCCCTGGCCTGGTCAAGCCGGCACCGAAGGCGAAAGTGCGCCGCGCCCGGCTCCTGGTCAGCAAGGTGGACCCCTGGTCCGTGCTGAAGATGGCGTTCCTGCTGTCCGTTGCCCTCGGCATCGTGACAGTCGTAGCTGCAATCGTCCTCTGGACCGTCCTGGACCTGACCGGCATCTTCGACCAGGTGGACAGCCTGCTGGGCACGCTGGCAGGTTCCGAAGGCGGCGGATTCGAGTTGAAGAAGGTCGCATCCCTCGGCCAGGTGGCTTCCTTCGCGGTGATCATTGCGGTTGTCAACGTGGTGCTGCTGACTGCCCTGTCGATGCTCTCGGCGGTGCTCTACAACATTTCCGCCACCCTCGTGGGCGGCATCGGTGTGACCCTGACGGACGATTAGTCCGCGGAATTTTGCCGGAATTTGCCCGGTGAAATGCCTCGATTTGAGATCGGGCCGGGATGTGCTGTAAAGTCATGTCTCGGCCCGATGAGGCATCGGGGCGTATAGCTCAGGCGGTTAGAGCGCTTCGCTGATAACGAAGAGGTCCCAGGTTCAAGTCCTGGTACGCCCACGGAACCTGCACAGGTTTTGGAAATGGTTCGGATAACACCGGGCCGGAACGGGGTGCATGTGAAGAAGTTGCTGGTTGTTGCAGTGGCTATCGCAGGCGCGCTGCTCGTCAAGAAAGTGCAGGAATCCGAAGCCCGGAAAACGGTCTGGAGCGATTCGACTGACACAGTCGAATAGTCCGGTTCCCCGGTACGGACGCTGGTTAGAAGCGTTCCGGAACTAGGGTATGATTGACGGGTTGCTTCTTATGGGGGCATGGCGCAATTGGTAGCGCACCTGCTTTGCAAGCAGGGGGTTCGGGGTTCGAGTCCCCGTGCCTCCACCATAAAGGAAGGTCCCGGAACGCGGAAACGCGGTCCGGGACCTTTTGTTTTGCCCGCTGTCCCCGGGCTGGCGGCGCCGCACCGGCGGCACCATTACTGTTGGAACAGTGAACTTCTTCCTTGCCGCTTTGGGCGTGCTCGGTGTGGCCTCCTCAGGACCACTCATCGCCGCAACGCTGGGCGCCACGACGGTCAGCGCCCTCGCCATCGCCTTCTGGCGGAATGCCATCGGGGCCGCGGTGATGGCCGCTCCGGTGCTAGTGGCGAGTCCCCGGCAGTTCGGGATGGTGACGGCCCGCGAGTTCCGCTGGTCGGCGCTTGCCGCCGTCGCCCTGGCACTGCACTTCGCCTGTTTCATCACCTCCCTCCAGCTGACCTCCGTAGCGGCGGCCACGGCGCTGGTTTGCCTTCAGTCCGGCTGGATCGCGGTCTTCCAGCTGTTCCGGGGCGTACGCCACCGCTGGCAGGTTCTGGTGGGCCTTGGAATGGCTTTCGGCGGCGTTGTGGCCATCACGGGGTTCGACATGGGCACCTCCCCGGATGCATTGCTGGGAGACCTGCTGGCCGTGGCAGGCGGCGCCCTGGCCGGCCTGTATACCCTCGCAGGCGGCAAGGCACGCGCGACCATGGGAACGGGGACCTACACCACGCTTTGCTACGGCATGTGCGCGGCCTTGGTGGCACTGCTGGCACTAGCGACTCAACAGCCGCTGGTGGGCTTTGACGCCACCGGATGGCTGGGGATCCTGGCCATCACCGTATGCGCCCAGCTCGTGGGGCATACGGCCTTCAACCATCTGCTGGCCACCATGAGCCCCCTGCTGGTATCCATGATCATCCTGCTGGAGATCCCTGGTGCGGCGCTGCTGGCGGCGCTGTTCCTGGACGAGACCCTGCCGGGCGGCACCTACGCGGGTCTGGCGCTGATCCTGGTGGGTCTCGCCGTGGTGGTGGCGGGCCAGCGCCGCAGAAAGCCGGTACGCGCCGGCGAAGCCCGGCTGGCGGAACTGGGAGCGGACTGAATCCTTGGCGGGCAACCCGAATGGCCGGGTTGTCGGCCTGCGGCTGGACTTACTGGCCGCCGCGGCGAACAGGCTGGGCGGAGTTCACTGTGTGAATGGCGCGCAGGAGCTTGGCCGGGAAGTATACGGAGAAGAACACCACCATGGGCGCCTTGAGGGCCATTTTCTTGACGTTGTGGGCCTTGTAGGTCCGGTCGAACCGGGTCACGTAGTACCGGTAGTCACGAGGTGAGTCCTCGAGGCGGCGGGCGGACATGCCGGACACCATCTGCGGCCAGTACTGTACGCGCAGGTCATGCTCAGCCAGGTGCAGGGACAGGTCAATGTCCTCGTGCATCTCGTCCTTCTCATCCCGGCATGTTTCGTCGCGGATGGTCTCCCAGGCCGAGCGGCGCAGCGCCATGTTGGAACCGAAGAGGAAGTGGTATTGGTGCTTGGCCAGCTTGAGCATCAGCTGGCGCATTTTGTCGTCAGCCTTGAGGCCGAAGCGGCGCATGGGCATGTCGTAGTACACCACCGGGCCGGTAGCAGCCTGGACAGACGGGTCAAGGAACGCCTTCTGGACCTGTTCCACCCAGTCCGGTTCCACCACGGAGTCTGCGTCGATCCGGCCAAGTACATCGCCGGTGGCATGGTTGAGGCCGAAATTGCGGGTGGGAATGAGGCCCTGGTGCTGGTCCTGGCTGAGCAGGATGACGGGGCTGTCGGGATATTCCTGCTGCATCTGTCGAACGATGTCAGCCGTGCGGTCCTTGGACATATTGTCCACGACGATGATCTCCGCGGCCGGAACCGACTGGTAGATCGCCGCAATAAGGCACTGCCTGATAACGCTTGCCTCGTTGTAAGCCGGTATGACGATGGATACGCGCGGCATAAGCGGAGCGTCCTGCGAGGCATCCTCGGCGGATCTATCGGGTGACATCACCACAAATTTAGCACCCTTGTGTGCAACAGCACGGGACGGCGGGTGAAGGCCAGGGAAACAACAGAGGAGCCCCGCACCGTTTTCGGTGCGGGGCTCCTCTGCTGCAGTGCCGTCCGGTGAGGGCCGGGTTTTAGCTTTCGGTAGCCTTGGTGGAACCGTTGTTCATGCTGGAAGCGATGTTCCTGGTGGCAGTCTTGGCATCTGTGGCAACCGTGGCTGCCTCGTCCTTCGCATCCTCAACGCTGTCAGCAGCCTTCGCGGCGGCGTCGTCCGATGCGTCAGCAGCCGAGTCCGCGGCGTCAACAATCTTTTCGCCGGCGGCGGCCGTGACGCTTGTGTCGGATGCCGCGTTCACATCACTGACGGTCGTGGCAGGAACGGGGGCGGGTGCGGGCGTTACCGGAGCAGGAGTCTTCCAGGGATCCTCAACCGGCTTGGAAGCCTTCCAGGCAGCCACGCCGGCGGCGACGGCTGCAGCGATGACGCCGAAAATCAGCAGTCCGCGGTGCTTGGGCTTCTGCGGCTTGGCTGCCTCCCCCGTGACAACGCGGGTGGCCTCGGCTGCAGCAGCCTTGAGCTGGTGGCCAGCGGCCTGGGCCTGGTCCTGGATGGTGTGCACCACGCCGGAGTCCGCAAGCCTCTGGGCGACGGCGTCCACGTGGGAAGGTGCGCTTTCCAGAGTGCGGTGAACGGCCTCCGAAGCGTGCCCGATCTGGTCCGAGAGCCTGGGCAGGTATTCCACCACGACGCGGTCGCGGGCATTCAGGATCACCGGGGCGGCCTTGTCCAGCGCCTCGTGCAGGCGGGGCGTGGTGCCCTCAACGGCGTCGTGGATTTTCGGCGCGAGGTGGGCGAGTCCGTCCTGGATGCGGGGCGTGACGGTGGCAACGCCGTCGGCCAGGTTGTGGGCTGCCGATTTGAGCCCTTCCTGGATCTTCGGGGAAGCGGTGTCAATCCCGTGCTGCAGGCGGGGAACCGCCCAGTCCACGGCTGCTTCTACGCGGGGGGCTGCCCAATCCTTGGCGTTCTCTACCGCGCTGCTGACTGACTGCTCCAGGTCACGGGCAATACGATCCGATTTCTTCACAACTACCTCCCGATTAATGTGACGGTTCTGTTGTTAGCCTACGTGGATTGCCCCGCACCGGCTATTCATCAGGGCCATTTCGGGCCGATTTCACCTAGCGCGGAACTGCCGGGCAGGCCTGATGTGCAATAGCCCGACGTGGAACAATGGGCCTATGACTGCCATCGCAACTGCAAAAGCAACCATCCACACCAGCCTCGGCGACATCGTCGTCAACCTCTTCGGCAACCACGCGCCCAAGACGGTCAAGAACTTCGTCGGCCTGGCCACCGGCGAGCAGGCCTGGACCCACCCGGAAACCGGTGAGGACAAGACCGGTACCCCCCTGTACAACGGCACCATCTTCCACCGCATCATCAAGGACTTCATGATCCAGGCCGGCGATCCCCTGGGCCGCGGTGTCGGCGGACCGGGCTACAAGTTCGACGACGAAATCCACCCCGAGCTGACCTTCAACCAGCCGTACAAGCTGGCCATGGCCAACGCCGGCATCCAGATGGGCAAGGGCACCAACGGCTCGCAGTTCTTCATCACCACCATCCCCACGGACTGGCTCCAGGGCAAGCACAGCATCTTCGGTGAAGTTGCGGACGAGGAATCCAAGAAGGTTGTGGACGCCATTGAAGGTGTCCGCACCGGCATGGGCGACCGCCCGGTCGAGGACGTCGTCATCAACAGCATCGACGTCGAGCAGCTCTAATACCCCATGAGTTACGGAATTCCGGCGGCTGAGCCGTCCGCGCAGATACCGGTGTGCCCCCGGCACCCGGACAGGCCTTCCTATGTCCGGTGCCAGCGCTGCGGGCGCCCGGCATGCCCGGAGTGCCAGCGGGCGGCCGCCGTCGGATTCCAATGCATTGACTGCGTCAACGAAACAAAACGAACGACGCCGGCAGCCAGGACCGTCTACGGCGGCACCGCCGTTGGCGGCCGGCCTGTGGTGACGTTCGGGATCATCGCCATCTGCGCCCTTGTCTATGTGCTGCAGTGGGTTGTTCCCAACGACGGGATGTACCAGGACTTCGCCTTCGCCTCGGTCTACGCCACCACCGAATACGGCGTATTTGAGCCCTGGCGCATGCTCACCTCCGCCTTCCTCCATTCCCAGGGATTCATCCTCCACATCGCGCTCAACATGTACATGCTGTGGATGTTCGGGCAGGCGCTGGAGCCCCTGCTTGGCAGGTTCCGCTTCCTCGCCCTGTACGTCATCTCGGCCATCGGCGGATCAGTCGGATTCCTCCTCCTGACACCCGTCCTTCCCCCTTCGGGAGTGGTGGGCGCCTCAGGCGCGATCTTTGGACTCTTCGGCGCCATGCTGGTGGTCCAGCGCCACCGCGGCGGCGACACCAGGCAGCTGTGGGTGCTGATAGCCATCAACGGTGCCATCGGTTTTATCGTCCCGCAGATCGCCTGGCAAGCCCATCTTGGCGGCGCGGTGACCGGTGCGGCCTGTGCCGCAGTCATCGCCTATGCCCCCCGCGGCCCACGCCAGCGGATGTGGCAGGCGGCAGGCCTGGTGCTTGTCCTCGGCCTGCTCATCGGCGCCACCTGGCTGAAAACGGCCGTCGCCTAGACGCGGCGGCATTTTCCCCACAGCCCCAAGCAGCCTTCCCCCGCGGCCCGCGTGTACTCCGGGCCGGGGCTCCGTCATCAGTGCTGTCAGCAGCCGTCGTCTCTCCTGGCCGTGCCCTCTGTGCGTCTGCCGTCTCCGCACGGGGAATCTTTTGCCTGCTCGCGGCTGCTCCCGGCGCCCTCTCGCACTGCACCCCTTTGTTCCGCACGCGCTCTGCATTCTTCGCCCCGGGGTCCGCGCGGCATCCACCCTGCGCCCTGATAACGCCCGGGTTTTCCACAGGAGTTATCCACATTGTGTGTAACTTACATGCTTGTAGTTCAGGACTCCTCCCCTGCGTAGTCCTTGCCAGCTGGCGCTTATGGCCGTGGGCGGTCACAGGTGAGTCAGGTCTTGTCCACATCTGTGGATAAAGATGTTCCTGAAAACTGTGGTTAAGTGGACAAGTCTGCTGCCCCGGCCAGGCGGCGATTGAGCCGCGCGCCTCTGTGGAGGCCGGTCCGGAGTGGCACCGGGCGGGCAGGGAGCTCGTCAACAGGTTATGCACACTGTTAATAACTGCAGCGTCGGAAACCGCCCGCGGGAATTCGGCGCTCTTACGCCAAGTCGGCGTCCTCCGGGGACAATTATCCCCTAGGTTATCCCCACCTGTGGATAACTTCTGGGGATACCGCTGTTGTTAAGTGGATAACTTCCGTGAAGAGCGTGATCACGGAGCAAAAGGTCCCGGGAACAGGTTATCCACAGGGAATCCACACTGTTAATAACTTTCGGATGTTGTGAACAGCCCGAGTGAGGGTCCCTGGCGGGCCATGACCCGCGGAAGTGCCGCTCGAGTGTGCCGGAATTATCAACATTGTGGATAAGTTTCCCCACAGGGCCGGGATAACTTCAGGGTAACTCGGTCCATACGCCGGATGAACCGCGGCGGTGGCTGTCCACAAGATGGGTGTCAATCATGCCGATCGCTTCCATCAGCGCATGCATCGTGGTGGGTCCCACAAAAGCGAAGCCCTTGGCCCTCAAGGCCTTGGAAAGGGCGATGGATTCCGGCGACGTGGTGGCGATCTCTGCATGTGTCCGGGGACTGGGGGTCACCTCGGGCTGGAAGCTCCAGACGAAGCCCACCAGTCCGCCGTCCTTCCGCAGCGCGATAGTGGCATTGGCATTCGTGATGGCCGCCTTGATCTTCATCCTGTTGCGAACGATGCCGGTGTCAAGCATCAGGCGCTCCACGTCGTCGTCGGTGAAAGCCGCAACCGTTTCCGGCTCGAAGTTGTGGAACGCCGCGCGGAACGCGGGCCGTTTCCGCAGGATCGTTGCCCAGGACAATCCCGCCTGGAAGGCCTCCAGGCTGATCCGCTCGAACAGCCCCTGCTCGTCGCGGACGGGCATGCCCCATTCAGTGTCGTAGTACTCCTGTAGCAGGGGATCCACAGCGGCCCAGGGCGGGCGGGCAAGGCCGTCGCCTCCGATGATGGTGCCGCGTTCGTCCGAGGTCATGTGGGTTCCTTAGCTTTCGTGCACGCTGTTGCTGCCTACAGCATATTCATGCGGCTGCCGCCGGAATCGTCCACTGGCAAGGCACGGTTGATAGTCGAACGAGCACTCTCACATTATGCTGTGGCTCTGATCACAAATTACTGGGAGGTACGTGTGAGGAAAACCAAAATTGCCGTGGCCGGCGTGGCGGGGGTCGTTCTCGGGATGCTCAGCATCCAGGCCCCTGCCGCAGCCGCACCGCCTGTGGACGACGGGTCAACAGGATCCGCCGCCGCAGTGAGGCAGGACAACCGTCCCGGACCGCGGACGAAGGAGCTTGTCGAACGGCGCAAGGCCGCCATCGACAAGGTGGCCAAGGGACAGGCAAAGGCAAATGATGAGGGCGTGGTCCAGCTGGCGCCGGACAAGTTCGCTGAAATCGAGACCGTCAAGCAGGACAAGATCTTCACCATCCTGGCCGAGTTCGGCGACCAGAGCTCGGGCCGCTACGGCACAGCAACAGGCCCGCTGCACAACACGATCGCCAAGCCGGACCGTTCCGTGGACAACACCACGCTGTGGACCAGCGATTTCAGCCCCGCGTACTACGAAGAACTCTTCAACGGCAGCGGCGAATCGATGAAGGGCTACTACGAGGCCGTTTCCAACAAGGCGTACTCGGTAACCAACACCGTAACGGACTGGGTCAAGGTGCCCAACAACGGGTCCTTCTATGGGGACAACGCCACTGAGGACACCGGCGGTGCGTGGGCTTTTGTCCGGGATTCCGGCAACGCCTGGTGGGATTCCCAGGTGGCGGCCGGCAAAACCCCGGCCGAAATTGACGCGTATCTTGCACAGTTCGATGTGTGGGACCGCTACGACTTCAACAACAACGGCAACTTCGACGAGCCGGACGGCTACATCGACCACTTCCAGGCAGTCCATGCCGGTGAGGGTGAGGAAGGCGGGGGCGGTGCCCTGGGCGAGGACGCGATCTGGTCCCACCGCTGGTATGCCTTCGGTAACCAGTTCGGTTCCACCGGCCCTGACGGAAACCTTGCCGGCGGAACCCGGATCGGTTCCTCGAAGTACTGGCTGGGCGACTACACGACCGAACCCGAAAACGGCGGAGTGGGCGTCTTCGCCCACGAGTTCGGCCACGACCTGGGACTGCCGGACTTCTACGACACTTCCGGCGCTGCCACCAACAGCACGGCCTTCTGGACCCTCATGAGTTCAGGGTCCTGGCTGGGCCACGGTTCCGCCGCCAACGAAGGAATCGGCACCACCCCTGGCCTGATGGGACCCGAAGAGAAACGCTTCCTGGGCTGGCTGGACCACAGTGAGGTCGAGCTCGGCACGAGCGGCGACTTCGTCCTGAACCCGTCGCAGCTCCAGGTTGACGGTAAGGACCAGGCCGTCCGGGTCAACCTGCCGGATAAGACCACCACCACCAGCTACACGGTCCCCTCCTCGGGCACCACCGCGTGGTGGACCGGCAGCGCGGACAACCTTAATGATTCCCTGACCCACGCCGTCCCGGCTCAGTCGCGGGTGACCGTCACGGCGAACGCCTGGTACGACATCGAGGCAAACTACGACTACCTCTACGGTGAATACTCCACGGACGGCGGCAACACCTGGCAGTCCGCCGGACGTCCGCTCAGCGGATCGGCAGCCTGGGGCCAGGTGCGCTACTCCTATGACGCGGGCGGCCTCGAGTCACTCTTCCGTTTCAGGTACCAGACGGACGGCGGCGTCCACAACCCGGGCGCGTTCATCGACGACGTAAAGATTTCGGCCGGAAAAACCGTCATCCTCAGCGACGACGTCGAATCCGGCGCCGGGAAGTGGACCGCCGAAGAGCCGTGGCAGCTGAGCACCGGCTCCGTAACGAAAACCACCCCGCAGTACTACCTCGTGGAGAACCGCGAATACGTGGGTTTTGACGCCACGCTGGCGGAAGGGCCGTACGCCTTCACCAGGGGCATCAGCGCCCCGAACTGGGTGGACTTCTTCAAGTACCAGAACGGCATGCTGGTGTGGTATATCGACGAGTCGTACGCGGACAACAACGTTTCGGCCCACCCCGGTGCCGGCCTGGCGCTGCCGGTGGATGCCCGGCCCGCACCCTTCAAGTGGTCCGACGGCACCATGCCGGGCAACAGCCGCCAGCCGTTCGACGCCACCTTCGGACTGGAAGCAACGGATCCGCTGTGCATCGCCAAGGAAGTGCAGTCCGGCACAAAGCGCACCCAGGCGGTCAGCTCACTGGACGCCTGCGCCGTGAGCAGCGCAGCGATCAGTGTCTTCAAGGACATTGACCCGCTGGCTTACTACAGTGCGGACAACCCCTACGGAAGCGTCAAGGTCGCAGGCCACGGCGTGGAGATTTCCGTAACGTCCGACGCCGGTTCCGACCTTGGGATCCGCGTGGTCAACCCGGCCCGGAAATGAGCCAATAAACAAAAAAGTCGGTCCGGCACGTTGTGCCGGTCCGACTTTTTTGTGTGAAAGGTATGTATCAGGAACGCCAGCGGGTGGTCATCAGGAAGCCTGCAATCGCAATACCGAACCCGGCCACGATGTTCCAGGATTCCCATTCCCTGACAGGGAGGGCGCCCTCGCTGATGTAGAAGGTGATGATCCACAGCAGGCCGATGATCATCAGGCCGAACATGACGGGCTTGAACCACACGGCGTTGGGCTTGTAGGCCTGCGATGCAGAAGCCGGCTTTTCAGCTGCGGCGTTCCTCTTTCGTGGCTTTGACTCGGGCACGGGTCCTCCTCGTCGGGCTGAATCAAGGGCGGAGCCTTCGGCTTGATATCCTGCAGGAAGGAACATGCCGGCGGGGTTGGCGCCTTTGGTCAGGTCTGAATTCTTACTAGCAGCCAATTCTAGCTGTAGTTCAGAACACACCGGCGCCAGCCCGAGCCGCCAATTGAGGAGACCACGTGGTGTTGCTGGAGAAGGAGACGACCGCCGCCGTGCCGGCACGCGGCGTCGGCGTTCTCCGGAAACTCATCCAGGTTGTTGGCGAGCTCCTGATCACGGTGGGAGTCATCCTGCTCCTGTTCGTCGCATGGCAGCTTTGGTGGACCAACGTGGAGTCCGATGCGAAGCAGGGCGAAGCCATCAGGAACTTCGCCCAGGAACTGGGCGGACCCCCGGCTCCCGCAGCATCCGGCGCCCCGGACGCGGCCGCATCCGGTCCTGCCGACTACGGTCCGCCGAAGGTCGCCGAAGCGCCAGGGCACGGCCAGACCATTGGCATTATGTATATCCCCCGTTTTGGCGCGGACTACACCCGGCCCATCGTGCAGGGAACCTCAACGGACGTCCTGGACACGCTGGGCCTGGGCCATTACCGCGACACCGCGATGCCCGGGGCAACCGGAAACTTCGCCGTGGCAGGTCACCGCCAGACGCACGGAGCCGTGCTGGACAACATCCACACACTGGTTCCCGGGGACAAAATCTACGTCCAGACCAGGGACGGATTCTACGTCTACGTCTTCCGGAACATCCAGATTGTGCTGCCCTCGGCCACCGATGTGCTGCTTCCCGTGCCCACCCAACCTGCCGCCCGGCCCACGGAGGCCTACCTCACCATGACGAGCTGCAATCCGCGTTTCGGATCGCAGGAACGCATCATTGCATACTCCCTCCTGGATCACTGGCAGCCCGCGTCGGCGGGGCCCCCTGCTGAAATTGCGGCCCAGGTGGCCAAAGCACTCGGGAAGGGCTGACGCTATGTACGGATGGATTTTCCGCCACCTGCCGGGCCCGCTGTGGCTCAGGATTGCGACGTCACTGGTGCTGCTTGCCGGCGTGCTGGTATTGATGGTTCAGTTCCTCTTCCCCTGGATGTCACAGTTCACCCAGTTCACCGACTCAACGATTGGTTTAGTAACTCGACAATGAGCACCAAGATCCTGGTCGTAGACAACTACGACAGCTTTGTTTACACCCTGGTGGGATACCTCCAGGAGCTCGGCGCCGAGACGACAGTGGTCCGCAACGACGACGTAACGCTCGCCGAGGCGATCGAGATGGCGGAAGCGCGCGACGGCGTCCTCATCTCGCCGGGGCCCGGCACCCCCGCGGAGGCCGGCGTCTGCATCGACCTGATCAAATGGTGCGGCAGCCATGACAAGCCGATGTTCGGCGTCTGCCTGGGGCACCAGGCCCTGGCTGAGGCGTATGGCGCCACGGTGACGCACGCCCCTGAACTGATGCACGGCAAAACGTCACTGGTGGAGCATGAAGGAGCCAACGTCTTCGCCGGACTCCCCTCCCCCGTAACGGCCACGCGTTACCACTCGCTGGCGGCTGTCCGGGAAACCATCCCCGACATCCTGGAGATCACCGCACAGACGGCCAACGGCGTCATCATGGGCCTGAGGCACCGGACAGCACCGCTCTGCGGCGTCCAGTTCCATCCGGAGTCCGTGCTCACGGAGGGCGGTTACCAGATGCTCGGCAACTGGCTGGAATCCCTCGGCATGGCGGGAGCAGCCGAACGGGCAGCCAAGCTGAGCCCGCTCATCCAGCACTAACCCGCCGGCAGTACTTTGACGGGTGCTAGCCCCGGTCCCGGCCCGTCTCTGTGGGCGTAGGCGTGGGCGTCGGAGTAGGAGTGGGCGCCGGAGCCTTGGCAACGATCACGCTGATGGTCTTTCCCTGCTCCACCAGCGCGTTGACGGGATCGCTCTGCTCGGTCACCTTGCCCGGTTCGACCTCGGAGTTTTCGACTTCCCGCACTGCGATGTTCAGGCCCAGGTTCTTGAGGGCGGCCTCTGCTTCCGGCTGCGGCAGGCCGCGGAGTTCGGGCATGGCAACCTTGCCGGTGGACACCACGATTTCCACGGTGGTTCCGACAGCCACGGACTCGCCTGGAGCGGGTTTCGTGGTGATGACCAGCCCGGCCGGGACCGTTGCGCTGTTCGCCATGGTGGTGCCGGGAGCACCGGCAAGGCCGATCTGGCGCAGGACGTCGCGGGCCGCTGCTTCAGTGCGGCCCGGCAGGTCGCCCGGAATCTTGACGGCGCTTGGACCGTCGGAGATGTTCAGGGTCACCTTGGAATCGGGCTCCATGGATGTTCCTGCGGCGGGCACCGTGCCAATGGCTGTTCCCTTGGCGATGGCGTCGTGGGGAAGCCTGCTGATGGTGGGGCTGAAGCGGGCGTTATAAAGCTTCTGCAGCGCCTCGGTTTCCGTCAGTGACGTCACCGTAGGGACGACGATTTTGGCCACCGGGGGCGGCGGCTGGTTCATCATGTTGTAGAGCCACAGGCCGCCGCCTGCCAGGACCAGCAGCGTGAAAATCACCAGTGTGGCAATCCACGTCCGACGGCGGGACTTCTGTCGGGGGGTGCGCTCACGTTCCGGCGGGAATCCCAGCGGAAGATCGTTCGACTCCGACGGCTCGTAGACCTGGGCGGGAATGGGCTGGTCGTCGCCGAGTGTGTCGTGGACGGGCCGGAGCCGGCCGCCCGGTGAGTCGTCCAGGAAGCTCGCACCGGTCAGCGAGTATGGCGCGGCCTGGGCCGTACGCTCTGCGGCCGGGACCGTGTTGACGGGATCCGTTGATTCCTCGCCCGCCGCGACGTCGGGCACCGGAACACCGTTGCGTGCGGCCCTCAGGGCACGCTGGAAGGCGGCAGCATCCTGGAAACGGTCTGCCCGGTTCTTTTGCAGCGCCTTGGCCAGGACGCTGTCCAGGGCCTCCGTCACCTCAGGGTTAAGGCTGCTGGCGGGTTCGGGCATCTCGCGGACATGCTGGTAGGCGACGGACACGGGACTGTCACCAATGAAGGGAGGGCGCCCCGTCAGCATTTCGTAGAGCAGGCACGCTGCGGAGTAAAGATCGCTGCGGGCATCCACGGTTTCGCCGCGGGCCTGTTCCGGTGACAGATACTGGGCGGTGCCCACCACTGCCTGGGTCTGCGTCATGGTGGCGGACGAATCGGCCATGGCGCGGGCAATCCCGAAATCCATGACCTTGATCGTGGCCGAGTCTTCGCAGAACATCACGTTCGCCGGCTTGATATCCCGGTGGACGATGCCCGCCCGGTGGCTGTATTCGAGGGCGGAGAGCACGCCGAGGGTGAAATCGATGGCGTGGTCGATGCTGACTTCCTTCGCACGGATCAGGTCCCGAAGGGTCTTTCCGTCCACGAATTCCATCACGATGTACGGCACCCGGACAGTATCTTCGGGGCCGCCCGGGACAGCGTGGTCCCCGGTGTCGTAGATGGCAACGATCGAAGGATGGTTCAACGCAGCCACAGCCTGGGCTTCGCGCTTGAACCGCGCCTGGAACTGCGGATCCCGGGCAAGGTCAGGCCGCAGCAGCTTGATGGCCACTGTCCTGCCCAGCCGGGTATCCACACCGCGGTGGACGTCTGCCATGCCGCCGCGGCCGATCAACTCACCGAGCTCGTACCGTCCGTTGAGGACGCGCTGGGTATTCACTGGGAGGCTGTCCTCTCTGTGCGACGGGAGACGGGGTGAGTCCGGCACGGTGCGCCCTAGTTCGACGTCGACGTGGTGGGGGTGGGCAGGATTTCCTGGGCGAGGTGGTACGTCACGACGGATCCGGCGGGCACCTTGGTGCCGGCGCCCGGTTCCGAACTGACGAATGTCCCGGCTTTCTGCCCGGCACTGCCGGGAACATCTGCCCCCTTGACCCAGCGCAGGCCGGCGTCCTCGATGGCCTTCTGTGTTTGCGACTCGGAACTGCCTACGCCGACCGCGGGCACAGAGGACTCCGGAGCCGGTTCTTGGCCCTTGGAGTAGGTGACGGTGATGGTCTCGCCGGGGGCCACTGGGCCGGACGGCTCGATGTTGGTGACCGTTCCCTCCGCCTTGTCGCTGAACACCGGGTCACCCTTGACGGTCAGCCCCATGCCCACGAGCTGGCTGCGGACCGTGTTGTACGGCTGGCCCAGGTAGGCATCCGGGATCAGGTTGATGGTTTCCGGAGTGGACTGCGTGGGAGTCGGGCTCGCACTCGAGGCTGTGGGGCTGGCCGAGGTGGACGTCGGCGAGGCGCTGCGGCTGGTGGGCTTGGCGCTGGTGGACGTCGCCGACGACTCGGCCGGGCTGGACGGGGAGAAGATGCCTGCCTGGGTAAGCAGGACACCCGCCAGTGCGAAGAGGACGAGCACGATGAGGGCGATAAGCGGCCACGTCCACGGGCTGCGGCCCTTTCGCTGCGGCTCGTCAACAGGTTCGTCGTAGCGGTCCTGCTCCTCTTCCTGCTCCCACGTGCGTTCGGCAGCCAGGGCATCTGCGCGCGACAGGGCGTCGCGCGGGCCGGCGGCTCCTGCAGCAGCTCCGGCGGCGAGTCCTGCAGCGGCACCTGCGCCCGCGGCGCCGACCACCGGAAGGGCGGAGGTCGCCGTCGTCGATTTGTCCTTTTCGGGCGTCTCGATGACGCCGGTGGCGGCCGTGGGAATGTCCACCGGCGCGGTGATCGGACCGGTGGCCGCTTCGAAGAGCAGCATTCCGGGCACGGCCGCGTGGGCAGCGGCGATGTCACCGTTGCGGATGGCTTCCGCTGCCTCGGACAGCTTGATGGCGTTCGCGGGGCGGTTCTTGGGATCCTTGGCGAGCATGGACATCAGGAGGGCCCGTACCGGCGTCGGCAGGGTCTCCGGGAGCGGCGGCGGCGCATCGTTGACCTGGGCCAGCGCGATGGCGATCTGCGACTCCCCGGAGAACGGGCGGTGCCCGGTGAGGCACTCGTAGCCGATGACGCCGAGCGAGTAGATGTCCGAGGCACCCGTGGCGGTCTGGCCCGTTGCCTGTTCCGGTGCGAGGTACTGGGCAGTGCCCATGACCTGACCGGTCTGGGTCAGCGGAACCTGGTCCGCCAGCCGGGCGATGCCGAAGTCCGTGACCTTGACGCGGCCGTCCGGCGTGATCAGCAGGTTGCCCGGTTTGATGTCTCGGTGCACCAGGCCCTGGGCGTGGGCAACGGAGAGGGCGCGTGCCGTCTGGGCAATCATGGACAGTGTCCGGTCCGGCGAAAGGACCTGTTCGTGTTCAATGATGCTGCTCAGGGGCTGGCCCGGGACCAGCTCCATGACCAGGTAGGCCGAGCCTTCTTCTTCGCCGTAATCAAAAACGTTGGCTATGCCCACGTGGTTCAGCAGCGCCGTGTGGCGCGCCTCGGCACGGAAGCGCTGGAGGAACCCGGGATCGCCCGTGTACTCCTCTTTGAGCACCTTGATGGCGACAATCCGGCCAAGGATAAGGTCCTTGGCTTTCCAGACTTCTCCCATCCCGCCAATCGCAATACGCGTGGTCAGCTGGAATCTCCCGCCGAGGGTGATCCCTGATGTAGGCCTCACTTATTCAACACCGCCTCAAAAATCTTCTTCGCGTTCGGACTGGTTAGCTGTGCGCCGGTGGTGATGTCCACGCCCTGCATGACGATGGTCACCGACACCTGCGGGTCGTTGGCCGGGGCGAACCCGGTAAACCATGAATTGTTCAAGCCGTCGGTTCCCAGCTCGGCTGTGCCGGTCTTGCCGGCCACTTGGACGCCGGGAACGGCCGCGCCGCGGCCGATTCCTTGACTGACCACGCTGGTCATCCACTCGCTGATCTGCCGCGAAATCTCCGGGCTGGTGGACGTCCGTAGGACTTCGGGCTTCGGTTCGCTGATGATGCGCAAATCCGGGGACCGCACCGTCTTGATGAGGTTGGGCCGCATCTGGACGCCGCCGTTGGCTATGGCGGACGTCATCAGTGCGATCTGCAGCGGAGTGGCACGGACATCGCGCTGGCCGATTGCTGACTGGGCCAGTCCTGCCGCATCCAGCTCCTCCTCCGGGAAGGCCTTCTTGGCGTAGTCCAGCTTCAGCTGGTCGCCGAGGTCCTCGCCGAAGCCGAACTTGGCCGCTTGTGCGGCGATGGCCTTCTGGCCCAGGTCCCGGGCGATCTCCGCGAACGGAGTGTTGCAGGACTGCTGGAGTGCGAAGGCGAAGCTCGCCGTGCTCTGTGTGTAGCAGTTGCCTCCGGCGTAGTTCGGCAGCTTGTATTCGATGCCGGGGAAACTCATCTCGGCCGGGTTGGGCAGCTCACTGTCCTTGTTGTACTTGCCCGAGCTGAGTGCCGCGGCGGTGTCCACGAGCTTGAAGACCGAACCCGGTGCCAGGAGGGCGCCGGTGGGACCGCTGACGTTCTGGTTCAGGTTGATCCCGGGGATTTTGTTCAGTTCATTGAAGTTGGCAGCCTCGGCGTCGGCGTCCTGCGTTGCGATCAGGTTGGGATCGTAGGACGGTTTGGACACCATGGCCAGGATGTCACCGGTCTTGGGGTTCGTCACCACGATGGAGCCCCGCTGGCCGTCCGGGATCAGGTCGTAGGCGAGCTTCTGGAGCTCAGGGTCCAAGGTGAGTTCAACCGAGGCGCCCTTGGGCTGGTTGCCAAGGAAGAGTTGGCCGATGCGGTCCAGGAAAAGCTGGTCCGAGCTGCCGGCCAACTGCTCGTTAAGGGCACTTTCCAGACCGGTGACGCCGTAATTCTTGGAAAAGTAGCCCGTGATGCCGGCATAGAGTTCAGGTTCCGTGTAGGTCCGCTGGAACTTGCAGCTTTCGGAGGCGGCAACGGACTGCGCGATGGGCTTCCCCCCCACGATGATGGCTCCGCGGTCGTTGCAGTAGTTCTGCAGGATGGCGCGTTTGTTCCAGGCGTTGGCCTGCAGTTCGTCGGCCCCCACAACCTGCACATAGCTGAGCGCGCCGAAGATCAGCGCGAACATGGCGACCGCGGCAATCCATGAATTCCGAATGGCATGGTTCACAGTTGTTTCACCGCTTCAGTTGGTGCGTCGGGATGGGCGGATGAAGGTTGCCGTGCGGGCTGTTTTGCCGGCCGTGCCGGTGACGGCGGAACAGGCTTCTGCTCGCCGGGTTCGCCGGGCTCGGCGCCGTGCGGCATGGGAGTGGTGTCCACGGGGCCGCGTGCAGTGTGCGAAATCATCAGCAGCAGGCCAACGATGATCCAGTTGGCGAGCAGCGAGGATCCGCCGGCCGCCAGGAAGGGGGTGGTGAGCCCGGTAAGTGGAATCAGGCGCGTGACGCCGCCGATCACCACGAAGCATTGCAGCGCGATGGCGAAGGACAGACCGCAGGCAAGCAGCTTCCCGAAGGCGTCGCGCGTGCCCAGTGCCGCCCGGAAACCCCGCGTGAACAGCAGCAGGTACATCATCACGATGGCGAAGAGGCCGATCAGGCCAAGTTCCTCACCGAAGGAGGCAATGATCATGTCGCTGTTTGCAAACGGCACCAGGTTCGGCCGCCCCTGGCCCAGGCCGGTGCCCACGAGGCCGCCGTTGGCCATGCCGAACAGGCCCTCCACGATCTGGAGGCTGCCGCCGTACTGCCGTCCGTAGACTTCGTCGGTAAAGGCATTGAGCCACCCGTCGATGCGGAGGCCCACATGGGAGAACACCCGGGAGGCAATGAAGCCTCCGCCAAGCAGCAGTCCCACGCCGATGATGACCCAGCTGATCCGGCTCGTGGCGACGTAGATCATCACGATGAAAAGTCCGAAGAAAAGAACCGACGAGCCGAGGTCGCGCTGGAAGATCAGCACGCCGATGCTGACCAGCCACGCCGTGATCATGGGGCCCATGTCCTTGAACCGCGGGAACTGCAGCGGTCCGATTTTGCGCCCGGCCAGGAGGATCAGGTCACGGTTTGACGATAGATACCCGGCGAAGAATATTGCCAGGGTGATCTTGGCTACCTCACCCGGCTGGAAGGTCATGGGGCCGATCTTGATCCAGACGCTGGCGCCAAGGATTTCGCCGGCGGAGATGCCCGGCACCAGGGGAAGGATCAGCAGCAGGGCGCTCACGGCAAGGGAGATGTAGGTGAAGCGGCGCAGGATCCGGTGGTCCTTGAGGAACCAGATGACGGCGATCGCGACGCCCATGGCCACCAGCGTCCAGCGGAGCTGGTTGTTGCCGGTGTCTTCGCCCACGCGGTCCAGACGGTGGATCATGGCCAGCCCCAGGCCGTTCAGGGCCACGACGAGCGGAAGTATTACCGGGTCAGCATATTTAGCCCGGATGCGCAGAACGATGTGGAAGACGAGGGCGGCGGCAGCGAGGAGGCTGGACTGGAACCAGAAGTCCTGGTCAAATGCCTTTTCCTGGTCCACGCCCACCAGGGCATTGGCGCCGATGCCCACGGCAAGGGCAAGGATCAGGAGCGCCAACTCGGTGTTCCTGCGTGGCTTGGGGGTGGCCTCAATCTGTGTCATTTGGCCTCCTCACAAGCGTTGGGCGACGGGCTGGGACTTGCTGACGGTGCGGTTGTTCCGGGTGGCGACGCTGTGCCGCCCGCCGTCCCCGAGGCGGAGGGGGCAGCGGTGGCCGTGGGGCTCGCACATTCGTCTGCCGGCGACGTTGTTCCGGTCAGGTCGAGGTTCTTGACGATCCGCTGCGCGTCGTAGAGATCACGTGCCGGGACGGTCTGGCGGACCCGCTGCTGGGAGAACTCCGGGAGGTCCGACATGCGGATCTCCGTCACTGTCTCCAGCGTTGAGAGCTGGATCGGCCCCAGCCGCTGCGAAACGCCGTTGTAAATGGCAACCCGTTGGTCGTATTCGCCGATGTAGTAGCGCGTCTGCGTCCAGGCATAGCCGAGCCACAGGCCGACGCCCAGGATGACGAGGAGGGCCGCGGCCGTGGCGATCGTCACCCAGCGGCGCGGCTTGGCGGCGGGCTTGTATTCGTCGGTTTCCTCGCGGTTCTGATCCGACTTGTGCGTGAGCACGGTCGCCGCGCGGCGCGCCACAGTCCGGCCGGCAATCGTGGGAATGGACCCGGATTCTGCCGCCGCGGCAGCTGCGCCAACGAGTTCATGGGGACGGTTGGACAGTTCCTCGCGGAGCACCGCCGCGGAAAGGTGTTCGCCCAGATGAGGGTCCGTGCTGGTGGTCGGCTCACCGGGTTTTGAAGCGGGCTTGGGGACGGTGTCGTCCGCGCCGGAAGCAGTGTGGCCGGTATCTGCCGCGGGTTTGGGTGTGGCGTCATCGGAAGGGACTGCCTGGGAAGGGGCCGGGGCGGCAGTCTTCGTGGCCTCGACGCTGCCAGCCGGCGGCTGAACGATTTCGACGGCGGCGGTGCGGACGTCGTCGGGAGTCTCTTCGACGATTTCAAGCATGACCACTGTGACGTTGTCCGGTGCGCCGGCCTCAAGGGTGAGGTCCACGAGCGTCTCCACGCATTCGCGCAGGTCCTTGGTTTCGCGGACCATGCGTTCCACCACGTGCCCGGCAACGTAGTTCAACCCGTCGGAACAGAGCAGCCAGCGTTCGCCGGGTTCGACGTCCAGGGTGGCGAGGTCGAGCTCGGGGCTGGCGTCGACGTCGCCCAGGACGCGCATCAGCACGTTCTTGTGCGGATGGGTCTCGGCTTCCTCGGGACGCAGCCGGCCTTCATCGATGAGTCTCTGCACGAACGTGTGGTCCACGCTGATCTGTTCGAATTCGCCGTTGCGCAGCCGGTACGCCCGGGAGTCGCCGATGTGGGCGAAATGAAGCTTTCCTTCGGCCAGGAGCAGGGCCGTCACGGTGGTACCCATGCCGGCCAGCTTGGGATTGATGTGGACCAGTTCAGACAGGAGGGAATTCGCGGTCTGGATTTCATCTGCAAGAACGGTTCCGGCGTCGCCGTCGTAGTGCCCGTGGTCCAGGTGGAGCATGTCCAGCACAGTCGCCGCGGAGGCCACGTCACCCCCGGCATGGCCTCCCATGCCGTCGGCCACGATGGCCAGGTGCCGGCCGACGTAGGCGGAGTCGTCATTCTTGGCGCGGATGCGTCCTACATCCGAGCGGGCCGCATAGCGCATGATGAGCGGCCGCTTCGGGATGGGGCCCTTGTCGGCGGGGTTTTCCGGGACGGCCACGGCTATGGCCTCAATTCGATGACCGTCTTGCCGATTCTCACGGGGACACCGAGCTCCACCGGGAGGGCGCGGGTGAGCTGCTGATTTGCCAGGTATGTGCCGTTGGTCGAGCCAAGATCCTCGATGAACCAGCGGCTGCCTTGCGGGAAGAGCCGGGCGTGCCGGCCGGAAGCATAATCGTCTTCAAGTACCAGGGTGGCCTCTTGGGCGCGGCCCAGGAGGATGGGACTGTCCGCCAGTGGAATGGTGGTGCCTTTGAGGGGCCCCTCGGTGACTACGAGTTGGCGGGCCTGCTGCTTCGCGGGCGGCGGTGCTGTTTCCGCCAGCTCGGGGTGTTTGCGGACCTGGCGGGCAGTGGGAGCACCCATTGCCGCTTTCCTACCGATCATTAGGTCCCGCCGCATGGCGGACACGATGCTGAAGATGAGAACCCACAGCAACAGGAGGAATCCGAACCGCAGGGCCGTAATGGTCAGTTCGCTCACGGGCGGCCACCGGAGTTGGCGGGCAAAAGGCGGAAGATGATTTTGGTCCGTCCCATCGTGATGGTGGAGCCGTCAGTAAGGTCGACGCTGCCGACAACCTTGTGTCCATTGACGTAACTGCCGTTGGTGGATCCCAGGTCTACGGCTTCTGTGGCGCCGTTGGCGGTGCGGATTTCGAGGTGGCGGCGTGAAACTCCGGTGTCGTCCACCAGGATGTCCGCCTCCGAGGACCGGCCCAGCACGATGGACGGGGCGTTCAGCGAGTAGCGCTGGCCATCAATGTCCAGGACGGGCTGAAGCCGCACCGGTTGCCGGCTCGGTGCAGCGGGCACGTTGTTCCTTGGCATGGGCGGAGCCGCAGCGGAACCGGACGCCTGCTCCGTCTTCGAATCGATTTCGAAGTCGCCGGCACGGATTTCCTCGTCGCGCCGGAAGGAAATACGCACCGATCCCCGGAGGGTGTAGCCCTGGCTCCGGACATGGTTGATGACGACGTCGCAGAGTTCCTCGGCCAGGGGCGTGCCCCATTCCTGCGCCCGCTTGAAGTCGTCCTCGCTGAGTCGGACGTCAAAAACGTTGGGGGCAAGGGTGCGGCCGGCCGCGATGGTGATGGCCTTGTGGTCCACTTCGCGGCGGAGCCGGCTGGCGATTTCCACAGGCTCAACCTGGGCCCGCGAACCGGTGGAGAAGACACCGCGGACGGCCTTTTCGATGCCGCGCTCGACTTTGTCCAGCATTCCCATGGCACCTCTCCTCTCCTGGCGGCTGCGGGGCAGCACTCGTTTCGGAACTCAGTTCACAACATTGCCGGGAGTGCGCCGGGGACGGGCACTCCTACATCTGATACTACTGGCCGGTGCTGTGAATGACCTTAATGCACAACGCCGGGGCGGGGAGATTCGTTCATTCCGTCCCGCGCTGCTGCCTGTCCTGACAGGGTCCGAAAGGCCGCGTTCACGGGATAGTCCCCGGCCGCGATTTCGACTGCGGGGCCTGCAACGGGACCCGATTGGTGTTTTGCCGCAGTTGTCCGTTATGCTTGATCTCGCTGCTTTCACAGGGCTGGCAGTCCGAAAAACCGGGCTTCCTGCCGGACGAAAGAAGTTGCGCGCGAGTGGCGGAACGGCAGACGCGCTGGCTTCAGGTGCCAGTGTCCGAAAGGGCGTGGGGGTTCAAATCCCCCCTCGCGCACGCAAATGAAGAACCCCGGTCTTAGGACCGGGGTTTTTCTGTTTTAAGCACGGGCCTCGATGACGATTCCCCGCTTCCCGGTCATATCCCCTTGGCGATACCGGGGGATATGTCCATCTGGCGGGGAAAGCCGCGCCGCCTCGCCCGGACTCGTGCGCCGCCGCGCCCGGACTCCTGCGGCCGCGCCTCCCCAGCTAACTGACAGTTAACTTCGCTGAAACGGCCGAAGCAGATTCCTGAAACAACTGTTCCATAGTGTCGGTGCCAGACGGCCCGCAGGGGCCGCTTCATGTGACCGCCTCCCGATTTGGAGTAGAAGAATGACAGCTTTCAGTTCGGAAAAAGGCCCGCTGCGCCCGTCGCGGCGGATGGTGCTGGCAGGATTTTCGTCAGCGGCACTGGCGGCCCTGACCGGCTGTGGAGGTGAATCGGGTGCCACTGCACCCGCTTCGGGAGCGGCGTCCGGCGCTGCTGCCGACTTCGGGACCCTGGAGGTCCAGCTTTCGTGGCTGAAGAACGCGGAATTCGCCGGCGAGTACTTTGCCGACAGCAAGGGCTATTACAAGGACGCAGGCTTTAGCGCCGTCAACCTGATCGCCGGGGGACCGGGAGGGGCTTCGGCGGAAACCATGGTCCTGTCCGGCAAGGCCCTGGTGGGCACGTCGTCGCCCGTGGGAGTGGCACCGGTGGTACTCAACGAGGGTGCGCCGCTGAAAATCATCGGTTCCACCTACCAGAAGAACCCGTTTACCATCGTTTCCCTGGCTGCCAATTCGATCACCGCCCCGGATGACCTGGTCGGCAAGAAGATCGGGGTCCAAGCCGGTGTCAATGAGACGTTGTTCGATGCCTTGCTGGAGGTCAACAAGATTGATGCGTCGAAGGTCACCAAGGTGCCGGTGCAGTACGATCCGCAGCCGCTGCTGAACGGCGACGTCGAGGGCTTCTTCGCCTACCTGACCAACGAGGTGCTCACCCTTGAGCTGGGCGGGCACAAGACGGCGGTCCTGCCGTTTGCGGACAATGGCCTGCCTTTCATTGCAGAGAGCTTCGTGGTCACGGAGGAGTCCATCAAGGACAAGAGGCCCCAGCTGAAGGCGTTCCTGGCGGCCACCATCAAGGGCTGGAAGGATGCCCTGGTGGATCCTGGGGAATCCGCCCGGCTCGCGGTGGAGGTGTACGGCAAGGAACTGGGCCTGACCATGGCCAAGGAGAAGGCTCAGGCGGAAGCCCAGAACACCAAGCTCATTGCCACGCCGGAGACGGACAGCAACGGCCTCTTCACTGTGTCCAAGGAGCTGATGGACAAGAACATCGAGATCCTCAAGCTCGCAGGCTACGACACCACCGCGGACGCGATCTTCGACCTGAGCCTCCTCGACGAGGTCTATGCCGAGAACCCCGATCTTAAGTAGGACGCATGACTGAAGTGAGCACGGAGGCAGTGGCCGGAGGGCTGCTTTCCGGCACAGGGATTTCGCTCAGCAACCTGGGCAAGAGCTTCCGGATGGGCCGGAAGAGCGTGGTGGCACTCGAGGACGCCAACCTGATGACATCCAAGGGGACGTTCCTTTCCCTGCTGGGTCCGAGCGGGTGCGGCAAGTCGACCATCCTGAGGATCCTCGCCGGACTGGAAACGCCCACCACGGGGGAAGTGACAGTGGACGGCCACACGCCGGCGGAGCTGCGGACCCGGCACGAGCTGGGGATCGCTTTCCAGGATCCCGCGCTGCTGCCCTGGCGGAGCGTGGTGTCCAACATCCGGCTGCCCTTCGAGGTGGCCGGCCTCCCCGTTGACCACGCGATGGTGGACGACCTGGTGGAACTGATCGGCCTGAAGGGCTTCGAAAAGGCAAAGCCGGCCCAGCTGTCCGGCGGCATGCGGCAGCGGGTGTCCATAGCACGGGCACTGGCGCTCAAGCCGTCGGTGCTGCTGCTGGATGAGCCGTTCGGGGCGCTGGACGACATGACCCGGCAACGGCTGAACCTGGAACTGCTGAGGATCTGGACGGAGAAGCCCGCCACCACCCTGATGGTCACCCACGGCATCGCCGAGGCCATGTTCCTTTCGGATGTGGTGGCCGTGATGAGCGCGCGGCCGGGCCGGATCCAGGAGATCATCACCGTGGACCTGCCGCGGCCGCGGACCCCGGAAATGATGCGGACGCCGGAATTCCATGCGCTATGCGACCGGGCCTCCGAACTCCTGTTCGGCGGCGCCGGAGCGCCCCTTGAGGAAGAGAAATCACTGTGATCCGGCCTTTCCTGTTAAGTACGAGGCTGTTAAGCACGACGGCGGCACGGCCGCTGCCGCCGTGGGCTGCGGCCGTGGTGGGGGTGGGGGCCACCGTTGCGGTCTGGTGGCTGGCCGCGGCAACGGTGCTTTCCGGTGTGGGTGCCAGTGCGGACGGTTCCGGCGGTGCTGTACCGACGCCGCCGGAAGTCCTGGGGCAGCTGGTGCGCGACGGCGTCGGGTTTTACTGGCCGAACCTTGCAGTGACGATGGCGGAGGCTTCTGCGGGGTACTTGTGGGGGAACGCCGCTGCGCTGCTGCTGTCAGCGAGTGTCCTGGTGATTCCGTCCCTGGAACGGCTGGTCACGCAGCTGGCGGTGATCAGCTATTGCCTGCCGATCGTGGCCATCGGGCCGCTGGCCTTCATTGTTATCGGCTCGCCGGCACGCGGGGAATCGTCCGGAACGGCGGTGCTGCTGGCCGGGATCTCGGTCTTTTTCACTACCGTGGTGGGCGCCTTGGCGGCGCTCAAGAGCGCGGACCGGGCGAGCTTGGACCTCGTGGCTGTCTACGGCGGGGGCCGGCTGAAGCAGTTGGTGAAGGTGCAGCTGATCTCAGCGCTGCCCGGAATCCTGAACGCCTTGAAGATTGCTGTCCCGGCCGCCGTCCTGGGTGCGGTGCTGGGCGAGTACGTGGGCGGCGTGGACCGGGGGATCGGCCCGGCCCTGGTCAACGCACAGCAAAACCTCGAGATTGCCCGGGCGTGGGGTGTTGCCTTGGTGGCGGGACTCCTTGCCGGGGCCGGCTACGGCGCCTTCGCGCTGCTGGCGAGATTCGTGACGCCATGGTCCTCCGGACGCCAGGCGGCGGCATGAAGCCGGGATCGGCGGCAGGCATGGCCGCATTGAAGCGCGCGGGCCGGGCGGCCGCCGGCCTGCTTGTTTCCCTGGCGGTGGTCCTGCTGCTGTGGGTCGCACTGCTGAAGGCCTTCAACATCTCGCCGTTCGTCGGCAAAGGACCGCTGGACGTGTTCAACTTCCTGTTCACGGTGCCCGCCGCGGAGAACAACCGGCAGGTCATCCTACAGAACCTCGGCCAGACCATGGTGGATGCGTTCCTGGGCTTCGCAGCAGGAATGGTGGGCGCCGTGGTCATTGCCGGTGTATTCGTGCTGTTCCGCGGAGTGGAAAACGCCCTCATGCCGGTGGCCATGCTGCTGCGCTCCGTGCCGCTCGTGGCTTTGGCACCCATCATTATCCTGATCTTCGGCCGGCAGGAACCGGCTGTGGCGGCCATCGGCGGGATCGTGGTTTTGTTCCCCGCCCTCGTCACGATTGTGTTCGGGCTCCGCTCGGCCTCCCCGGCCATGCTCGAAGTCATCGACGTCTATGGCGGCTCACGCTGGACCGCCCTGCGGAAGGTCGCACTGCCGTCGTCACTGCCGGCTTTCTTCACCGCCGTGAAAGTGTCGATTCCCGGCGCGATCACGGGCGCGCTGCTGGCGGAGTGGCTCGCCACCGGCAAGGGAATCGGCTACGCCATCATCTCCGCTGTGTCCCGGGCAAGGAACAACGAGGTATGGGCCTCGGTGGTGGTGATCACCGTGGTGTCGATCCTCCTTTACACCGTGGTGGCGCTGCTTGAAGAGGCCATGCTGCGGCGGTCCGGCACGTCCGCGTCAACGTCCGGGTGACCCGCCGTCGTCGTCCGTTCCTTGAGGAAGTACACCAGGCCGGCGGCGAGGGTGGAAGCCGCCGCCAGGGCGAACAGTCCCGGGACCACGCTGCCGGTCTGTTCCTTGATGATGCCGAACCCGAACGGGGCCACGAAGCCGCCCAGGTTTCCGAGCGAGTTGATGATGGCGATGGCGGGCGCAAGGACCAGGGGGTGCAGGCCTGACTGGGGGATGGTCCAGAACAACGGGGATGCGCTCTTGAAACCCATCGCGGCAACGGCCAGGAACACCAGGGCCAGTACCGGGGTGGCCACGGCCGCGGCGAAGGTGCCCACCGCGGCTATGAGCAGGGCGAGCACCAACAGGGGGCGCTTGGATGTGGCCCGGTCCTGCCACTTGGCCGCGAAGTACATGGCGACGACGGCGCAGACCCAGGGGATGGCGGACAGGAAGCCGACGCTCAGGTCCGTGGTGCCGGGAATCTGCTTGACGATACTCGGCAGCCAGAACGTGTTGGCGTAGATGGACAGCTGGACGGCGAAATAGATGCCGCACAGCAGGAGGATCTGCGGGTTCAGCAGCATGTTCCAGCGGTTGACCTTGGTGCCGCTGCTGTTGCCGTTGGCAGTGGCGTGTTGGGCATCCTCGTTGGAGATCGCGCCAATAAGCGCGCCTTTCTCCTTGAGGGTCAGCCATTTGGCGTCCTCGATCCGGGCATCGAGCAGGAAATAGACCGTGATGCCGACAACCACGGAGAGCAGGCCTTCGAACCCAAAGAGCCACTGCCAGCCGCGGAATCCCAGCGCGCCGTGGAGGCTGAGCAGCATTCCGGCGATGGGTCCGGACAGTGCCGCGGCAACGGAGGAACCGGCGATGAAAATGGCGGTGGCCTTACCCCGCTGGCCGGCCGGAACCCACCGGGCGAAATAGAAGATGACGGCGGGGAAGAACCCGGCCTCAGCCGCGCCGAGCAGGAAGCGCAGCACGTAGAACATCACCTCGTTCTGCACAAACGCCATTAGGAAGGACACGATGCCCCAGCTGACCATGATGCGGGTGAGCCACACCCTGGCGCCGAACTTCTCCATCATCACGTTGCTGGGGAGTTCGAAGATCGCGTAGGCGACGAAAAACAGGCCGGCTCCGAAACCGTAGGCTGCGGCGCCGATTCCAACGTCCGCCTCCAAGTGCTCGTGGGCATAACCGATGTTGGACCGGTTCAGCTGGTTGCAGACGAGCATAATCAGCATGATGGGCAGGACGCGCCGGAAGAACTTCCTGGTGGCTGACGCCAGATCCGTGACAGCGGTGTCGACAGACTGCATGGGAAAAATCCTCTGAATCGATGAGTGGAGCTCGCTGCGGGGACCGGGAGGCCAGCCCTTTGTGGTCCTCGCCACAGCGTCACCTAGACTTTATTCACCCTCCGCGATGCACGTCCAACACGTTTTTTGCATTACGTGATACCCCGAGGGCACTATCCTGTCACCGCCGCGGCTTAGGAGCGCGGTCCGACGTCGGCCTTAACCGCAGTGACCGGGCAGCCTGCCTCGAGAATCACCCGCTGGGCAGTACTGCCCAGGAAAAGCTTCCCCACGGGGGAGCGCCGCCGGACTCCGATCACTATCAGCTCAACGTCCTCCTCATAGGAGGCATCGATCATGAACTCCGCTGCGTCAGTACCTTCGGTGGGGCGGAGCGATGCCTGCACGCCTGCAGCCGCTGCCGCGGCGATGGCGTGGCGGATGTCCGAGTCCGCCTCCGCGGACCCTTCGCCCTCCACGGGGCCCATAATCTGCAGGGCAGTCCTGCGCAGCGCCGCCTCTTCGATGGCGGCACTCAGTGCGGCACGGCCCTCCTGGCTCGCGACGTATCCTACTGCGACGCTCATGCCTGCACCGCCGTCAGGACGGTACCCGTGGCCACGAAGTGCCGCAGGTTGGCGAGCGTAAGTTCGGCCATCGCGGCCCTCGTTTCGTAGGTCCCGCTTCCGAGGTGCGGCAGTAAGACCACGTTGTCCAGGGTGAGGAGGTCTTCCGGAACCTTGGGCTCCTCCGCAAAGACGTCCAGCCCTGCGCCGGCCAAGCGCCCGGCGAGCAGGGCAGCCACGAGGGCTTCTTCATCCACCACTGTTCCCCTCGCGATGTTAATCAGGTATCCCTCAGGCCCGATCGCATCGATGACGTCGGCGTCCACGAGTTTGGCCGAGCCGGACCCGCCGGCCGCGGCGACAATCAGGACGTCGCAACCGGCAGCGAGTTCGCGCGGTGAGGCCTTGTACTCGTAGCTGGTCCCTTCCACCGGGTTGCGGCTGTGGTAGCTGATATCGCAGTCGAAGCCTTCCAGGCGCCGGGCGATGACCCGCCCGATCCGGCCGAGCCCGACGATTCCCACTCGCTTCCCGCTGGCCTTGGTGGCGAGTGGGAAGTTGCCCTTGCTGAGCCAGTCACCCCGGCGGACGAAGCGGTCCGCGGCGCTCACTCGGCGCAGGACGTCCAGGTACAGGGCGATGGCGGTGTCCGCCACGCAGTCGTTGAGGACATCGGGGGTGTTGCTGACCGTAATGCCGCGCCGGGCGGCCTGGGCAACATCCGTGGTGTCATAGCCGACGCCAAAGTTGATGACCGCCCGCAGGTTGGGAAGGGCGCCCATCAGCTCCGGTCCGACGCCGAACTTTCCGGAGGTCACGGCCACCTCGAAGGAACCGCCGTGGCGCTGCAGGAATTCCTCCCGCTCCGGGGTGGAGTCGGGGAGACTCAGGGCGTCGTACTCGCCCCGGATGGATTCTTGGACGGATGGCATGAGTGGCCCTACCTGCAGGACAGCGATGTTCTTCATATCTGCACCCTAGGTTTCCGATCCATACGCGTCCAACATGTAAATGGCATTGATCGATGCCCGAAGTGAATCGATTGCAGCACTCCCCCGGAAGCGCGCGGATTTTTGGGGAGAGTGGTGCCCGTCACAGGGTGTTGACGACGTGAGCGGGCCTTGCCGGGCACCCCGGGCGGCCGGCAAAAACCTTGTGGACCCCTAAGACCTCAACTAGCTTGAGTCCAGCGCGGCCCGAGACACCTGGTCTTGATGCCTGGTTTCCACTCGTACAAGAGCAACCCCCTGCCGCAAACACCCCAATTCGGAGGAATCCAATGACGTCTTCTTCAAAGCCCCCCTTTCCTGCCTTGCTCAAATGGCCGGCCCTGGCATCCGTTGCGATGCTCGGGCTTAGCGGCTGCTCCGTAGCCAATTCCGACGCCGGTGCCGCCTCCTCGAATACGGTCCGTGTGGTGCTCGGCCAGGAACCACCCACCCTGGAAGCCTGTGAGTCGAACCTGACGTCCACCGGTGTTGTGGTGCGCTCGAATGTCACCGAACCGTTGATTGAACGCAACCCGCAGAGCGGCGAACTCGAGCCCAAGCTCGCCACCGAATGGAAAGCCACCTCCGATACCGAGTGGACCCTCAAACTGCGCGAAGGGGTGACGTTCCAGGACGGCACGCCGTTCAATGCCGACGCTGCCGCCTTCACCATCGAAAGGGCGGTCAACTCCAAGCTCGGCTGCAACGTGGAGGGCTACGTCTTTGGCGACGCGGACCTCGCCGTGAAGGCTGTGGACGCGACCACCCTGACTGTCACCACCCCGGAGCCTGATCCCATCCTGCCGCTGCGCCTCTCGTTCCTCGAAGTGGTTCCGACCTCCACGAGCGCCACGGAGAAAGTCCGTGAACCGATCGGTACGGGTCCTTACAAGATCGAGCAATGGGACGCCGGCCAGAAGATCACGCTGTCCAGCTGGGATGGCTACTGGGGCGACAAGCCCGCCTACGCCAAGGCTGAGTACCAATGGCGCTCGGAGAGCTCAGTGCGCGCTGCCATGATCACCAGCGGCGAGGCTGATGTTGCCATGGGACTGAGCCCGGACGACAACATCGGCGACCTGGGCGTCGACTACCCCAACAACGAGACCGTTGCCCTGCGGCTCGATGCCAACGAGGCACCTCTCAATGACATCCGCGTCCGCCAGGCAATCAACTACGCCATCGACAAGGAGGGAATCGTCAACTCGCTCTACCAAGGCAAGCACCAGGTTGCTGCCCAGCTGGTTCCCGAAGGAATTGTGGGCCACAACGTTGAACTGAAGGGCTGGCCGTTCGACCTGGACAAGGCAAAGTCCCTCATTGCCGAGGCCAAGGCCGACGGCGTTGATACGTCCGCGCAGATCTCGATGGTGGTCCGCAGCGCACAGTTCCCGAAGATCACCGAACTGGGCCAGGTCCTCCAGGAGCAGCTGAGCCAGGCCGGCCTGAACGTCAAACTGAAGATGCTCGAAACCAGCCAGCACCTGACCTACCAGGTCCGCCCCTTCCCCGACGATGAGGGCGCGGTGGCCCTGATGACCCAGCATGGCAACCAGGCGGGCGATGCAGCCTTCACCGTGGACCAGTACATGCTGTCAACCGGCGCCCAGAGCTACTTCGGCACCCCCGAGTTCGACGCCATGATCAAGAAGGCGGACGCGGCGTCCGGCGATGAGCGGAAGAAGGACTTCGAGGAGATCTTCGCCTACCAGAACGACAAAGTGGTCCAGTTTGCCCACATCTCGCACCAGACCGGCATCATCGGGAAGGCCAAGTCCGTGAAGTACACACCCAATTCGTCCAGCGGCGACGAGCTGCGTGTTTCGGAAATGACCCCGGCAAACTAACGCGGACCTGGAGATAAGGACAGCCATGCTGATCTACTTGAGAAAGCGGATTGTCTCCAGCGCGTTGCCGCTGGTGGTGGTGATTGTTGGCGTGTTCGCGCTGGCCAGGATGACGGGAAACCCCGCCAGCCTCTACCTGCCGCTGAACGCCACCCAGCAGATGCGCGACGACTTCACCGCACGCAACGGACTGGACCAGCCGCTGCTGGTGCAGATGGCCGACTACTTCGGCGGAGTGCTCCGGCTCGATTTCGGGCAGTCCCTGCGCACAGGCCAGGATGCCGCAGCCATGGCACTGCGCGCCTTCCCGGCCACCTTGCAGCTGGCGGCCACCACCATGGTGCTGGCCGTGCTGCTGGCGCTGGTGGTCGGTTGCTGGGCTGCGCTCAAGCCGAACGGCATCGCTGACCGTGTCTCAAGTTTCGTCTCCATGGCTGCCGCTTCGATCCCTGATTTCTGGCTGGCAATCGTGGGCATCTGGGTCTTCGCCATCACCCTGGGCTGGCTCCCGACATCAGGTGTGTCGGGGGCCGGCGCCTGGGTATTGCCGATCGCCACGTTGCTCTTGCGGCCTTTCGGTGTGCTGGTCCAGATTGTCCGCGGCTCCATGGTCTCCGCCCTCTCGGAGCCCTACATCAAACTGGCCCGCAGCCGCGGAGCAGGCGAACTCCGGGTGGTCACGCACCACGCGCTGCGCAACGCGGCCGCCCCCGCACTGACGGTGGCGGGCGACCTGACAGTAGGCCTCGTCAACGGCGCCGTGGTGGTGGAGACCATCTTCGGCTGGCCGGGGATTGGAAAGCTCATGATCGATTCAATCCTGCAGCGGGACTTCGCTGTCCTGCAGGCAGCCGTCCTGCTCACCGCCGTCGCGATCTTTGCCCTGAACATCCTCATCGACATGGGGTACGCGCTGCTGGACGCGCGCGTCCGTCCGGTCACGGTTAAGGCTTAGGAGTAGCCATGAAGAGTTCACTGACTGAGGGTGCGGCGCCGGAGCAGCTGCCGGCGGCCGACGAACGCGGCACCGAAAAGAAGGGCGGAAACCAGGATGGAAAGCTGAGCCTCTTCCGCCTGCTGCTCAAGGACCGCTTTGCCACCGCCTCTGCGCTGATCCTGGTTTTCATCGGCCTGACCGCACTCGTGGGCCCTGCGCTGATGGGCGATTTGGCCACCAAGCAGAACCTGCTGTTCGCCAACAAGGCACCCTTCACGCTGGCGCACGGCTGGGAATACTTCCTAGGCAGCGACTCACTGGGCCGCAGCATGCTGGCCCGCCTTGTCGTAGCCAGCCGGACCACCCTGTCCGTTGCTTTGCCCGCGGTGGCAGTGGCCCTCTGTGTTGGCTCCCTGTGGGGCGTGTGGGCCGGCTACCACAGGGGCTGGCGGGAGAACGTGTCCATGCGCATCGCCGACGTGATCATGAGTTTCCCGTCCCTGCTGCTCGCCGTCGTCGTGCTCTACGTCTTTAGCCCCAGCGCGGCGAACATCGTGCTGATCCTGGCCCTCACCCGCATCCCGATCTACCTGCGCACCGCACGCGCCGAGTCGGCGGAGCTCCAGAGCCGGACATTTGTCGACGCGGCACGCACGTTCGGTGCCAAACCCAACGCCATCATCGTCCGGCACGTCATTCCCGTGGTGCTGCCGACGCTCCTGACGCTGGCCACCCTCGAGTTCTGCTACGTGATGCTGGCCGAGTCCTCTTTGAGCTTCCTGGGCATCGGCATCCAGCCGCCGGACGTCAGCTGGGGCCTGATGGTGTCCCAGGGCCGGCAGTACCTGCAGACCGCATGGTGGCTGTCGATCTTCCCCGGCGTTGCCATTGTGGTCACGACCATTGCCGCCAACGTCCTCGCCGCCTGGCTGCGGATCGCCACCGACCCGGCCCAGCGCTGGCGGCTCGCACTTCCCCGCAAGCGGCTGATCGCCCGTATCCCAGCCAAGGAGGCACAGCCGTGAAAACAGCTGCCCAACAAGCCCCGATCCAGCGCACCGCCGCCGCGCCAGGCACAGCGTCAGGGCAGGCGAAGGCACACGACGTCGTCCTGCAGGTCCGTGACCTTGCCGTGGACATCCGCACACACCGCGGCACCGTGCGCGCCGTCAACAGCGTGGCTTTCGAGGCCCGCGCCGGCGAAACCCTGGCGCTGCTCGGCGAATCAGGGTGCGGAAAGTCCATGACAGCCAAGGCCCTTGCCGGGATCATGGATCCTGTCTGCGACCTGGCCGGCGGAGAGATCGTCCTTAACGGAACGGACCTCGCCGCACTCAGCCCCAAGCAACGGCTCAAGTTTGCCGGACCCGAGCTGGGCATCGTCTTCCAGGACGCACTGACGGCCCTGAACCCGGTCTATACGGTGGGCACTCAGTTGGGTGAGGCCTTCCGCATCCACCGGGGCCTCAGCGCCAAGGAAGCGCGGGCCGAAGCGATTGACCTGATGAAGCGCGTCGGTATCCCCGAGCCGGAATCCAGGGTCAATTCCTACCCGCACCAGTTCTCCGGCGGCATGCGCCAGCGCATCCTCATCGCCATGGCCGTGGCCCTTAACCCGCGCCTTCTGATCGCAGATGAACCCACCACCGCCTTGGACGTCACGGTCCAGGCGCAGATCATGCAGCTTCTTCGGAAGCTGCGTGAAGAGGGTCAAATGGCTGTCATCCTCATTACCCACGACCTTGCGGTGGTGGCCGAGGAAGCCGACTCGGTGGCTGTGATGTACGCCGGGAACGTGGTGGAGAGCGGACCGGTATCCGAAGTTTTCGCCGACCCGCGCCATCCCTATACCAAGGGGCTGCTGGAATCGGTTCCGGTCCACCTGGAACGGGGTGCCAAGCTGAAGTCGATTGCCGGGAGCCCCCCGGAGCTCCACGACATTCCCGCCGGCTGCGTCTACCAGTCCCGCTGCCCGCTGGTGCAGGACATCTGCCGGACCGAGCGGCCCGTGCTCCGCCCGGTCGCCGGAGCACGCAACGGAGCCGGCAACACTATCGAAGGCAACGCCGTCGCCGGCACCGGCGACCCCGCGAACATCCCTTCCGGCAGGGAGCCGCGGCCTGCCCGTACGGCCGCCTGCCACTTCAGCGAGGAGATCAACAATGCCTGAGCCGCTTCTCAAAATTGACGGCCTGACCAAAACGTTCCACGTGGCGAAGAGCGCCAGCGGCAACACCCGGCTCAAGGCCCTGGACGGAATCAGCCTGACAGTAGGCCGCGGGGAGACCCTTGGGCTGGTGGGCGAATCCGGCTGCGGCAAGTCCACTTTGGCGCGGACCCTGATGATGCTCGAAACACCGGACGAAGGCACCGTGAGCTTCGAAGGAACCAACCCCTTCGGGCTTCGCGGGAAGGAACTGCTGGTCTGGCGGCGGCGCGTGCAGATGGTCTTCCAGGACCCGTTTGCCTCCTTGAACGCCCGGATGAACGCCGGCGACATCATCGCTGAGCCGTGGGCCACCCACCGGGCCCTCTACCCGACGTCCCGGGAACGCGACGCCAGGGTCCGTGAACTGCTGCACATGGTGGGGCTGCGTCCTTCCGATGCACGCAAGTCGCCGCAGGAATTCTCCGGCGGCCAGCGCCAGCGCATCGGCATCGCCCGGGCCCTGGCCTTGAACCCGGACGTCATCATCCTCGACGAGCCGGTCTCGGCCCTGGACCTTTCCGTCCAGGCGCAGGTCCTGAACCTGCTCAACGAGCTCCAGCAGGAACTCGGTGTTTCCTACATCTTCATCTCGCACGACCTGACCGTGGTCCGCCATGTGGCGGACAGGGTGGCCGTGATGTACCTCGGCCGGATCATCGAGACAGGGGCCACCGAGGAAGTCTTCGACCACCCCCGGCACCCCTACACGGCGGCCCTGATGTCGGCGTCGCCGAAGCTGGACGTCAGCGGAACCAGGCGGGACAGGATCGTCCTCCAGGGTGAGCTGCCCTCTCCGCTGGATCCGCCGTCGGGCTGCCGCTTCCGGACGCGCTGCTGGAAGGCGCAGGACATCTGCGCTGAAGTATCGCCGGAACCGCAGTTCCTTGCGGCTCCTGACGGCACGAAGCATATTGCCGAATGCCATTTCCCGCTCGATTCCCTCAAGGGCCTGACCGGCGCCGCTGCAACCGCTACTGCTACCTCCGCTGTGCCCGTCCAGTGACGGATCCCGAGTGACAGCTGCCGAGTATGCCGTTATCGTCGGGGTGATCTTCCTGGCCGCATGCCTGCAGGCGTCCAGCGGCTTCGGCATGGGCATGCTGGCGGCGCCGGTGATCGCGATGGTGGATCCGGCATTGCTTCCCGCCACGCTGATCCTCCTCGCGCTGTTGGTGACCGTCATGGTGACTGTGCGGGAACGCCAAAGCCTGGACCTCCGGGGTACTGGCTGGGCCCTGGTGGGCCGGATTCCCGGGAGTTTCCTGGGCGCGTGGCTGGTGGCGGCGCTGTCGAAGGACGGACTGGCCTGGGTGGTGGTGGCCGTGGTGCTTACAGGACTGGTCCTGGCGGGCAGGGGCTGGGCTCCCCGGCCGGCACCGGCCACCCTGATCGCTGCCGGCGCGGCCTCCGGCATCATGGGCACGGCCACTTCGATCGGCGGACCTCCCATGGCGTTGGTCTGGCAGGGGCATGATGGTCCCAGACTGCGCGGCACCATGAGCGCCTTCTTTATGGTGGGTTCGACAATTTCGATGGTGATGCTTTGGCTGACCGGTGCCGTCACGGCAGAGATGCTGGCACTGGCGCTATGGATGGTTCCGGCGGCTGTTGGCGGCTACGCCGCATCCCGGTATGTCAACCGGTTCCTCAACCCCGCGCGCCTGAAAGCGATTGCCTTCGGCGCGTCGGCGCTGGGAAGCACCCTGCTGATCGTGCAGCTGGTCCTGTAGCTATCGAGCTGAAACGGGACGCGCCACCAGGTTCACCAGCTCCTCGCCGCGGGCGAGCCGCCCGATGTTGGCTGCAATATCGGCCGCCCTGCGTTCAAACGTGATGCGTGCATGGCCGGAATGGTGCGGGGTCAGCACCGTGTTCAGCAGGGATGCGAAAGGCAGTTCCGCCGGCGGAACGACGCCGTCCGCGGGGGCTCCCCACCAGACGTCCAGGCCGGCCCCGGCGATGCGCCGGTCCTCCAGCGCTGCATACAGCGCCGCCTGGTCAACAACCGGGCCGCGGGCCACGTTGATCAGGAAAGCCGACGGTTTCATGGCAGCCAGTTCAGCCGCCCCGATCATCCCTTCCGTTCCGGAATCCAGCGGTACTGTGACCACCACGACGTCGGACGCGGCCAGGAGCTCATGAAGCTGGTGATCTCCGCCCACCCAGTCGAGCCCCACGCCGTCCGGGAGACCGGCGTCGGGGTTCCGCCGGACAGCGCGCACCTTCATGCCCAGCGCCCCGGCCACGCGGGCCACTTCGGCGCCGATGGACCCGAGGCCCACCAGTCCCAGTGTCAGGTCGGCAAGGACGGGGTGGAACGGAACGTCGTCGGCCGTGGCAATAGTGCGCCACTGCCCCTGGCGGACTTCGCGGTCGGCATCGGCAACCCTGCGCGACAGCATCAGGGTGACCATTAGGACGTGCTCGGCGATGGGCCGCGCGTGGTGGAAGGTGTTGGCCACGATCGCCGCCGGTGCCAGGTGCGGGAAGGAAATCTTGTCGTGGCCTGCGCCCGTGACATGAACCAGCCGCACGCGGCCGGCAGCCTCCCCTTCCACGGGGCCGAGGGAGGAGCAAACCACGACGTCGGCGTCCGCCAGGGCGTCCAGCCGCCGTTGGGGAGTCCAAGCCGCCGCCATGTCCCACTGGTGAATGCCGCCGTCGGCCTTCAACCGGTCCTCGAAGCGGCTGATAATCGGGTCGGTGACCACGATCTTCAGTGATTCAGGGCGGTCCGGAGCCTGGCCCCCGGTGGTTACCACCGGGGACCCTGAAGCTCGTAGGAGGGATGCAGGCGCTGCATGTATCCGGTGTCATCCCTGCTCCTGATCCCGCAGTCCAAGTACTGGCGGTGCAGGCGTTCCAGGGCGTCATGGTCCACCTCAATACCCAGGCCAGGACCTGTGGGGACCTTGACGCCGCCGTCCTTGAACGTGAACACACCGCCGGCAATGACGTCCTCCGACGGGTCCTTCCACGGCCAGTGGGTGTCGCACGCGTAGTCGAGGTTGGGCGTAGCCGCCGCCAAATGGATCATCGCGGCAAGGCTTATGCCCAGGTGCGAGTTGGAATGCATGGACAGCCCCAGGCCGAACGTCTCGGTAATGCCGGCCAGGAACTGGGTCCGGCGGAGGCCGCCCCAGAAGTGGTGGTCTGAAAGGATGACGTCCACGGCGCCCGCAGCCAGGGCGGGTGCCACGTCCGCGAAGCTGACCACGCACATGTTGGTGGCCAGGGGCATGTCCACCTCGCGGCGCACGGCTGCCATGCCCTCAATGCCGGGCGTGGGGTCCTCGAGATACTCCAGGACCCCGTGGAGTTCCTTGCCCACGCGGATGGAGGTCTCCACCGTCCAGGCGCCGTTGGGATCGATCCTGAGCGGAAGGTCGGGGAACTCCGCACGGAGGGCCTGGATGGCCGCAATCTCTTCTTCCGGTGCGAACACGCCCGCCTTCAGTTTGAGTGCGCTGAAACCGTAGCGGTCCACCATGGTCCGGGCCTGCTGCACAATCCCGGCCGGGTCCAGGGCAGCACCCCAGGCGTCGTGTTCCTGGCCGGGGTGGCCCGCCCACTTGTAGAACAGGTACCCGCTGAACTGCACGGAGCCGCGGACGGCGCCGCCCAGGAGGTCGCTGACCGGCCTGCCAAGCAGTTTGCCCTGGATATCCAGCGCCGCGACGTCGAACGCGGACAGCACGCGGTCGGCTGTGCTCGAACCGGTGACCATGCCGCTCATGCCGTGGCCGCCCTGGATGGTGTCCTGCTGCAGTGCCGTGGCGATCCGGCTGCGCAGCACGTTGATGTTGAAAACGTCCGTGCCGGGCACGGCCGCAGCTGCGAGCCGGAGCCGGGCAATGTGGCCGGCATCGCCATAGGTTTCACCGAAGCCCGATACGCCGGCATCCGTCCGGACCTCCACGATGGCCCGCAGCGCGAACGGCTCGTGAACGCCAACGGTGTTCAGGAGCGGCGGGTCCTTGAAGGCCACCGGCGTGATGGAGACGCCCGTAATCCTGGCCTGGTTGACGTACTGGGCGGGATCGTATGCCTGGTCCACAGCGCTGTGCTCCTTGGGTTGCCTCGGGGTTGATTTACCTGCTCCGTTCACCGACCATAAGGGGAGTCATCGATCCAAGTCCAAGCTAATTTATGCACTCAACAATTCAGTAAAGGTATGAATGTTTTCCCTTCCGCAGTTAGAGGCGTTCGTGGCCGTGGCTGAAGAGCTCCACTTCGGCGCCGCGGCTGAGCGGCTCAACATGACCCAGCCGCCGCTGAGCCGCCAGATCCAGATGCTCGAGAAGAAGCTGGGGACCCAGCTCTTCGGCCGTACCAGCAGGAAAGTGGAGCTGACCGCCGCGGGCGCCACCCTGCTGCCGAGGGCACGCCAGATCCTGGATATGTGCATCAAGACCGACATGGATGTCCGCCGGGTTTCCTCCGGTGAGGCGGGCGCCATCACAGTGGGGTACACGGCCATAGCCGGCCAGAGCGCATTGCCGCTGATGCTGCGGCGGGCTGCGGAGGGGATGCCGGGAGTGTCCTTTGTGCTCCGGGAACTGGTCTCAACGGACCAGATGGACGGTTTGGTGAAGGGCAGCGTGGACATCGGCCTGTTGCGGCCCATCGTCGCCCGGCCGGGGGTGGTGTCCCGGCCGCTCATGCAGGACCGGCTGGTGGTGGCGCTGCCCGAGGGGAGTGCGCTGCTGGGCAACATGGCGCCGCGGCAGGGGGAGCCGCTGCCGCTCGGATCCCTGGACAGGCTGCCGTTGCTGATGTACTCCACCAAGGAGGCCCGGTACTTCCATGATCTGGTGCTGCGGCTGTTCGCCAGCGCCGGCGCCCACGCCAACATCACCCAGTACGCCAGCCAGGTCCCGGCGCTTCTGGCTTTCGTCCAGGCCGGCCTGGGGGTGACGCTTGTCCCCGCCTCGGCCATGGCTTTCGCCCCCGCCGGAGTGGAATTCCGTGAAATTGACGGTCGGCACGGCATCCAGCAGCTGAACCGCGTGGACCTGGAGCTGGCGTGGAACGAAGAAACAGCCAATCCCGCCGTCCTGCGGCTGCTGCGGCTGATCGACACGCCTGAGCGGCCGGCTGACTCCAACGCGTGAGCTCTAACGCGTGAGCGGCAGGCGCTGAACCGCACGCGCCGCCAGCAGCGGCGACACGCGCCCTACTGGCGTCCGGCCCTGAGCCGGCGCCTTGAGTTGGCCAGGTGGCTGCGCATGGCGGCCGACGACGACGGCCCGTCCCCTTCCGCAATGGCCGCGTAGATGGATTCGTGCTCGTGGACCACCTGTTCGAAGTGCTCGCGGGCATAGTGTTCGTCACCGGTCATCAGCCGGGTGCGGGGCATCGCGATCATGGTCTGGCCCAGTGACGCCAGGCAGTCCGAGTAGAAGGGGTTTCCGGACGCGGCGGCGATGGCCTTGTGGAATTCGTAGTCGGACTTCATCGCGTGCGCCGGATGGTCGCCGCTTGCGGTGAACTCTTCCAGTGCGGTCAGGACCGCTTTTAGCTGCCGGTCCGTGCGGTTGCGGGCGGCCAGGGCGGCAGCTTCTGCCTCAACGCCCATCCGGAACTCGAGCAGGTGGAGCCGGTCCTCGAGGCTGGTCACCGGCCGGCCGCCGGAGGAGTGCGGATCACCGGGGCGGGGCGGGGTCAGCGCGAAGCTGCCCCGCCCGCGTTCGGTTTCCACCAGGCCCTCGGCTTGGAGCCGGATCAGGGCTGCCCGGACCACCGTGCGGCTGACGCCGAACTCGCCGATGAGGGTGTTCTCGCTCGGCAGTTTGTCGCCGGGCTGGATGACGCCGTCGACGATGCGCGTGCGAAGATCGGCGGCGAGGTCCGCGGTCAGGTTCCGGCTCATGCGTTCAAGGTTACGCGCCGAACTCCGCGGAATCGGTGGTCCAGGCGCGGGCCTGGTCGCTGAGGGTCACGCCGAGTCCCGGGCGGTCCGGAACCAGCATGCGGCCGTTCTTGGTTTCGAGGCGCTCGTTGAACAGGGGGTCGAGCCAGTCGAAGTGTTCCACCCACGGTTCGCGGGGGTAAGCGGCGGCAAGGTGCAGGTGGATTTCCATGGCGAAGTGCGGTGCGAGGCCCAGGCCCCGCTCGTCCGCCAGGGCGGCCAGGCGCAGGAACTGGGTGATGCCGCCGACGCGGGGTGCGTCGGGCTGGATGATGTCGCAGCCGTTGGCGTTGATCAGGCCCTTGTGCTCGGCCACCGATGCCAGCATCTCGCCGGTGGCGATGGGCGTGTCCAGTACGTTGGCCAGGTGCGCGTGCCCCTCGAAGTCATAGGCGTCCAGCGGCTCTTCGATCCAGATCAGGTTGAATTCCTCCAGCTGCCGGCCCATCCGAAGCGCGGTTGCGCGGTCCCACTGCTGGTTGGCGTCCACCATCAACGGCACGTCCCAGCCGATGTGTTCGCGGATGCCGGCCACGCGGCGCAGGTCCTCTTTGCTGTCGGGCAGGCCAACCTTGATCTTGATGCCGCCGATGCCGTCGTCGATGGACTGGGTGGCGCGGGCCTTGACCTCATCCAGCGAGGAGTTGAGGAAGCCGCCGGACGTGTTGTAGGTCTGCACGGAGTCGCGGTAGGAACCCAGGAGCTTTGCGAGGGGAAGGCCGGCGCGCTTGGCCTTGAGGTCGTAGAGGGCGATATCGATGGCGGCAAGGGCCTGCGTGGCCACACCGGAGCGGCCCACTGATGCGCCGGCCCAGAGCAGTTTGGTGTAGATCTTGCCGATGTCGTTGGGGTCCTCGCCGATGATCCCCTCGGCCACCTCCTTGGCATGCGCGTACTGGGCGGGGCCGCCGGCCCGCTTGGAGTAGCTGAAGCCGATGCCGCTGTGGCCCTGCTCGGTGGTGATTTCGGCGAACAGGAAGGCCACCTCGGTCATGGGCTTCTGGCGGCCGGTGAACACCTTGGCATCGCTGATCGGCACGGCGAGGGGCAGCCTTGCGGTGGAAAGTTTGACGTGGCGGATGAGGTCTACGGTGCTCAAGGGGGCTCCTCGGAATCGGAAGGGGGCAACGTCGCCCGCACCCCTTATGCTACAAGTTGGCAACTTATATTACAAGTAGTGCTTTCCGCAGACGAAACGGCTGGCGGCGGCGTCGTTCGTCAGGACACGGGGCTGGGATAGCGGCATTCCAGAGCCGTCACTGGACCCAGAACCTTAGCCCTGACGCCCAACATCACCTAAGGGACAGTGAGGAAGCTCTTAGGATCCTCGACACGACAGAGCCCCCGCCAGCCCGTATGCCGGAATGCATCCTGGAACGAACCGCTGCGGGGGTCAGAAGGGCGTGCGCGTACGCCCCGCCCGTGTCGCCGCTGCCGATCCAGCTGGATCTCATCACTGGCTCACGTGACAAGCTTGTAAACATTCGTCAGATGCGGCGGCGGGAGGAATATTGTGCACCTCCGCCCCGCTACCATGAGGTCGTTGGGGGACATCTTTTTCACCGTACCGCTTTCGACGAATTCATGGTCGTGCTGCGGCAGCTGATTCCCTGCAATGCCAATCGTGCCGGAACCGCAGCCGTTTCCTAAGTTTCGGAGCCGGGTTAAGCCCGGAATTCCTGACGAAAGCAGACCAATGACACAGCTGATTACTGAAACCCCTACATTCGCTGTTCCCCGTGAGAGTGATGAAGGCGAGGCCCGCCGGCAACGGCTGGCACGGTTTCTTCGTGCCCGCCGCGAACAGCTGCGGCCCCAGGATGTAGGACTGCCCAGCAGCAACCGGAGGCGCACCCCTGGGCTCCGCCGGGAGGAGGTTGCTGTCCTCGCCAATGTTGGCGTCACTTGGTACACCTGGCTCGAACAGGGGCGGGACATTGGGGTCTCATCGGACGTCATTGACGCGATCGGACAGGCTTTGCGGCTGGAAGAAGGAGACCTTGAGCACCTGTACGAGCTGGCCGGAAAACAGCAGCCAGTCCGCCGGTCGGCGGTGGCCGAAGTACGCGCAATCATGTCCCGGACTTTGGCCGGTTTCACACACTCACCGGCGTACGCAGTGGATAGGTACTGGAACGTCATCGCAACGAACGAGCTGGCAGAGTACGTCTTCGGTATCAGCGTCGGCTCCAACTGCCTTGAAGCCTTTTTTACGAAACCGGACGTAGCCGCGCATTACCCCCACCGGGAACTGGCCGGCCGCATGATGGCCGCCCAGTTCCACAGACAGGCCGCAATGTACGCCGGCGACCCGATCTTCGGCATGCTCGCGGACAAGATCGCTGCAGTCTCTCCCGAGTTCAAGGAGTACTGGGACAGCTACGTCGTCGGCGTTGAACCCCACGTTGATCTCGTCTTCGACCACAATCAGCTTGGACGGCTCACCCTCGAATCTGTCGTCCTCAACCCCGTCGGCGGAAATGACCTCCGCGTCTTCCTGTACCTGCCCAAAGTTGGTTCCGGCACCGCGGAAGCCCTCGCACGTGCTGTTTGACCACCGCCACCAAGGAGAGAACCCTGAGCCGCAGCATTAGCCCTGCCCACGTAGCACCAGAGCGCTGGAGCGCGATGCCGACCCTGCGCAGCGTCACAGTCGGCGAGTTCACCGTGACCTATCTTCCGGATGGGTACGTGCAGTTGGAACCTGACGCTTGGTTCTCCTTGCTTCCGGGCCACAGAACCTACAGCGGGCGGGAGAAAATGATCGGGGACGACGGATTCCTCACCGGATCAATCGGGTCACTGCTCATTACCGGCGCCGGAAAGTCGCTCCTCATCGACGCCGGCTTCGGGTCTCGCCAGCTGCCCGCGGAGCAATCCCACCCCGCACTGGGCGCCATGCATGGCGGGCAACTGGGTAGCCATGGTGTCCTACCGGACCGCCTCGACGCAGTGGCTTTCACCCACCTGCATGAGGACCACACCGGCTGGCTCAACAGCGTCACGGGGCCGGGCGCGCTGTTGGCGGCCACACCGAAGTTCGCCGGCGTGTCGGAGCTATCCGCGCATCCGGGAAAGACGGGACCGCAGTGGACCGCGATCAGCGACGGCACACAGATAATCCCTGGGGTTACGGCGCTGGCCACCCCTGGCCATACCCGCGGGCACATGTCGTACCTGATCGAGTCGCAAACCGAGCAGCTGCTGTGCTTCGGCGACGTCATGCACAGCCCGGTGCAGGTCTGGCAGCCGGAACTGAACTCGTGCTTTGAGGCCGACCCGCAGGAGTCACTCATCTCCAGAGAACGTGTCCTTAACTTCCTGTCCGAAAGCGGAGCTATAGGAGCCGGCATGCATTTCGGAGACGTAGTGTTCGGACGCGTCGGCGCCGGGCCGGACGGGGAACGGCACTGGGAGCCGGTCTCTTAGGGTAGTGGATCCACCACCACCATAAAGGGACTCTGGATAGGCTGTTGCGACCCCGACAGGCTGGAAGCATGCCAACAAAAATGCATCCTCCCGCGCCTGCCCTTACTGGCCGCCAGCGGCTCATCTTGACCCTGCTGCTCGGCGCGCAGTTCATGTTCGCCCTCGACTTCTCCATCGTCACCGTGGCCCTGCCGGCCATGGGCAGAGACCTCGGCATCGCCGACGGTGACCTGCAATGGATCATCACCCTTTTCGCCCTCGCCGCTGCCGGCCTCGTCCTGCTCATGGGACGCATCGGTGACTACTACGGCCGGAAGAAGATGTTCCTCACCGGCATGGCCATCCTCACGATTGCCTCAGCAGTAGGCGGCCTGGCCACCGACCCTTCCGTCCTCTTCGCAGCCCGCATCGGTCAGGGCCTTGCCACGGCGATCACCATGCCGGCGGCACTGTCCCTGCTGACCACCTCCTTCGAGGAAGGCCCACTCCGGAACAAAGCCCTCGGCCTCAACGGCGCCCTGCTGTCCCTGGGCTTCGCTGTCGGAGCAGTCCTCGGCGGCGTCCTGACCGACCTCTTCGGATGGCGGTTCACTTTCTTCATCAACGTGCCGGTCGGCATCATCATCCTGGCCCTGGCGCCGTTCGTGCTCCATGACCTCCCCGCCAGGATCAAGCAAAAACTCGATGTCCCCGGTGCAATCACCCTCACCCTGGGTCTTCTAACCCTGGTCCTTGGAGTCACCTCAGTCGAACGCGAAGGCTGGACTTCACCTTGGACCCTGGGCCTGCTGGCCGCCGGCGCCGTGGCGTTCATCCTCTTTTGGAACATCGAGGCACGGTCATCCCACCCGCTGGCTGCCGTGACCATCCTCAAGCGTCCCTCAGTGTTGCTTGGAAACCTGGGCGGGCTCGTAACGTTCTCCATGGAGAGTGGCAAAGTCTTCTTGCTCACGCTTTACCTGCAGCGCGTTCTTGAATCGTCGGCCTTCGCCACCGGATTGGCCTTCGGTGTTCTTGGCGCCGGCGCCTTCACCGGCGGACTTGTTGCAGCCAACATCATCAACAGGATCGGAGCCAAGGCGACCCTGGTCCTGGGGCTGACGCTGCAGGGTGCTTCGACCCTGAGCTTCCTGCTGCTGGGCATGGATGCCGGGATCGGCTTCACCCACATCCTGGCCGCTACTGCCATCGGTGGCTTCGGACACGTCCTGTGCATCGTGGCCTACACGGTCGCTGTCACCTCCGGCCTGCCTGATACCGAACAGGGCCTTGCGACTGGACTGGCAGGGCAGACCCAGCAGGTGGCCTTCACTATCGGCACCCCGATTGTCAGCGCTATCGCACTGGCCTTCACCACCGGAAACTACGCCGATCCGGCCACGGCCGAGGCGATCCTTCGCGGAGTCCACTTCGGCCTCCTGGTCAACGCGCTGATCATCCTGGCAACGGCGGCCCTCATACTTCTCTTCCTGCCCGCCAGGAAGGAAGCGGCGGCCGAACCGGAACTCGCAGCCGCTGAAGCCGTCTAAGACACCTCAACAGAAAGCACAGTGCCATGAGCCTGACCATCCCCGACCCGCTTGTTCTGGCCAACGTCGACGACTACCTGGGGCCATCCACCGCCCGGTTCTTCGGCAGCGGCTACCGCAAAACGACTCCGGCACTACGAAAGCTTTCCATCCGGCACACTCCGGACGGAATAAGCCACATGGATGCACGCGGATCGGTGCGGGTCGGGGACCTCTGGTCGATCAAAGGCTCGACGTCACAAAAGCCGCACCTGGGCACCACGGACGCCATCGTGCTGGCCCTGGAAGCCTCCGAGGCTCTGCTGGCCAGCCGGTATGCCCCCTCGATCCTGCCCCTGGTGTACGTCCGCGAGTTGACCCTCACCGCCGGCTCGGAACCCGTTGAGGACACCCTTGACGACTTCCCCGTTACAGCGGAAACGACCGGCCAATCAACAGACGGGATCATCCACGTCAGCGTCGAGATGGCCTCCATGAAAGCGGTTCTCGCCCTCCACCACCCGATGTGTGTGGCCTCCAAGGCCAATCTGCGCACTGACAACCCTGATGCCCTCATCGGGGACACGGCCCGCAGGATCTACGGCGACATCTACAAGTCCCGCCGTTCAGACATTCGGAACGTAAGCGTCGGAACTGGCGCCACCACCGCCGAAGCGACGCTCATTGTCACCGGTGGTAACGGAGATACCCCAGGTCTCGGCTTGGAGGCCGGGTACCAGCCCGGGCTCTCCCTGCTTGAAGGCTTCGTCGCCACCCTGCAACTCGGGCAGGTTCTGCTCTATGAGCTCGACCGCATGACAAGGGCCGACAGTAATACCCTCTGGATGCGCCGGACAGTCATCACAGCTACTGCCCCGCCAACCAGCATCCTCACCGATCTTCCCCTCGACGTGCGCCTGCGCCGCCCCAGAACCTTGCCGTTGAACGGCGAGCAATGGCGCTGCGCAGACATCGTCGGGCGGATAGGCGACCACCTCGAGATCACTTGCGACGTCGCGCACCAGCTTCCGGGCTGACCACAAGAACCACCAACTCCCTTCGCATCTAACGAAAGACGACACATGAAACTCGCAATCTCCGGCACCTACTCATCCGGCAAGACGTTCCGTCAGTCTGCGGCACCTGGGGATTGGCACTGTTGGAGGGTCAGCGGCCCCAGGCCCTACCCCAGCAGCCACGCCACCACCAGCAGCGCGCCGATGCTCAGCACGGTGGTGCAAAGGATGACGTCGCGGGCCACGGTCATACCGCGGCCGTAGGGGGAGGCAAAGAGGAACACGTTCTGTGCCGTGGGCAGCGCGGCCATGATCACGCTGGCCAGGAGATGCTGCCCTTCGAGGCCGAACACAAATCTGCCCAGGACCCACACAATGAGGGGCATCCCGGCAATTTTCAGAACCGTTGCCACGAGCGTTTCAACCCGGCCGTCACCTTTCTGCAAGGGGGCCCGGCCAGCCAGTGACAGCCCGAAGGCCAGCAGCACCATGGGCACGGCACCGCCGGCGAGCATGTCGATGGGTTTCTGCATCAGGTCCGGGGCGGTCCAGCCGGTCAGGGCTACGGCTGCGCCGAGCCCCGAGGCGATGATCATCGGATTGGCGAAGGGGGTGACCAGCAGCTTTTTCCAGGAGATCTTGGAGCCTGACACCAGGCCCAGCACCGTGAGATAGAACGGCGCCATCACCAGGATCTGCACCAGCAGCACCGGCGCGACATGCTGAGCCGTGCCCACCGCATACAAGGACACCGGAATACCGATGTTGTTCGCGTTGGCATAGCTGCTGGCCATGGCGCCCACGGCTGTTTCGGCAGCGGGCCGGCGGAAGAAAATAAAGCTGGCCAGGCAATAAAGGAGCCCCACTATCGCTGCCGAAAGCAGCGCCAGCGGGGCGTCGGTTCCGAGGGCTGCCCGGATGTCGCTGCCGGCAACCACTGTGAACAGCAGCGCCGGGTTGGTGACGTAATACGCGGTGCGGGTCAGGGCGCCCTGGATTTCCGGTCCCAGAATCCGGAACCGGGCAGCGAAATAGCCCACGGCAATGACGGCGGAGACGATGAGTATTCCGGAGACAACGCCGCCCAAAAGTGCGCCCTTCTATTTATCTGTAAAGTCTTGGGTCCCGCACGGCCGTCTTCCTGTTGCATCAGGAGGGGAGGGCCGGCCGCGCGGGAAGCTTCGGTTCGCGCGGACCGCTACCTCACCAGGCAGGGGCGCTTCGGGTCGAAGGACCAGCCGTCGATGTAATACTGCATGCCGATGCTGTCGTCCCGGGCGTCCAGCCCGTGCTCGAGGTACAGCTGGTGTGCCTTGTCCAGGGCATCGCGGTCCAGCTCGATGCCCAGGCCCGGTGCGTCCGGAACTTCGATGGCGCCGCCCTTGATCTCCAACGGGTTCCTGGTGAGGCCCTGCCCGTCCTGCCAGATCCAGTGTGTGTCCAGTGCGGTAATCTCACCGGGGGCTGCTGCACCGGTATGCGTGAACATGGCGAGCGAAATGTCGAAGTGGTTGTTCGAGTGTGAGCCCCAGGTGAGCCCGAATTCGTGGCAGAGCTGCGCCACCCGGACCGAACCGTGCATGGTCCAGAAGTGCGGGTCTGCCAGCGGAATATCCACGGCGTTGCTGCGGATCGCGTGGGACATCTCCCGCCAGTCGGTCGCAATCATGTTGGTGGCCGTCTTGAGCCCGGTGGCACGGCGGAATTCCGCCATGACCTCGCGGCCGGAGAAGCGCCCTTCGGCGCCGCAGGGATCCTCGGCATAGGCCACCACGCCCTGCATCCGCTTGCCGAGCCGGATGGCTTCCTCGAGAAGCCAGCCGCCATTCGGATCAAGGGTGACGCGGGCTTCGGGGAAGCGCTGGGCCAGGGCCGTCACCACGTCCACTTCGTCGTCGCCGGAGAGCACGCCACCCTTGAGTTTGAAGTCGCTGAAGCCATACCGTTCCTGCGCAGCTTCGGCCAGGGCCACAACCGCGGCCGGTGTCATGGCCTCCTGCCGGCGCAGCCGCTCCCAGCGGTCCGACGGCGCCTCCTCCACCAGGTACGGCAGGTCCGTCCGCCGGCGGTCGCCGATGAAGAAGAGGTAACCGAGCATCGGAACCGAGGAGCGCTGTTGCCCGTCACCGAGCAGTTCGGCCACCGGTACGCCCAGGAACTGTCCGTGCAGGTCCAGCAGGGCGGATTCGACGGCGGTGACCGCGTGGACGGTGGTCCGAAGGTCGAAGGTCTGGAGCCCGCGGCCGCCGGCGTCGCGGTCCGCGAACTCGGCTGCGATCTCGCGGAGCAGAGAGCGGTAGCGGGCCACCGGCTTGCCCGCGATGAAGGCCCCGGCCTCCTCGATGGTGGTGCGGATCTTCTCCCCGCCGGGAACTTCACCCAGGCCCGAGCGTCCGTCCGAGTCGGTAATGATCACCACATTGCGCGTGAAGAACGGTCCGTGCGCGCCGCTGAGGTTCATCAGCATGCTGTCGCAGCCGGCGACGGGAACTACCTCAACCTTGGCGATGGTGGGCTGGGTGCTCATGCGTTGACCTTATCTTCTGCATCGGCTGCGCTTTCCACGACCCCGTCGATCCGACGGTTCAGGTGCCAGGGGTTGGCATCCTGCAGCGGTGCCGGGAGGAGTTCCTGGGGCAGGTTCTGGTAGGCGACCGGCCGCAGGAAGCGGTTGATGGCCAGCGTACCCACTGAGGTGGTCTTCGTGTCCGACGTTGCGGGGAAGGGGCCGCCGTGGACCATGGCATGGCCCACTTCGACGCCGGTGGGCCAGCCGTTCACGATGATGCGGCCCACCTTCTGTTCGAGGGCCGGCAGCAGCTGCGCCGCCGTCCGATAGTCCTCCGCAGTGAGCTGCAGGGAAGCGGTGAGCTGGCCGTCGAGCCGGTTGATGGCGTCGATCAGTTCCTCCGCGGTGGAGTAGCGGATCACCAGGCTGGCAGCGCCGAAAATCTCGGCGTGCAGGACGTGGTTGCTGACGAAGTCGGCGATGCCGGTGCCGAAGATGGTGGGAGCCGGTGCGTTTTCGGTGGGACCGGGCGTGCCCTGGCCAACGACGGACACGTTCGCAGCGGCGCCGAGTGCCCCGGCGCCGTCGTTCCACGAACCGGCGATGCCTGCGGTCAGCATGGTCTGGCCGGCACAGGCGGATACGGCGCGTCCGACGGCGGCAGCGAGTTTGTCGCCTGCCTCGCCGGCCGGGGCGAACAGCAGGCCGGGGGAGGTGCAGAGCTGTCCTGAGCTGCCGGTGACGGCAGTGACGTACTGCTGGGCGAGGGCGTCGACATCACCCTTGAGCGCCCCCGGGAACACAAAGACCGGGTTGAGTGAGGACATTTCCGCGTAGACCGGGATGGGTTCCGGGCGGGCGGCGGCGGCGCGCATGAGGGCGATGCCGGCGCTCTGGGAGCCGGTGAAACCCACGGCCTTGATGGCCGGGTCGGCTACGAGGGCCTGTCCGATGCTGGCGCCGGGGCCGTAGATCAGCGAGAAGACTCCCGGGTGCAGACCCAGGTCCTTGACGGCCTTGACTACGGCCTGGCCCACGAGTTCGCCCGTGCCGGGGTGGGCGTTGTGGGCCTTGAAGACCACCGGGCAGCCGGCGGCGAGGGCAGAGGCGGTGTCTCCTCCCGCCGTCGAGAAGGCCAGCGGAAAGTTGCTGGCCCCGAAGACGGCCACGGGGCCCAGCGGGATCTGGCGCTGGCGGATGTCGGCGCGGGGGAGCGGCGTGCGCTCCGGCAGGGCCGGATCGATACGGACGCCACGGAAATCGCCCTGCCGGACCACGGAGGCGAACAGGCGGAGCTGGCCGGTGGTGCGTGCGCGTTCGCCCTGCAGCCGGGCAGCGGGGAGGCCGGTTTCCTGGCCTGCGCGGATGATGAGTTCGTCGCCGATGGCCTCAATGTTGTCCGCAATCGCCTCGAGGAAACGTGCATGTGTCTCGGGATCGAGCGTGCTGAAGGACGGGTAGGCGTCGGCGGCCGCGGCCGTGGCTGCCTTGCGCTGCTCCTCGGTGAGGAGGGTATAGGCGGGTTCAAGCTGCTCGTTGCTGGCGGGGTTGAAACCGAAGGCGGCCTTGCCTTCGCCGACGACGGGTTGCCCGGCGATCAGGGAATGTCCGGTGAGTGTCACGGGGGTTACTCCTTAGGGATGGTGGTTCAGGAGACGGTGGCGATCAGGGCCTTGAGGTCGGCAAGATCCTGCGGCGCCAGGTTCTGCAGCGGCGGGCGCACTCCGCCGGCGGAGCGGCCGATGGCGTCGAGGCCGCCCTTGACGATGGACACTGAGTAGCCCTTCACCCTGTCGCGGATGTCCAGGTACGGGATCACGAAGTCGTTGAGCTTCCGGTTCACGGCCACGCGGTCCTGGTTGCGGACGTCCTGGTAGAAGTCCAGGGCGAACTGCGGGACGAAGTTGTACATGGCACTGGAGTAGGTGCTCATGCCCAGCTGCAGCAACGGCAGGGCGAAAGTTTCGGCGGTCGGGAGGCCGCCGAGGTAGAACAGGCGGTCGCCGAGCTTGGCGTAGACGCGGGCGTCGTGTTCGAGGTCGCCCACGCCGTCCTTGAAACCGATCAGGTTCTCGTGGCGATCGGCCAGGGCGGCCACGGTGGTGTCCTTGTAGATCGCGTTGGCGCGGTTGTAGATGATGACGCCGAGCGAGGTGGATGCGCAAACGGCGCTCACGTGGTCTATCAGGCCGCCCTGGTCCGCTTCCGTCAGGTACGGCGGCAGCAGCAGGATGCCTTCGGCGCCCGCGGCCTCTGCTGCCTGGGCGTTTTCAATGGCCTGGGCCGTGGAACCCCCGGCGGACGCCAGAACGGGAACGGTACTGCCGACTTCCTCGACGGCGGCGCGGACTACGCGGGCGGATTCGGCAGGCGTGAGGGAGAAGCCTTCGCCGGTGCCGCCGGCTGCGAAGAGCCCTGCCACCGGGTAGCTGGCCTGCCAGGCAAGGTGCTTCCGGTAGTTTTCCTCATCGAACTGGAGCTGCGAATCGAACGAGGTCACCGGGAAGGAGAGCAACCCGTCTTTGAGAACGCTGGCAAGTTCCTGGGGTGAGTATTTGGCCACAGTGGGTCCTCCATGTCGGCGCCGCAGCGGTGCGGCAGTGGGTGTCTTCGCCTCCAGCCTAGGGAGCCATGTAATGCCTGTCTAAGTTCATTTTTGTATGCATTGATGCTCTTTCTGCATCGCGTCCTGCCCGCCCGGTGCGGAAGGCTCTTCTGCCCGCCGCCTAGTTCTCCTGAAAATCCAGGGTGCGCAAGGCAAGGGCGAGTGCGGGGTTGCTGTTGTTCCGGCTCCAGATGGCGTGGAGTTCCACGGGATCATCCACGCTGCTTTCCAGCGGCAGGAACTCGACGCCGTGGACCCCCAGAAGCGTCGCCGAGTGCGGAACGAAGGCTACGCCGCGTTTTGCGGCCACCAGGGACACCATGGTGAGGATCTGGCTGACGGTGTGCACCACGTTGGCGTGCTGGACGGGGATCATCCGCACCACCAGGTCGTAGAAGTACCGGGCCTGGGTGGAGGAGTGCATGATCAGCGGCTCGCCCCTGAGGTCCTTTTCGGTGACGGCGCGGCTGAGGCCGGCCAGCGGATGGCCGGACGGTACCGCCAGGACCATCGCTTCCCGGTACAACAGGTGCGAATCGAAGACCTCATTGTCAAAGGGCGGCCGCGCGAGGCCGATGTCCAGTTCGCCGGACTGGAGTCCGGCGATTTGTTCGCCCGTCACCAGTTCCTGCAGGTCAATGTCGACGTCGGGCAATGCTGCGGCAATTTCTTCCAGCAGCGGGCCGAGGATGCTGAAGCCGCTCGCTGCCGTGAAACCGATCCGCAGCAGCCCCGAGCGTCCCGATGCGATCCGGCGGGCCGTCACGGGTGCCCGGTTGGCCAAGGCCATCAGCCGCCGGGCCTCGTCCAGGAAGGCCCGGCCCGCGGCCGTCAGCTGGACTTTCCGGTTGTCCCGCTCCAGGAGTTCAGCGCCTACGGCCTTCTCCAGCTTCTGGATCTGGCGGCTTAGCGGCGGTTGCGTCATGTTGAGCCGTTCGGCTGCCCGGCCGAAGTGGAGCTCTTCAGCGACGGCGATGAATCCTGCCAGCTGGTCAAAGGTAAACATGATGCCTTCCGGGTATCACTCGATGCATATTTGGGCTTAGACATGCATCATAGTGGCTTCCTAAACTCGATACAGCCAACCGGCAGTGATCCGGTTCACAGACATATGGGGCGCAAGCCCTGCAGCGCCAACGAGGAGTTCCAATGATGCACTTCCCCACCCGCCGAGCCGTCCTCGGGGCGGCTTCTGCCATGACGCTCCTGGCACTGACCGCCTGCGGCAATGTCGCAGGCGGCGGCAGCGCAGATTCATCCAAATACCCGTCTGGTCCCGTCAGCCTCTCCGTCGGCCAGGCTGCCGGCGGCAGCACCGACCTGATCGCCCGCGCCCTCGCCGAAGGCGCCTCCAAGACCCTTGGCCAGCCGGTGCCCGTGGTCAACAAGCCCGGTGCAAACGGCGCACTCGCAACGAAGGAAGTGGCCGGCAAGCCCGCCGATGGCCAGGAGTTGGTCCTGCTGAACGCCTCCCTGATCACCATCACGCCCCTGGCGGTCTCAGCTGACGAAGCCGTGAACATTGACGATCTGGATATCATTGCCGGCCTGTCCCAGGACGACTACGTCCTGGTGGCAAGCCCCGGATCGGGATTCAAGACCTTCAAAGATGTGACGGATGCCGGCCGCAACGTGACCTTCGGTACCACGGGTGTCGGCACCGGCAGCCAGTTGGCCCAGACCGTGCTCTTCAAGCAGGCCAATGTCACCGGCACCGACATCCCCTTCGACAGCGGCAAGCCCGCCCTGACTGCAGCCCTGGGCAACCAGGTGGAGCTCGCAACCATCCAGCTGGGTGAAGCAATGCCCCAGATAGAAGCCGGCAAGGTCGCCCCGCTCCTGGTTTTCTCTGAAGATCGCAACACGTTCCTGCCGGACACGCCGACCGCGAAGGAAGCGGGATATGACGTTCCCGTAGCCCAGTACCGGGCCGTCGCCGCTCCCAAGGGCACCCCGCAGGATGTCAAGGACAAGCTGTTTGCCGCATTCCAGGAGGCCTTCAAGTCGGACGCCTACAAGGAGTTCAACAAAAAGAACATGCTGACGCCCAAGGAAATCTCGGGTGAGGAAGTGGTCACCGAATGGAAGGCCTATGCAGCGAAGTACAAAGAGCTGGTGGAGAAGTACGACATCAGCCTCAGCGGAAATAAGTGATTCCAGTGAAGGAAACACCTGCGATCACCGAGGATGACCTGACGCCGGAGCAGCTCGCGGCGCAGTGGGAAGAGGAAAAGCCGCCGGCCGCCGGCGCCCTGGCCAACGCAGCCTCATCCTTGGTGGTCCTGGGCGTGGGCATCGGTGCGGCCATCCTGTCCGTCGCGATGGGTCTCGGCACACCAGCCACCCCGCAGCCTGGCCTCTGGCCGTTCATCATCAGCTGCGTCATGGTGGCGCTCGGGCTCTTCCAGCTGATCGCCGGCCGTCACAACCGGGATGCGGAGAAATTCACCCGCATGTCCAGCGCGCCGCTGACCGGCCTGGTGACACTCGCCGCCATGGTGGCCCTGATGCCGCTCATTGGCTTCGAACTGCCGGCGCTGGTGCTGTGCATCATCTGGATGCGGTTCCTGGGTGGCGAAACCTGGCGCTCCACCCTCGTTGTCAGCGCAAGTGTCGTCATTGCCTTTTATGGGATCTTCGTACTGGCGCTCAACACCTCCATTCCCCACCTCTTCTAGGAGACCCCCGTGGATTTTCTCAATCCCGTTATCAACGGATTTGCGGTTGTCCTGGAGCCGACAAACCTCCTGTACTGCCTGATCGGCGTCGTGATCGGCATGCTGATCGGTGTGCTGCCCGGCTTGGGGCCCGCGGCAACCATTGCCATCCTTCTTCCGCTCACCTACAACGTGGAGCCCGTAACAGCCATCATCATGCTGGCCGGCATCTTCTACGGCGCCCAGTACGGCGGCACCATCACCTCCGTGCTGCTCCGGCTTCCCGGTGAGGCGTCCTCGGTGGTCACAGTGTTCGACGGCTACCAGATGGCAAAGCAAGGCCGGGCCGGTACCGCGCTGGGCCTGGCATCTATCGGTTCCTTCGTTGGTGGCACCGCCGCCATCATCGGCCTGACCTTCCTGGCCCCCATCGTTGCCAGCTTCGCCCTGGATTTCGGCCCGCCTGAGTACACCGCCCTGGCCCTGCTCGGCATCCTCCTCGTGGCAACGATCAGCAGCGGATCGAAGGCTAAAGCGCTCATCGCCGCGGCCCTGGGCCTCCTGCTGGCCACTGTCGGCAGGGACATTTTCACTGGTGAGAGCCGCTTTACGTTCGGCAGCCTGCAACTCGCAGATGGTATCGACTTCGTGCCGATCGCCATGGGCATCTTCGGCATCGGTGAGATCCTCTACAACCTGGAGGAGCGGCACCGGGCCGCGAAGGCGCCGTCGAAGGTCACCAACGTCTGGCCCTCCCGGAAGGACCTGAAGCAGGCCTCCGGTGCCATCGGCCGCGGCTCCATCCTCGGCTTCTTCCTGGGCATCCTCCCCGGCGGCGGTGCGACCATCGCCTCCATGGCCTCCTACGCCATGGAGAAAAAGCGCGCCAAACAGCCGGAACGTTTCGGCAAGGGCGCACCCGAGGGTGTCGCCGGGCCGGAAACCGCCAACAACGCCGCGGCAACCTCGTCCTTTATCCCGCTGCTGACGCTGGGAATCCCCGCCAACGCCACCATGGCGCTGATGTTCGGTGCCTTGCTGATCCAGGGCGTCACCCCCGGGCCGCAGTTGGTGGAGCAGAACCCTGAGCTCTTCTGGGGCGTCGTGAACTCGATGTACATCGGCAACATCCTGCTGCTCATCATGAGCCTGCCGCTGGTGGGAATCTTCGTGAAGATCCTCCGTGTTCGGGCAGCCATCCTGGCCCCCGTCACCGCCCTGATCACGCTGCTCGGTGCCTACACGATCAACAACAGCATGTTCGATGTCACGCTCGTGGTCGTCTTCGGGATCATCGGCTACCTCATGAAGAAGTTCGGCTTCGAACCGGGCCCGCTGGTCCTGGCCTTCGTGCTGGGAGAACTGCTGGAAAGCTCCATGCGTCGCTCACTGCTGGTCTTCGGCGGCGATCCCATGGGCTTCTTCGGCCGCCCGATCTCGGCCACGCTGCTCGTGGTGTTCGTGCTGGTCGCCGTGCTTCCGGGCCTCCGGTCCATGCTCGCCAGGCGCAAAGCCCTCGCTGCGGCAGAGCCCGCACCCACCAAAATCAAGGAGAAGGTATGAGCATCATCGTCGGATTCGTTCCCACGCCTGCCGGCGAGGCGGCGCTCACTGCCGGCATCGCCGAGGCAACACTCCGCAACGAGGAGCTGGTGATCGTCAACTCCGCCCGTGAGGGTGCCCTGGTGGACAAGTCAGTTGCGGGCGATGACGTCCTGGCCACGGCAGCCAGGCGTGCGGCCGAGGCCGGCGTCACGGCAAGGGTCATCCAACCGCCCTACCACCACGACCTCGCGGACGAATTCCTGGACGTGGCCCGTGAAGCAAATGCGTCCCTCATTGTCATTGGCCTGCGGCACCGCTCCCAGGTGGGCAAATTCATCCTGGGCAGCCACGCCCAGCGCATCCTGATGCAGGCGGACCGGCCAGTCCTGGCCGTCAAAGCCGACGGCGCGCACTTCTAGCGCGGGTCCGCCTACTTCCGCAGCGCCCCGAGCCCGGAGATCAGTGCTTCCAGGCCCAGGCTGAACGCGACGTCGGCAGGCTTTTCGTGGCCTTGTTCCGCCAAGCTCTGCACTGCGGCCGTGAAATTGGGTGTGGACTCCGCCATGCTGCCCGGATCGAAGATGTCCGCCGGTGCGGTGACATCGAAGGCCGAGCCGAAAATGAAGGATTCCAGCGCCACGATCGAGGAAATGATGCGCGCTTCGGGGAACCCGGCGTCCCGCAGCCCTGCACTCACTGTCTCGTACATGGCCAGGGTCTGCGGCGCGTCCGTCACGGGCAGGACCGCGATCACCGGGATCAGCGGCGTGTGCTGGGAAAAGACGTCCCGGTAGCTCCACGCCCACCGCCGCACGGCTTCGTCCCAGGGCTCACTGCCGAACGCGGACACGTCCACCAATGCCGCGAGGTGGTCCTCCACCAACACCAGCACGTCCCGCTTGGACGCCACATGGTTGTAAAGGGCCGACGGCGCCACGTCCAGTGAGCGGGCCAGCGCAGCCATGGTGAGGCCGTCGTAGCCGTTCTTTCCGATCAGCTGCAGTGCTGCAGAGGTGATCCCCGCCTGATCCAGTACCGCCGACGCCGGCCTGCCGGCACGGCGCTTCTGCGGGGAACGCGGGGTGCCGTCCGGGCGGGCATCCGCGGGGGACTCGGTGTGTTGGCGGGCGGCTGCCGGCATCGTCGGCCTTTCTGCTGGCGGGGTCCCCAGCATTATTCCACTGACCTCTTCCGCGGCGTCACGGAAACAGCTATAGTCTAAATAAATGAATGGCATTCATTTAGTGGTCCGCATCACTCGCGCGGCCACAGAAAGGACATCATGCTGGAACTTGACCGCGACGTCGTCGTCGTGGGCGCTGGCCCCTCGGGCCTCACCGCCGCCCGTGAGCTGAAGAAAGCCGGACTCAGCGTTGCCGTACTGGAGGCGCGGGACCGCGTGGGCGGCCGCACCTGGACGGACACCGTTGACGGGGCCATGCTGGAAATCGGCGGCCAGTGGGTTTCGCCGGACCAGACCGTGCTCCTGGAGCTCCTCGACGAGCTGGGCCTGGAGACCTACTCCCGCTACCGGGAAGGTGAATCCATCTACGTCGGTGCTGACGGCAGGAAGATCCGCTACACCGGCGATTCCTTCCCGGTTAGCGGAACAACAGCCGCAGAAATGGACAAGCTCATCGGCCTGCTGGACGGGCTGGCAGCGGAAATCGGCCCCGCCGAGCCCTGGGCGCACCCCAAGGCGCGCGAGCTGGACACCATTTCCTTTCACCACTGGCTGCGCCGGAACTCGCCGGACGAGGAGGCCTGCAACAACATCGGCCTGTTCATCGCCGGTGGCATGCTGACCAAACCCGCGCACGCATTCTCCGCGCTGCAGGCCGTCCTGATGGCTGCCTCCGCAGGATCCTTCAGCCACCTGACGGATGAGGACTTCATCCTGGACAAGCGTGTGGTGGACGGCATGCAGCAGGTTTCGCTGCTGCAGGCACGCGAGCTGGGTGACGACGTCGTACTTAACAGCCCGGTGCGCACCATTAACTGGACGGAAGAGTGCGACGGCGGTCCCCGGGTCACCGTGGCGTCGGAGCGGGCCACTGTCAACGCCCGCTATGTGATCATGGCGGTGCCGCCCAACCTGTACTCGCGGGTTTCCTTCAACCCGCCGCTGCCGCGCCGCCAGCACCAGATGCACCAGCACCAGTCGCTGGGCCTGGTCATCAAGGTGCACGCCGTCTATGACACGCCGTTCTGGCGCGAGGAGGGGCTGTCCGGAACCTGCTTCAGCGCAGGCTCGCTGGTGCAGGAGGTCTACGACAACACCAACCACGGGGATTCCCGCGGCACCCTGGTGGGGTTTGTCTCGGACGAGAAGGCCGACGCCGTGTTCGAGCTCAGCGCCGAAGACCGCCGCCGCGCCATCCTGGAGTCGATCGCGGCCTTCCTGGGCGACAAAGCACTCGAGCCCGAGGTGTACTACGAGTCGGACTGGGGTTCCGAGGAATGGACGCGCGGGGCCTACGCCTCCAGCTACGACCTCGGCGGCCTGCACCGCTACGGCAAGGACCAGCATCAGCCTGTGGGTCCCATTTACTGGAGCTCGTCAGACCTGGCGGCGGAAGGCTACCAGCACGTCGACGGCGCCATTCGGATGGGGAAGCTGACTGCCGCCCGGGTTGCCGCAGCCGCCAGGGTGGGCGCTCCGGCCTGACTCGGATCCAACCCTGTCGTTGAAAGTAAGTACGCTTACTAATAGGCTGGGCTGGCGGGGATCTTCCCCGTTCGAGACGAACGAGGTGAATGCATGTCTGAGACTGAGAACATCAGCAAAGTCACGAAGATCATCAACGATTCCCACATCGGGATGCTGACCACCATCAACGAAGAAGGTGCGCTGGTCAGCCGGCCACTGGCCGTCCAGGAAGTTAAGGACGACGGCGACATGTGGTTCTTTACGTCATCGGAAACTTCCCAGGTGGCGCATGTCCGCGCCGATCCGCGGGTGAACGTGTCCTTCGGCAAGAACACCGAGTGGGTGTCCGTGGCCGGCACCGCGGAGGTTGTCACCGACCGGCAGAAGATCCACGACATGTGGAACCAGGTGGTTGAAGCCTGGTTCCCGGACGGTCCGGACACGCCGGAGGTTGTCCTGCTGCGGGTCGACTCTGATTCGGCGGAGTACTGGACCAGCCCCGGCGGCAGGGCCGCCACGGTGCTTCAGTGGGTCAAATCCAAGGTGACGCACAGCCGCATGAGCGTCGGTGAGAGCGGGACAGTGGACCTGTAGTCCTTACTGCAGCTGCCGGAGGGCCGCCAGGACCTCCGGCAGCAGTACGTCGTTCCGGCCCCACACGGGATCCAGGACTTCCACGTACCAGGAATCGGCGAGGAGCAGGGCCAGCGTTTCGTTGGTCTCGTCCGACCAGTCGCGGAGCTGGTCCTCGTCCACCGGATTCTCACTGGACCCGAGGACGGTGACCACGGCATCGCCGTCGAACGTGACCGGGACTGCCGCCGCGCTCACTTCGCCCGGAGCGTGGCCGATGGTGACGAGATCGGACCTGGTGGACAGGGCCATGAGTTCGGCCGCGGCCCCGGCGCTGCAGAAGCCCGTGACGTATTGTCTCTGCGCGTGGCCTGCCTCGGCACGCATGCCCGGCTGGGACTCCTTGGTGAACAGGCCGTTCCTGTTGAGTTCCGCCAGTTCGGCGGCGATGGGCCGCGTCTCCTCATCGAAGCTGGGCGCAAAAGTGCCCGGCTGGTATTCGCTGCGGGATTCCAGCCACCGCGCGGTCAGTTCCCCGGCGGCTTCGAGCGTTGTTGCCTGACGCCAGACTCCCCGGTCCGATCGCAACCTGCCGTGCTGGTCTCGTGTGTCCGTGACTAAAGGCTCCATCATGGGATGCTATCGCCGCCGTTGCGGCCTTCCCAACAGCTGCGACACACCGGTTAACGTCCGGGACCCTTTTACTGCGCCCGCACCCCGGCAGCGGCTTCCGCCCGGCCCAGGGCATTTTCCAGGCGGACGACGGCGGGGAGGTAACCGGCTGCTTCGACCGCCCGCACCCGTTCGGCCTCCTTCATCGCCTTGATCAGGGCCGCCGTTTCCGGCCGCCTGACGTCGGTCATGTGTGGAAAGTCAATGCAGGAGGCGGGGTCGAGCTCGTACCGCTGCCATCTGGCCAGCGCCGTCCGGTGCCGCGCCTCCGCGGCTGCCAGCTCCTCACGCTCGGCTGCCTGGTGGAGGCGCGCCGCATGCCGGGCCATCGCGCGGGGACTGTATATGTAGGCCGCCACAGCCGTCGCGGCGGCGAGGGATCCCGCCGCAAGCCCCAGCCAGGGCGATGCCAGCGACGGTATGAGCACAGCCGGGAACACGATGACCAGCCCGGCGAAGGCGTCCCAGAAGACGGCGTCTGTTAGCTGCCCGGCGTCGCGCCGGGCGTGGTACCGCGCCGAAAAGACTGCGCCGGCCACACCGCACACCACGACGGCGGCGCATGCTGCCAGCTGCCAGGGCCCCATGGGGACCGATTCCGTAAGGACAGACACCGTTCCACCTCCAGCGGAACCCGCCGCGGATGGCTGGTTCCGGTACTTCCATTGGAATCCCGGCGGGTCCTGCCGTCAATGGGCGGGCCCGGGTAGCCTAGGCACCATGCGACTTAAAATGTGCAGCATCCACGTCAAGGAGCCCGCCGCGGCGCATCAGTTCTACACGGAGACGCTGGGCTTCGAAACCCTGATGGCCATGCCCGAATACAACCTGTACATCGTGAAGGACCCGGGTTCCGCCAGCGGTAGTTCCGGATCGTTGGGGCTTCTGCTGGAGCCCAGCGACAATCCCATCGGGGCGAACTACATGAACGCCCTGCACGACGCCGGGATGCCGGCCATCGTCTTCGGCGTTCCCGATGTCCGGGCGGAGTACAAGCGGCTCACAGGCCTTGGCGTGATCTTTCAGGACGAGCCGACCGAAGGACCCACGGGAACCTCAGTGGTGCTGGATGACGGCTGCGGCAACTTTGTCCAGCTGCACCAGGACTAGGGGCTAAAGGACTCTGGACCCAACCGATGCACCGGCTGGTACTGTGGCCGCATGACAGGTGCATTGGTACGGCCCAGGAATGGCAAAATGATCGCCGGCGTCTGCGCAGGCCTGGCAGCCCGCTTCGGCATTTCGAAGGCCCTCGTCCGCATCGGCTTTGTGCTGTTCGGCCTGTTCGGCGTGGGTGAACTGGTCTACATCGCCTTGTGGATCATCATGCCCAAGGAGTGACACCGCGGTTCAACGGAACGGGCCGCTGTACGGCCGCTTCATGCTTTGAGCCGTGCGCTTCCTCCTCATACAGCCGTGCGTGAAGCCGGCCGCTGATCAGCTCCTCCGGTTCCGTTGTCAAGGCCGGCTGCCAAACTTGCCAAATTGGCCAAAATGTGCCAAAACGATTTATCCGCCTGTGACGATGACTCTAGGCCTGCGCCGGGCCGGGCGTCAAGGCCAAAATTCTTGCGCATCGTGATGCTTGACACTTACTGAGGGACGCCCCTAGGGTGATGCCAAGTCGTTTTGGCAAAACGATTCTTCACCCCGCATACCTTCTTGCCATACCGTTCCGAGAGAAAGTCGACAGCGATGTCCACTCGAAAGACCATCTCCAGGCTCGCCACCATTGGCGGCCTTTGCACGGCCGTGGCCCTGACTGCCACCGCATGCGGCGCTGGGGGACCGGCGTCGTCCGGTAGCGCTGCAAGCTCCGTCAACGTCCTCGTCGAAGCCGGCGGGCACGCCGAGTTGGCCGGCGTTGCCGAGGCCTGCAAAAAGGACACCGGCCTCGACGTCAACTTCGTCGAACTGCCCTACGACGGCCTGTTCAACAGGCTTTCCAGCGAATTCTCCTCCGGCACAGTCTCCTTCGACGTCGCCGCCCTGGACTCCGTCTGGCTCCCCAGCTTCAAGGATGCCGTCCAGCCCATCGACGAACTCTTCACCGATGAGGCCAAGAAGGACATCTTCCCCGCCCTGGTCAAGGAAGCCAACGTTGATGGCCACTTCATCGGCATGCCCGCCTGGACCAATGCCGAAATCATCCTGTACCGCAAGGACCTTTTCGAGGACGCCACAAACAAGGCCGACTTCAAGGCAAAGTACGGCTACGAACTGGCAGCCCCCACCACCTGGAAGCAGTACCAGGACATCTCTGAATTCTTCACCAAGGACGGCATGTACGGCACGGACGTGAAGGGCGCCGTCGAAACGGAATGGCTGGCCCACGTTCTCCAGGCCGGGTCCCCGATGGTTCTGGACGACCAGAACAACGTCGTGGTCGACAATGCGGCCCACAAGGAAGCCCTCGACTTTTACACCAGCCTTGTGAAGTCCGCACCGTCAGGAGCCGCACAGGTTGACTGGGCCGCCGCGCAGAACCTCTTCAACCAGGGCAAGACTGCAATGACCAGGTTCTGGGCCCACGCCTACCGGCAGATTCCCGCCGACGCCGCTGTCTACGGCAAGGTGGGCGCGGCGCCCATGATTGGCGGATCCGCCGGCGTTGCCGGTGTCCCGGGGCCGTGGTACCTCTCCGTCCCCAAGGCGACGAAGAACGCAGACGCCGCCAAGAAATTCATCAAGTGCGCGTACGACCACAACGATCTGGGTATCGAGTCCAAGCTGGGCCTCGCCGCCCGCATCTCGGCGTTCGAAAAGTACCAGGACAAGCCCGGTTATGAAAGCTTCGGGCCACTGATCGAGACGCTCAACGGCACGGCCACGGCAACCCGCCCGGCAACGGCGAAATGGCAGCAGATCGTGGACACCGTCCTGGTGCCGACCCTGCAGAAGGCAGTTGCCGGCGGGGACAGCGCGTCCCTCTTGGCTGAGGCCAAGACCAAGATCCAGGCCCTCGTCAAGTAAGACTTCGCGGCTGGCACCGCCGGATGCTGCACTGGCAGCAGAAGGGGTGCCGGCCGCGGACCCAACCAGCGGAAGAGTATCCCGTGCGTATCACTGATCGCCGCTTTGCCCTGTATCTGATGGCCCCAGCGGCCTTGTTCCTGGCAGTCTTTGTTGCCTATCCGCTGTTCCGCCTCATCGCGGACAGCTTCTTCAAAATCTCCCCGATCGTCGGCGGTCCCCGCGACTTCGTGGGCCTGGACAACTACGTCCGGGCCTTCGCGTCCGAGGACTTCATCGGCGCCGGATGGCGGACCCTCGCCTACACCGTGGTGGTGGTGACCCTCGAGTTCGCCCTTGGCCTGGGCATGGCGCTGCTGTTCACCACCCTCGGCCGGAAGTCGCAGATCTGGCGGACCGTATTCCTGTACCCGCTCATGATCGCCCCGATTGTCGCCGGCCTGCTGTGGAAGTTCCTGATGATCGACAACTTCGGTCTCATCGGCACCCTCCTTTACCAGGCAGGCATCCTCTCCAACCCGAACCAGATCGGCTGGCTCTCGGACCCGGACATCGTGCTCTTCTCGGTTGCGATCCCTGACATCTGGCTGACCACCTCCTTCATGTGCCTGGTCCTGTTCGCAGGCCTCCAGAACATTCCAGGGGACCTAATCGAAGCTGCCCGCCTTGACGGGGCACGCGCTCCGGCAATGCTCTTCCGGATCATCCTGCCCCTGCTCCGGCCGGTCATCGCCGTCGCCCTGGTGGTCCGTGGCATCGACGCCGCCAGGGCCTTCGACACCATCCTCATCCAGACCAACGGCGGACCCCAGTCCGCCTCGGAAACCATGAGCCTGCTGATCTACCGGACCATGATCCGCTTCGGCGATCCCGGGCTGGCCAGCGCAATGGGAACCATATATCTGCTCGCCATGCTCGCTATCGCGCTCTTCGCGGTGGCCACCATTTGGCGGCCAGGAAAGGACAGCTGATGCACGTCGCAGAAAGAGTCAAGCACGACGGCGGGAAGCCGGCCGCAGTGCCTGCCAAGCCGTCTGCTGAGGCTTCCGCGCCCGGCGGCGGGCGCCGCCGTCGGGCCGTGAACCGCGAGGGGCTGGAAGCGGGCCGCCGCAGCACCCGGATCATTCTCTGGATCCTGCTGGCCGTAGCCATGGTGCTCTACGGATTCCCGTTCCTGTACCTGCTGTTCACATCCTTCAAGCCCCCGATCGACACCATCGCGGTACCGCCCACCATTCTCCCCAGGGAATGGACGCTGGAGAACTACGTGAACGCCCTGGGCCGCAGTGGAGTGCCGGCCTCGTTCATCAACAGCGCACAGACCGCCATCATCAGCACCGTGCTGTCCCTGGTGCTGGCGGTTCCCGCGGCGTACGGTATCACCCGCTACAAAACACCGAGCGGCCGGGCGTTCATTATGGCCGCACTGGTCACCCGCATGGTGCCGCCGGTAGCCATCGGCATTCCGTTGGCATCGATGATGTCCTCCGTGGGACTTGCGGATACTCCGATTGCCCTCTCCATCGCCCACACCACCATCTCGCTGCCGCTGTCCATCTGGCTGATGGCCAGCTTCTTCGAAGCCGTGCCCAAGGACCTGGAGGAGGCGGCCACCGTGGATGGCTGCAGCAGGCTCGGCGCCCTGTGGCGGGTGGTCATCCCGGTGGTCTCCGGCGGCATCGCCGTCACCGCGATCTTCGCCTTCCTGGCCTCCTGGAACGAGTTCCTCTTCGCCCTCCTGATGACGGCGATCCGCTCCCAGACCACGCCCGTGGTCATTGCGAATTTCCAGACCCAGTTCGGCCTCGACTGGGGATCCATGACGGCGCTGGCCGCCGTCTACTCGATCCCGGTCATCCTCCTCACCCTCCTCTTGCAGCGCAAGATCGTCGCAGGCATGACGCTCGGCGCCGTCAAGGGCTGAGAAACCACAACACAAAGGGAAAAACCTGTGCCAAGCAACAACTGCTACGACGTGACGACGTGGCCCGTCGGCGATCCGTCCGAGGACGTCGGTGAAGTAATCAACAGCATCATTGCCGATATCAAAGACCGGCAGACGCTCGCCGATGTGAACAACGGAGGAAAGCCGGGCGCGGTGATCTACATCCCGCCCGGGGACTACCGCCTTCGCACGCAGGTAGTGATCGACGTCAGCTTCCTCAGGATCCATGGCTCGGGACACGGCTTTACGTCGTCGAGCATCCGGTTCAACGTTCCCGAAGACGAATGGCCCGACCTGCATGAGCTGTGGCCCGGAGGAAGCCGCATTCTCGTCGACATTCCGGTCGACGGAGACGTGGAGGAATCCCAGGGAGCCGCCTTCTATGTTGAGCGAAGCGGGAGCCCGCGGATCAGCTCGATTGAGTTCTCCAACTTCTGCATCGACGGGGTGCACTTCAACGAGGATGGCTCGGGAATGCCTCCGGAAAACACCTACGTCAACGGCAAGACCGGTATCTATGTCGCGAACGCCAATGACTCATTCCGAGTCACCGGCATGGGGTTCGTCTACCTTGAGAACGCCCTCACCATCTACAACGCGGACGCGCTATCCGTTCACGACAACTTCATCGCCGAATGCGGAAGCTGCATCGAGTTGCGCGGGTGGGGACAGGCATCAAAGATCACCGACAACCTGGTGGGAGCAGGGTTCAAGGGTCACTCGATCTACGCCGAGAACCATGGCGGGCTCCTGATCACCGCGAACAACGTCTTCCCCCGTGGTGCGAGCAGCGTCCATCTCGTCGGGGTCACGCGTTCAAGCGTCACCAACAACCGTCTGCATTCGTTCTACCCGGGGATGGTGGTTCTCGCAGCGAACAGTTCGGAGAACCTCGTGGCCACGAATCACTTCCTGCGCGACCATGAGCCCTGGACGCCTTTCCTGGGAGTCGACAACGGACTGGACGACCTCCACGGACTTCTCTGTGTCAGCGGCAACAACAACTCTGTGATCGGCAACCACTTCTCCGAGGTCATCGACTCGAAGAGCATCCGGCCGCCCGGGGCGACGCCTGTCATCATCCGGCTGATGGCGGGGATCGGCAACTTCGTCTCTACCAACCACATGGTGGCGATGGACGTTCACTCCACGTCAAGTGACTCCTGCTTCTCGGCCCAGGTGGACGCTCTGTTGACGACGGGGGCTGCGGACGGCCTCGCCGTGACGGCCGTCCGGGTCGATGCCGACTCAGCCCGGAATACGATCCTTGATTCCGGAAGTGACGCCCAAGTTATCGCAGACAGGACTGTTAACGCCTTAAGGGCCACACCCACCGTCAGTTTCCAGGCGGCACCTGCATGAAGCAAAGACGAGTGACGATCAACCGAACGTAGGATCAATACCAACACCATGAGGACGTGGGAGACAAAATGACCAATAGATCAGTCGGTATCAAGGATGTAGCGGCCGCGGCCGGGGTCTCTGTCACCACCGTCTCGCACGTCCTCAACGACGTCGCCTACGCCCGTGTGGGCGCACGTACGAGGGAACGGGTCCACGAGGCGGCCCAACGCCTGGGTTACGGGCCCAACCGGCTCGCCCAGGCGCTGCGCACCCAACGCTCAGGGATGATCGGGTTCATCAGCGAAGAAATCGCCACCACCCCGCACGCAGGCAGGATCATCCTCGGGGCCGAGGAAACTGCGCGGGCCCGCGGGTACCGGATCATGATCATCAACTCCACCAGCACCAGCTCCCAGGATTCCAAGGAAAGCCAGGTGGCGGATCTGCTGGACCGGCAGGTGGACGGCATCCTGTACGCCACGATGTACCACCGGAAGCTGGCTGTCCCCAAGAACCTTGCCGGACTGCCGGCTGTCCTGGTGGACTCCGAAGACACCACCCACATTGTTTCCTCCGTCATCCCGGACGAGGTGGGCGGCGCAAGGTCGGCCGTACAAACCCTGATCGACGCCGGGCACACCCGGATCGGCATGCTCAACAACACCGACGACGTGCCGGCAACCCACTCGCGGCTCAGGGCCTTCAAGGACACGCTGGCAGATGCCGGGCTGCCGTTCCACGAGGAACTGGTCCAGTCCGAGCATTCGGAGGTGCCGGGCGGCTACCAGGCGGCACTGCGCCTGCTCAAACCTCGAAGCCGGCCCACGGCCGTGTTCTGCTACAACGACCGCATGGCCATGGGCGCGTACCGGGCCGCTGAAGAACTTGGACTTAAGATTCCGGACGACATTTCCGTCGTCGGTTTCGACAACCAACAACTCATCGCCGAAAACCTTTACCCCGCACTGACAACCGTCGCCCTGCCCCACTACGAAATGGGCGCATGGGCAACCGAAAACCTGATCGACGCCATCGAGGGAAAAACTGACCTGCAGTTGTTCTCCGCCCACCCGACCGTTCTTCCCTGTCCCATGGTTCTTCGCGATTCCGTCTCCTCCCCAAAAGTTGAGGACGCTACGAGCAGAACAGCACCGGACCCAGCCACGCGCGCCAACAACTGACCCCGAGCGCGTCCAGTAGAGGACGCGCCCAACCTTCCAAGGACCTCGAATGCACAGCACCCCAGTTCCCCCATGCCCTGAAACGGACGTCGTCGTCGTCGGCGAGGCCATAGTCGACATCATTGACACCGCGGCAGGGCCCGTCGAGTTTCCAGGCGGATCAGGGATGAACGTTGCGTTCGGACTCGGCCGGCTAGGTGTCAGCACCGCATTTCTCACCGCGCTGGGCAGCGATGAACGCAGCAGGAGCATCCAACGACACCTGGACGCCGCGGGAGTGCACCTGCTTCCGGGAGCCGAACACCTCAACCGCACGTCCACCGCCAGGGCGCTTCTGGACAGCAGCGGGTCCGCAGAGTACGACTTCGACTTCGAATGGAACCTCCCCCACATCAGCCCCGCTTTCCTCCCGAAGGTGCTGCACACGGGGTCACTGGCCTCCTTCATGGAGCCGGGAGCAACCCAGGTCCGGTCCCTGCTGGAACAGTTCTCCCGCCGCTGCCTGATCACCTACGATCCCAACATCCGCCCGACACTGCTCCCCGGCCACACTGAAGCACTCAGGATCTTCGAGCACACAGCTGCCCTGGCTACCGTCGTGAAGCTCAGTGCGGAAGATGCCCAGTGGCTCTACCCGCGCACGTCTCCTCACGACGTCGCGGGGCGGCTGCTTGATCTCGGGACAGAACTGGCCATCATCACCGATGGTGCATCCGGGTCCTATCTGCGCTCGAATGCCGCCGGGATCGAAGTGCCGGCACCAGCAGTGGTCGTCAAAGATACAGTCGGCGCTGGCGACTCCTACATGTCCGCACTTATCGCCGGCCTCATCGAGGACCCCGAGGACGGTTTCGGCTACGGCAAACTCACGCGCGTCGGAGCAGCAGCCTCGCTGGCCGCCGCGATAACGGTGGGACGGCACGGAGCGAACCCGCCAACACGGGCAGAACTGGTCCGATCGCTGGAACTGGCCCAGACTTCCCGAAAGAACTCCGATGACTGAAACGACAACGCACCCGGCCGGTCCCGCCGAAGAAGCCGCCCCCACCATCCGGCCGGTACTTCACTACACAGCCAAGGACACGTGGCTGAACGACCCCAACGGACTCGTACGGCACCAGGGCATCTACCACCTCTTCTACCAGAACAACCCCTTCGACAACGTCTGGGGCAACATGTCCTGGGGACACGCCACCTCAACCGACCTTCTGCACTGGACCGAACACCCGGTTGCCATCGCTTGCGACGAGGAAGAAGACATCTTCTCCGGCAGCATCGTGGTGGACCACGGCAATACATCGGGATTCGGTACAGTGGACGATCCGGCCTTGGTGGCCGTCTACACGAGCGCCTTCAAGGACGTCTCGGTGCACCAAGGGACACAAGCCCAGTCCCTCGCGTTCTCCACGGACGCCGGCATGACCTGGAACAAATACGCAGGCAACCCGGTGCTCGGCCGCGGCTCGGCCCATTTCCGGGACCCCAAGGTGTTCCGCTACGGGGGGCCGGGCGGTTCCTGCTGGGTGATGGTGGCGGTGGAGGCCCAGCACCAGCAGGTGGTGCTGTACCGTTCGGCCAACCTCAAGGACTGGGAGTACCTGAGCACGTTCGGCCCTGCAAACGCGATAGGCGGCGAATGGGAATGCCCCGACCTGTTCCCGCTTCCGGTCGACGGAGACCCGGACAACGTCAAGTGGGTCCTCGTAGTTAATCTCAATCCGGGTGCCGTGGCCGGCGGCTCGGGAGGGCAGTACTTCGTCGGCGACTTCGATGGGGTGCAGTTCACTGCCGACCCTGATTCACTCGTACCTGCAGATGCCGGCGGGACCACGGATCTCAACCGCTGTCTGTGGCTCGACTGGGGACGTGACTACTATGCCGCAGTCTCCTTCAGCAATGCCCCGGAGAACCGCCGCATCATGATCGGCTGGATGAACAACTGGGACTATGCCAACTCCTTGCCGACGTCTCCATGGCGCTCCGCGATGTCGCTTGCCCGCGAGGTGGAGCTCGCAACGGTGGACGGTTTGCCTCGGCTGGTGCAACGCCCGGTGCTGCCGTTGGACCGCGGCGAGCCGGCCATCCAAAATATGGAACTTTGCGACACCGTGGTGCAACTGCCCGACGCGATGCCCGGATCAGCCCAGCTGATCGAGGCCGAGATCCTGCCCGGCACGGCCCGGACCGTTGCATTCAGGCTTCTCGGCGCATCGGACGGGAGCGCCGCAACGATTCTCAGCTTCGATGCCGTGACGAGCCGGCTCACCCTCGACCGCCGCAACTCGGGAGACACCGCCTTCCACGAAAAGTTCGCGTCGACGGAGTCGGCACCAGTGAAGCTCGACGGCGGCGTGCTGAGGCTGCGCGTCATCGTTGACCAGTGCTCGGTGGAGGTTTTCGCCCAAGGCGGCGGGGTTGTCCTGAGCGATCTGGTGTTCCCCCTGCCCGGGAACCTGGGCGCCGACGTGTGTGTTCAGGGCGGCACGGCGATCGTGCGGAAACTGGTCGTCTCGGCCTTGTCCTAAACACCACGACTCCGGACAGCCCTGCCGGCAGGTGAAGGTACCTGTTCAACAGCCCGCGGCGGGAGCAGAATGAAGCAACCTAAACTTTGGTGGTGATGCCGGTGGCGCTGGCAATCGTGGTTGTGTGCACGCTGTTCCTGCTGGTTGCCGTCATCCTGGCCATCATCTGGGGCGGGCGCCACTTCCGGAAGCCCGGCGCCCCCGATGAACAGGCTTCCCCGTTGCGGCTCTACCTCTGGTGGGCCAATGTGGCAACGGCTTCGGCCCTCGCCTCCGGCGTTTTGGTGGGATGGGCCGGCGGCAGGCTGGTGATGCGGGTGCTCGCCGTCACCTCGCCGGCATCAGCCCAGGGCCGCCTTACCGAAGCGCAGGCGAACGTCGGATTCCCCACGATCGACGGCAGCATTGCCCTGCTGTTCTTCGGGGGACTGCCGGCAGGCTTCGCCGCGGCCTTCATCTACCTGTTCATCCGCCGCTGGCTCCCTGCCGGCCGTTGGGCGGGCCCCGCGCTGGGGGTGTTGCTCCTCCTGGTCTTCGGCGCCTCTGTTGACCCGCTTCGGGCTGACAACATCGACTTCGCGATTGTGGGGCCCGGCTGGCTCTCCGTGGTGCTCTTCTCTGCGGTGGCCGTCCTGCACGGCGCGGTGGTGGCCGCCGTGGCCGGCGCGTTCAGCCTGCGCCTTCCGCTTCCGTCCGGCCGGGACTGGAAGTACTACCTCCCGCTCGCCGGAGCCATCCTCTTCCTGCCAGCGGGCATCCTGCTCGGCATCGGTGCGCTGGTTGTCATGCTGTGCTCGTGGCTCGCGCATGTTGCCGGGGCCGGGCGGCAACCTGCGGAAACGGGTCCGGATGATGTCCGGTCCGCGCGTGACCTGAGACGGGCAGCTGCGGTGTCCTGGGGCGGCCGTGCGGCTCTGGGCCTGGCTGCGGTCCTGGCCCTGCCCCCGTTCATCACCGCTGTCACGTCGATTATTTCGCGCTGATCCTGTCCGGCCCTGCAGCGGACGTCTCGGGGATGGCCGTTGACGTGGCGGCGTTGATCGCTGCGGTGAGCGCGGCCAGCACCTCGTCCTGGCCGCCGCCGGCGTCGATGCGGACGAATCCGGGGAACTCCGGAAGGGCGCGGTAACCCTCGCTGAGGGCCGTCAGTTCCTCAAGGGTTTCGCTGTCCGTGCCGCGCAGGAGGATGCGTTCCAGGGCCTGCTCCGGCGCGACGTCGAAGTGGATCACCAGGTCCGGTGCCGGGAGGCGCTTCAGAAGCCAGGGGAGGAACCGGCCGTGGGGGAGGCCCCGGACGCTGCGCAGGGCCAGTTGGCAGTATAAGTGCCGGTCCATGACTACGAGGCCGGAAAAGCTGCGGGCGCGGGCATGCGACACCAGGACGTTGACCGTCCGGATCACAGTTTCCAGGGCATCGGCCAGGCGCGGGCTGAGGGGAATTCCGGAGCGCTCGGACCACTGGGACAAGTTGCGGCGGCCGGCGTGGTTGCGCAGCAGCAGGGCGTTGCCGCCGGCCAGGCGCGCGGCTTCCACGGCTGCGCGTGCTGCGGTGGTTTTTCCGGCACCGTCGATTCCGGTGAGGACTATCAGCAGGGGTGGCTCGATTCGTTGGGCGGACTGTATGACTCGACGCGTCAATGGTTCAACGAGGCGCCGGATCAGATTGTCCCCGAGGAACTTGTTTTCTGTTCGCCGTCCCGATTTCACGCGGTGTTAATGGCAGGGTTCTAGCGTGGGTCTTCAGGCACCATCCGCAAGAAGGGATCCATCATGGCCGATATTGCTGCTGTGCTGGGGCGGCTCACCCCGGAAGAGCTCGATGAGCTCCGGGAGATTGGTCCCCAGGGGCACCTCACCAGGCGCCTGGTCGATGCCTTGGACAGGGCCGCCGGCGGTTCGGGCGCGGGCCGCGGCTACTACGTTCCCACGGGAAGCGTGAGTGCCACCGGCGGACCCCACCTTGTACTGCGCAGCGACGTCTCTGCGTGGCTGTTCGGCGCAAACCCGCAGATTCCGCACGGACACCAGACGGCCAGCGAGGCAGCCGGGTCCGCGCAGCCGGAACGTGACTGGTCCGAACTGCGTCCAGGCGACAAGGTGGCCATTGTGCGGGGCAACCGTGTCACGGCGTCGGGCATTGTGGACGCCATGACTGACGATGCCTCCACCGTGTGGGTGCTCTTCGAAGGCGTTGCGCCGCGGAGGATGTTCCACCGGGGCGACCCCGACGACCTTCGGCCCGTCCGTTAAGGCACCTACTCGGCCTTGGCGCGGGCTTTCTTGGCGTCCTTCTTGGCGGCCTCGTCCTTGACACGCTGGGCTTCCGCGCGAACTGCGGCGTGCGTGGAGCGCTCGGTGACCAGCCAGGCCGGGGGAGCCTGCAGCAGCGCGGTGATTTCCGCCGTCGTGAGTGCTTCTTCGACGCCGCCGCGGGCCAGGCCGCTGATGGAGACGTTCAGTTTCTGCGCCACCACCGGGCGAGGGTGCGGGCCGTTGCGGCGGAGATCCGCCAGCCACTCCGGCGGGTTGGCCTGGAGCTCGGCGAACTCGGCGCGGGTGATAACCGAATCCTGGAACTCCTGGGGTGTTGCGGGCAGGTAGATGCCAAGCTTCTTGGCAACGGTGGCCGGCTTCATGGACTGGGAGTTTGCAGAGGTCATGCTTCAAGGGTATCCGGAGGGCGGGCCCGCAGCGCCATCCTGCAGCACTGGCGGTACTGTGAACGTGTGTCCGCTGAAGAAGAAGCCCCCCAAGTACCCGCACCTTCCGATCCGGAAAGGCGGGAGCTGCGCTTCGCCTACGTTGCCGGCGTGACGCCGGGCAAATGGATCCGGCGCTGGGAAGAGCGGATGCCGGAAGTTCCCTTGCGCGCTTTTATGTCCGACGACGGCGCTCAGCTTTCCGTCCTCGGCGACGGTTCCGCGGACCTCAGCTTCGTCCGGCTTCCGGTGGAGCGGGAGGGCCTGAACGTCATCCCCCTCTATGAGGAGCAGCCCGTGGTGGTTGCCCCCAAGGGACACGAGATTTCCGTGTTCGACGAGGTGGCGCTGGCCGACCTTGCCACGGAAACGTTCCTGGATGTCACTGAACTGGGCGGGCCTGAAATGGCCCTGCAGGTGGTTGCTTCCGGTGCCGGGCTCGCCATCTTGCCGATGTCCGTTGCCCGCCACTTCAACGTCAAGGACACGGTGGCGCGGAAGCTCACCGGCGCACCCACCACCCAGGTTGCGCTGGCGTGGCCCCAGGCAGCCCAGCCGGACGACCTGGACGAGGTGATCGAGGAGTTCATCGGGATTGTCCGCGGACGCACCGCCCAGAGCTCCCGCCAGCCGTCGGCGAAGGTGGAGAAGCCCAAGAAGGAACCCAAGCCGGACCGCCGGGGGACCGGCGTCAAGAAGCCCAAGGTGGCCCAGCGCTACGCTCCCAACCCGGACAAAGGCCGCGGCAAGGGATCACGCAAGAAGGGCAAGCGCTAGCACCTATGCGGTGCAGGCGTCCTTGAGCGCGGTGACGGATTCGGCCGGAACCTGGTCGCCCGCTTCGGCGATCTGACGCAAGGGAGTGGTGATTTCGGCCGGCACGCCGGCGGTCTCCGCGCCGCCCACGAGGCCAACGAGCAGCTCCTTGTCCTTGACGCTGACAAGCCCGTCCTCCACGAGGGCGCAGATCTGGCCCTTGACCTGGTCGGCCGCTGCGGTGGCAACCTGCGAGGCGCCGTCGCTCACAGCCTTTTCGGCGGCGTCCTGGACCTGGCCGCACCCGGTCAGGGCAACGATGAGGGCGGCAGCGGACAGGGCGGCGAGGCGGGGTTTCATGCCTCCAGCGTAGCAAGCGGTGCTGTGGTTGCTGACCGGGTACTGCTGTCAGGCGGAGAAGCGTGCCGTTGTGCCGCGGACCACGAGGACGGGGTCGATCAGCTTGCGGCTGGGTTCGATGTCCGGGTCCTGGATCCTTGCCAGCAGTGTCTGCGCGGAGTCTGCTCCGACGACGTCGCTCCGGTTGTCGACCGTTGTGATGTCCAGATAGCGGGACTTGGCCAGCGGCGAGTTGTCGTAGCCGATCACGGACAGGTCCTCCGGCACGGACCGGCCCCTCGTCTTTGCCGCGGCGAACGCGCCCAGTGCCATGGTGTCATTGGCCGCGAAGATGGCAGTGGTATCGGGGTGGCGGTCCAGGACCCAGCAGGCCGATGCGTATCCATCCTCCTCCGACGTTCCACCGGATTCCCCTGCGATCCGGACCTCCAGCCCGGCCTCGACGATGCGTCCGCGGAAGCCCTCGCGCCGGTGGGCCGCGGCGCCGCCGGTGCCCGACAGGTGTCCGATGCGGGTGTGGCCCAGGCTGAGCAGATGGCCGGCTGCGAGGCGGCCGCCGCCGTCGTCGTCGTTGGTGATGAGATCTGCACCCGCGGGAACTCCGTTCCGCCAACCGGCGACGACGGTGGGGACCCAGGTGCCGGCGAGCATGGGCTCGCTGGGCTCGGCAGCGATCACGAGGCCGGCGACGTGCAGGGCGAGCAGGCCGTCCGTAGCCTCTTTGACCCGGTTCCGTCCGGGCCGCGAGTCAGCCACCGTGACCTGGTAGCCGTGCACCGAGAGCGCGGATTCCATGCCGCGCAGCAGATCGACGAACCACGGGTTCCGGAAGTCGTCGATCACCAGTCCGATGCTCTTCGTCCGGCTGCTGGCGAGGGCTGTGGCGGCACGGCTGGGCCGGTATCCGAGCTGCGATATGGCGGCCAGCACGGCCTCCCGGCGTTTATCGCTGACCCTCGAAGGGTTCTGCAGGACCAGGGACACCAGCGACGGCGAGACGCCGGCGCTCTCGGCGACGTCGTAGATCGTGGGCCGGCGCGTCCGGGGGGTATTCAGGGTCATGGGAGAGCCTTTCGTGTCTCCTTATCGAGGATAGCCCCACGACCATTGACAGGACATATGGACAAAGCTACGCTCTTTCCAGCGAATATTTTTGTAGCGCTACAATTTTCCGGGCAGGCGATCAGCCTGGCCGAATTTCAAAGGAGAAAGCAATGGCTGAAAGCCTCGGCGTCGCCGTCATTGGCGCAGGAATGGCCGGCAAGGCCCACGCTGCCGCCTATCGGACGGCCTCAACGCTGTATAGCCCCGTTCTTCCCGCGGTACGCCTGGTCTCGATCGGAGACGTCAACGCCGAATTCGGCTCCTTGGCCGCCCGCCGCTTCGGTTACGAGCGCAACGACGCGTCATGGCAGGCAATTGCCGAAGCCGATGACATCGACGTCGTTAGCGTGGTCATCGCCAACTCGCTGCACCGCGAAGTGGTGGAAGGCCTCCTCGCCGCCGGCAAGCACGTACTGTGCGAGAAGCCGCTGAGCGATTCCATCGAGGATGCCCGCGCCATGGCGGAGGCGGCCCGCAATGCGAGCTCGATCGCACGCATCGGCTTCACCTTCCGCCGCACCCCGGGCATCGCCTACATCCGCGACCTCATCCGCACCGGCGTCCTCGGGAAGGTGCTGCACTTCAGCGGGCGCTATTGGACCGACTACGGCTTCAGCCCCTCCGCTCCCATGAGCTGGCGCTACAAGGGCGGGCCCGGCTCCGGCGCGCTTGCCGACGTTGGAAGCCACCTGGCCTACGTCTCCGAGTTCCTCTGCGGCGACATCAAGTCCGTCAGCGGCGGGCGCCTCAGCACCGCGATCGACAAGCGGCCATTGCCGCTGGGCGCCGTCATCGGGCACGACCACGCTGCGGTCAGCGACACGTTCGAAGCCGTGGAGAACGACGACTACGCGGCGTTCTCTGCAGAGTTTGAAAACGGCGCCGGCAGCTTCGAGGTCTCCCGCGTGGCCGCAGGCCACGCCAACAGCCTCAACTTCGAGGTGTTCTGCGAGAACGGTGCGGCCAAGTTCGACCAGCGCCGCCCGGCCGAAATCCAGCTGTTCCTCAATGACGGTTCCGGCAACGAGAACGGATACCGGCAGGTCATCCTCGGCCCCGGCCACCCCTACATCGCCGGTGGCCTGGCCATGGACGCCCCCGAAGTCGGCTTCGGCCAGAACGACGCGTTCGGCTACCAGGCCCGGGCATTCCTGGAGGAGGTGGCCGGCCTCAGCGAAGCGGAGTCGCTGCCCCGCTGCGCCACGTTCGACGAGGGCGTCCGCAACATGGAGCTGCTTGGCGCCGTCACGGAGTCCGCGCTCAACAACGGAAAGAAGATCACGCTATGAAACTCGGGGTCTACAACGCCATCCTGCACGACCGCCCGCTCCCCGAAGCGCTGAAGGTCATCGCTGACCTCGGGCTCACCGGGATCGAAATTAACACCGGCGGCTTCCTGCCGGCCGTGCACGTCCCCAACATGGACCAGATCCTGGAAAGCGACGCCGCCCGCGACGACTACCTGGCGATCTTCGAGGGGACCGGCGTCTCCATCGCGGGCCTGAACTGCAACGGCAACCCGCTGCACCCGAAGCGGAAAATCGGTGAGAAGCATGCCGAGGACATCCGCCGCTCCATCCGGCTGGCGCACCGGCTGGGACAGGACCGCGTGGTCACCATGTCCGGCCTGCCCGGCGGCGAGCCGGGAGCCACCACCGTCAACTGGGTGGTTAACGCCTGGAACTCGGCGGCCCTGGACGTGCTCGACTACCAGTGGGGCATCGCCGCCGATTTCTGGAAGGAAACCGACCGCCTTGCCGCTGACCACGGCGTGAAGGTGGCCCTCGAGCTGCACCCGCAGAACATCGTGTTCAACACCGCTGACGTCCGCAAGCTCATCGAGCTTACTGGCGCCACGCACGTTGGCGTTGAGCTGGATGCCTCGCACCTGTTCTGGCAGCAGATGGATCCGGTCGCAGTGGTCCGGGAGCTCGGCCCGCTGGTGTTCCAGGCAGCTGCCAAGGACGTCCGCGTCAACACGGGGAACGCCGCGCTCTATGGCGTGCTGGACAACAGCTTCCGCCGGCTCGCGCCCGAGGAAAGCCGCACCAACCTCGGCGGCGACGAGTGGGCCAACGAATGGCCTAAGAACTCCGCGTGGGACTTCGTCGCGCTGGGCCGCGGGCACGACACTGCCTACTGGACCGAGTTCCTCCGCGCCCTGTACGAGGTGGACCCCAACATGCTGGTCAACATCGAGCACGAGGACGTTTCGCTGGGCCGGATCGAAGGTCTCCAGGTGGCGGCCAAGGTGCTGCGCGACGCCGACGCGGCGCTTACCTCCTCGCTGCACCTCACGTCCTAGGACCGCCAGGTTCCGGCCGGCGGCCGCCCCGAATGCGGGGCAGCCGCCGGCCGATGGCATACTTCTTGGTGACTGGAACCTGGGGGGGCACGTGAAGATCGCGCTGTACATCATTTGGGCGCTGTTTGTTGCCGGCGTGATTTTTTCGATTGTCCATCTTTCGCGGAAGACCAAGCGCCGCGAACAACTCACTGCCAGCTGGCCGAGGGTCCAGGCGACCGTCACCGGGAGCGTGGCCGGCTGGACCAACGGCGGAGGCGGCGGCAGCCGCAGCCGGCGTTTCTACCCCACCTACCAGTTCGCGGATCCCCGCGGGACGCTGTTCGCCGGCGAATCCGAGGTGTCGTACGCCAGCCAGCCGGATCCGGGGTCTTCGGTGGAAGTGATGTATAACCCCATCAATCCCAACCAGTCGTTCCAGGTGTCGTCCCAGGACAGTACGGTGATCGGCTGCCTCATCCCGTGCTTCGCGGCGATTGCAGCGGGGTCATTCTTGTTCATCAGCATCCTCCCGCTGAGCTGAGCATGGAGTCCATAGAAGCGCTGTTCGTGGGGGTACCCGCGATGTTCCTGGTGGTGGGGGTGCTCATCACGGGGTTCTCCCTGGCGGGCTCATTCCGGCGGCGGTACGCACAACGCGGCTGGGTGCCGGTTCAGGCCACAGTGACCGGGAACCTGCACGGGAAAGACGGTCCCGCCAGCAATGGCCAGCACCGCTTTGCCCCGTCCTACGAGTTCCCGGACTCCCACGGCCGGCGGTGGCTTGGCCAGTCAGACATCTACGGTGCGGACCAGGAAATCATCGGCACCCGGATCCCGGTGCTCTACAACCCGGCGAACCCCGCTGAATCGACGCGCCCCGTCTTTGTCGTCTCGAAGGGCAGCCTCTCGGTGGGCCTTATCCTCGCCGCCTTCGGAGCCGGCGGAACGGCGATGTTCACCGCAGTGTTCCTCTAGCCGGGGCCTGGCTCGCCCCGACGCCGTTCCCGGCCCTTTCGTGGCCGGGAATGATCCACACGAAGTGACTCTGTTGCATGTTGTCCGCCGGACGGGATAATGTGTGAGCCGTGTCACCGACAGGTGGCACACGCTTTTGATCTGCGGCGGGAGAGTCCTGCCGGTACGTTCAGCAGGCGCCGTAGGAGCAAATCCTCCCCAGGAATCTCTCAGGCCCACGTACCGCCGCGGCGAGGCAACTCTGGAAAGTAGTCCGGTCTCCGGGCTCACCGACGGTGCAAGCGGCACTCTGTAACAGCAGGGTCCGCGGAAACTCTCAGGTCAGATACAGAGCGGGGAGGAACCCGAATCATCGTGGCACCCTGTGCCACCTGAAATATGGAGTTCCTCGTGACCGTTCAGTTGTTCCCCAAAACCCCCGCCCCGCTGCGCCCGGGCACCTAAGGACCCCGGCTATGGCTGTTGGTGTCTTTGATCTTTTTTCCATCGGAATCGGACCGTCGAGTTCGCATACGGTGGGTCCGATGCGTGCTGCCGCGGTGTTCGCCGAGGAGTTGAAGGCGTCCGGTGACCTGGACCGGGTGGCGTCGCTGCGGGTGGACCTGTACGGCTCGCTGGCTGCGACCGGGCACGGGCACGGGACGATGACGGCCATCCTGCTGGGGTTGGAGGGCTACCATCCGGAGAAGATCCTGCCGGCGGAGGTGGAGGAGCGGCTGGCGGCGATCGCGGAGACCGGGGAACTGCAGCTGGCCGGCGCCGGTGACGGGCAGGGTGTGGCGTTGCCGTACGGGGTGAAGGACATGGTGCTGCGGCCGTTGACGATCCTGCCGCGGCACACGAACGGGATGACGTTCACGGTCACTGACGGTGCCGGGGAGGTCCTGCACCAGGCGACGTTCTTCTCGGTGGGCGGCGGGTTTATTGTTCGTGAGGGCGAGGAGGACGCGGCCCGGCAGGAGCTGGAGGAGTCCAAGAAGGAGCTGCCGCTGCCGTTCCGGACCGCTGCGGAGTTGCTGGGCCGGTGCCAGTCCAAGGGCCTGTCCATCGGGGAGATCATGTTCGTCAACGAACGCGCGTCCCGGTCCGAGGAGGAGATCCGCGAGGGGCTGCTGCACATCTACTCCGTGATGGAGGAGTGCGTCGCGGTGTCGCTGAAGCGTGAGGGGCTGCTGCCGGGCGGGTTGAAGGTCCGCCGTCGGGCCCCGGACTGGCACGAACGGCTGATGAAGGAGACCCGGGACCAGGATCCCCAGGATCCGGAGTACCGGGATCCGAAGTACTGGCAGGAATGGGTCAACTTGATCGCCCTGGCGGTGAACGAGGAGAACGCCTCGGGTGGCCGGGTGGTCACCGCGCCGACGAACGGGGCGGCCGGGATCATCCCGGCGGTGCTGTATTACGCCCTGCATTTCGCGCCGGGCATGGACAAGGCGACGCAGGCGGACCGCGAGGACGTGGTGGTGAAGTTCCTGCTGGCCGCCGCCGCCATTGGTGTGCTCTACAAGGAGCAGGCGTCGATTTCGGGTGCCGAGGTGGGTTGCCAGGGCGAGGTGGGCTCGGCGTCCTCGATGGCCGCTGCCGGTCTGGCCGAGGTGATGGGCGGGACGCCGCAGCAGGTGGAGAACGCGGCGGAGATCGCGATGGAACACAACCTGGGGCTGACGTGTGATCCGATCGGCGGTCTGGTGCAGATCCCCTGCATCGAGCGGAACGCGATCGCGGCCGCGAAGGCCATCAATGCCGCGAAGATGGCGCTCTGGGGTGACGGGACGCACCGGGTGTCCCTGGACGAGGTGATCGTGACCATGCGTGAGACCGGCAAGGACATGTCCTCCAAATACAAGGAAACGGCCATGGGCGGCCTCGCCGTCAACGTCGTCGAATGCTGAGCCGAATGTTGAAGGAAAGAGAACTATGACACTGGCACCAGAAGGCCGGAAGATGCTGCGTATCGAGCAGCGCAACGCGGCCACACCGGTGGAGCGTAAGCCGGAGTGGATCAAGGCCAAGGTCCAGATGGGCCCGGAGTTCGTCCAGCTCAAGAACCTGGTGAAGAAGGAAGGCCTTCACACCGTGTGTGAGGAGGCCGGCTGCCCGAACATCTTCGAGTGCTGGGAAGACAAGGAAGCCACGTTCCTGATCGGCGGTTCCGAGTGCACCCGGCGCTGTGATTTCTGCCAGATCGATACCGGCAAGCCCTCCCCGGTGGACATGTTCGAACCCACCAAGGTGGCCCGCTCGGTCCAAGCCATGCAGCTGCGCTACGCCACCGTGACCGGCGTGGCCCGCGACGACCTGGCCGACGAAGGTGTCTGGCTCTACGCCGAAACCGTCCGGAAGATCCACGAACTGAACCCGGGCACCGGCGTCGAACTGCTGATCCCGGACTTCTCCGGCAAACCCGAGCACATCGCCGCGATCTGCGACTCCAGGCCCGAGGTCTTCGCGCACAACGTCGAAACGGTCCCGCGGATCTTCAAGCGCATCCGCCCCGCGTTCCGGTACGAGCGGTCCCTGGATGTGATCACGCAGGGCCGGAACCTGGGCATGGTCACCAAGTCCAACCTGATCCTGGGCATGGGCGAAACCCGAGAGGAAATCTCCGAGGCCCTGCGCGACCTGCACCAGGCCGGCTGCGACCTGATCACCATCACCCAGTACCTGCGCCCCTCCGAACGGCACCTGCCGGTGGACCGCTGGGTCAAGCCGCAGGAATTCGTGGACCTCGCCACCGAGGCCGAGGAAATCGGCTTCCTCGGCGTCATGTCCGGCCCGCTGGTCCGCTCTTCCTACCGTGCCGGCCGGCTCTGGGCCACCGCGATGCGCAAGAAGGGCTGGGAAATCCCGGCCGAACTCGCCCACATCGAGTCCTCCGGCAGCACCCGCCAGGAAGCCAGCTCCCTCATCGCAGCACAGCGCTGAGAACAACGGATTGAGAACCAGAGAGGACCAATGATGTTCCCCACCAGAATCGAGATCATCCCTTCCGAGGGAATCGTTGACCTCGTCCGGGCGCACGTGCCCGTGACCACAACGCTCACCGTCACGTGCCTGCCCCACCACGGCATCGAGCGGACCATGCGTGCCGCCGTGCAGCTGGGTGTGCTCGGCTACAACGTCGTCCCGCACCTCGCCGCGCGGAGCGTGCATGACCGCGCAGAGCTCACCGGAATCCTCCGCGACTGCAACGTGGCCGGCATCCGGGAAGTGTTCGTGATCGGCGGAGACCGGAAGCAGCAGGCCGGCCAGTACGGGTCCGCCCTTCCGCTGCTGGAAGACATCGCGCAGTACTCCGGCGGCATGATGCGGGCGGGTGTTGCCGGTTACCCGGAGGGCCATCCGGGCGTTGGCCCGGTGGACCTGCTGGATGCCCTGCTGGCCAAGCAGCACCTGGCCTCGCATGTCGTCACGCAAATGTGCTTCTCCCCGTCGAGAATCCTCGATTACGCGGCGCTCCTGCGCCGCGAAGGGGTGCTGCTGCCCGTCTGGGCCGGCGTGGCGGGGTCCGTCCCCCGGACCAAGCTGGTCGCCCTGGCGGCGCAGATCGGCGTCGGAAGTTCGCTGAAGTTCCTCAGCCGCAAGGGTCCGCTGGCGCGCAAGCTCCTCAGCGGTGACCGCTATTCGCCGCAAACCCTGGTGGCCGGGCTGGAAAGCCAGCCGGGAAACATCGCAGGCATCCATCTCTACAGCTTCAACAACCTTGATCCGGTCCCCGGCGGGCCGGATCAGGCGTCAACGTCCGCAGCACTCCAGTCCGCTTTGATCCGAGGAACAGCACGTGACAACTAAGACCCTGACTTCCCACCAGGAGCCGCACCTTGAGCGGCAGCTGAGCAACCGGCACATCCAGCTGATCGCCATTGGCGGCGCCATCGGCACCGGCCTCTTCATGGGTTCCGGAAAGACCATCTCGGCGGCCGGGCCGTCCGTCATCTTCGTGTACATGATCATCGGCTTCATGCTGTTCTTCGTGATGCGGGCCATGGGCGAACTCCTGCTGTCCAACCTGAACTACAAGTCCTTCAGCGACTTTGCCGCGGACCTCCTGGGCCCCTGGGCCGGCTTCTTCACCGGCTGGACGTACTGGTTCTGCTGGGTGATCACCGGGATCGCGGACGTCATTGCCATTGCCGGCTACTCGAAGGAACTCTGGCCGGGGCTGCCGCTGTGGATCCCGGGCCTGGCCACCGTGGCCATCCTCCTGCTCCTCAACCTTGTGACGGTGAAGGCGTTCGGCGAGACCGAGTTCTGGTTCGCGCTGATCAAGATCATCGCCATTGCGGCGCTGATCATCGTGGGCATGTTCATGATTTTCACCGGTTTCCAGTCCGACGCCGGCCCTGCCACCTTCTCGAACCTGTGGAGCCACGGCGGCTTCTTCCCCAACGAATTCATGGGCTTTGTGGCCGGCTTCCAGATCGCCGTGTTCGCCTTTGTGGGAATCGAACTGGTGGGCACTACGGCCGCGGAAGCCAAGGACCCGGAGAAGAACCTGCCCAAGGCCATCAACTCCATCCCCATCCGTGTGCTGCTCTTCTACGTGGGCGCCCTCATCATCCTGATGTCCGTCACCCCGTGGACCCAGTTCCAGGCCGGCCACAGCCCGTTCATCGCCATGTTCTCCCTGGCCGGACTGGGCGCCGCCGCCACCGTGGTGAACCTGGTGGTGCTCAGCTCGGCCATGTCCTCGGCCAACTCCGGCATCTACTCAACGTCGCGCATGGTCTACGGCCTGGCCCAGGAGGGCGACGCCCCGTCAGTGTTCAGCAGCCTGTCCCGCCGCAAGGTCCCGCAGAATGCGCTGTTCCTCTCCTGCGTCCTGCTGCTCTCCGGCGTGGTGCTGATGTACGCGGGCTCGGACATCGGCAAGGCCTTCGACATGGTGACCACCGTGTCCGCCGTCTGCTTCGTGTTTGTGTGGTCAATCATCCTGGCCAGCTACCTCGCCTTCCGCAGGCGCCGCCCGCAGCTGCACGAGGCGTCCAGGTACCGGATGCCCGGCGGCGTCCCCATGGTCTGGGTGGTATTCGCCTTCTTTGCCTTCGTGCTGTGGGCGCTGACCACGCAGCCGGATACCCTGCTGGCGCTGCTGGTGACTCCGGTGTGGTTCATCCTGCTCGGCGCCGCCTGGCTGGTACTGCGCAGCCGGCCCGCGCACCTGGCCCGTTACGCCACGTTCCAGGCCGAACTCGCCCAGGACATGGAGCCCGGAACGGCCCTCACCCGCGAACTGCGAGACGCAAAGAAATGAGCACATCCGAGCACGTCCTGACCCTCGACTGTGCCGAATCTCCGGGCATTGTCCACGCAATTTCGGGATTCCTGCTGGACCACGGCTGCGACATCATCGACAACAAGCAGTACGGGGACCGCCAAGAGGGACACTTCTTCATGCGCGTCCACTTCGCCTCCGCGCCGGAGGCCTACAGCACCGAGGAGCTGCGCCGGGACTTCACGTCACTGGCGCACAAATGGCAGATGAACTGGCAGCTGGAGCCGCACGGCCGTAAACGCCGCGTCCTGGTGATGGTGTCCAAAATGGGCCATTGCCTCAACGACCTGCTCTTCCGGGCTCGCACCGGGGATTTCCCGGTGGAGATCGTCGCCGTCGTCTCCAACCACCGCGAGCAGGAGGACCTGGTGCGGTGGCACGGCATCCCGTTTTTCCACCTCCCGGTCACGAACGATACAAAGCCGGACGCGGAAGCGCGCCTGATGGAGCTCGTCGACGCCTTTGACGTGGAACTCGTGGTGCTGGCCCGTTACATGCAGGTCCTGAGTGACGAGCTCTCAGCCAAGCTGGCCGGACGGACCATCAACATCCACCACTCGTTCCTGCCCAGCTTCAAGGGTGCCAAGCCCTACCACCAGGCCTACGAACGCGGCGTCAAGACCGTGGGTGCTACCGCCCATTACGTCAACGCGGAACTCGACGAGGGCCCGATCATCTCGCAGCAGGTGATCGACGTGGACCACACTTACACCGCGGAAGACCTGGTGGCCGTTGGCCGGGACGCTGAATGCGCCGCGCTGCGCAACGCCGTGCGCTGGCACTGCGAAGGCAGGGTCCTGCTGCTCGGCAACCGCACGGTGATTTTGCGGTAGCACCGTTTCCTGAGAAGTACGACGTCGGCGGGTCACCCACGAGGGTGGCCCGCCGACGTCGTGCTTTACTCTTCACTCGACGACGCCGTGACGTCCGCCTCGTTCGCCTCTGTGGGGGAATGCCGGGACCCCGGAGGGCCTTGTACTAACCGGGCGCCGACTACCGGTTTGCCTCTCGAGAGGACCCCTTTGCCTACTTTTATTCCGTTCACCGTTTGCGCCACTGTCCGCGAAGACCACAAGCGCTCTTTCCGCACGGACATTGAGCGTCTCACCTCCAGCCATCGCGGATGGGCGCCGCTGGACGTGGTGAAGTCCACCAACACGCAGGCGTTTCTGCGGGGAGCGGTGCCGAACGGCGCCCACACTGCCACGGATGCCAGCCTGGCCCGCTATCTCCAGGAGCGGCTGGTGGCCGACAGCGACATCCACTTGGATCTCACCGTCAGTATGGAGCGGTAAGTTATACCCGGCTGACTAATAACACGCCGGAAACGAGAACCACCAAGTCCATGCTCCGACTCAAACGCCTTGCGGTCTTCTGCCTGTTCGCGACCTGCGTCATCAGCGGGCTCCTGTTCTGGGCGCTCGGCCAGTCCGGCGCGGCCGGGCTGCGGGGCCAGGCGCCACCGCCGCAAGCTGGCGCGAAACTCGCTGCACTCCCGGATTTCAGCGCCCGCGCCGTGGACATTACCGACAGCCCGGTGGATCCGGAATGGCTGGCCAGGACGGCGAAACAGACCGGCATACCTGCCAGGGCGCTGCAGGCCTATGCAGCCGCCGCGGAGCTCGCCAACACCGACACCCCCGCGTGCCGGGTCGGATGGAATACCGTGGCCGCCATCGGCTTTGTGGAGTCCGGACACGGGAGCCATGGAGGCGGGACTCTGTCCGGCACCGGGCAGTCGAGCGGGCCGATCATCGGGCCAAGCCTCGATGGCGGCGGGTTCGCCGCCATCCCCGACACGGACGACGGCGTCCTCGACGGCGACGCTGTCTGGGACCGCGCCGTGGGACCCATGCAGTTCATTCCCACCACGTGGGACCTGGCAGGGCGGGACGGGAACGGAGACGGAATCGCCGACCCGCTGAACATCGACGATGCCGCACTCAGCGCCGCCTCGTACCTGTGCCGGGGCGGCCGTGACCTCACCACCGCCGGGGGATGGAGCGACGCAGTGCTCTCCTACAACCAGTCCGATAACTACCTGCGGCAGGTGCGCGACCAGGCCAACGAGTATGCGGCGCTGCCCTGAGCCGGAAACTCAAGCTACTTCTTGTGCTGCCGGCGGACCATTTCGGCGATCCAAATGGGCGCGAAAGGAGACGTGCAGTTCGGCGGCGTCGGGTAGTCCTTGAGGACCTGCAGGCGTTCACCGATCTCGATGGCACGGGCGCGGTGCCCGGCGTGCTCGATCCCGATCTGCGCCAGGCAGTTGTTCATCGCCCACTGCAGGCGATCCGGGGCGTCCTTCATCTTCGCCTCAATGACGTCGAGCAGTCCTGCGAGGTCGAGGCCCTCGGGCTCCTTCGCCACGCGCTCAGCGGTCAATGCCCAGCCGGCACTCGCGACCACCGGATCCGGATCTGCGAACCACGCCAGGCGAAGCTCCTCGGAATGCGGGTTCTTCTTCACCACATAATTCACAAGCCAGTCGTGCACCTTGGGGGTGCCCGCCGCGCGCACCATGGCATCCAGCTCGTCACGCTCGAACGCCTTCGGACGGCAGACCAGGATCGCCAGCAGCTTCGCCGCGGTGTCCTCCGTCTTCCAGAGCTGGAGCGCGAGGTCCTGCTCCGTCTTCAGCCGCTTCGCCAGCGCGCGGAGCTTGCTGAGGTTCACACCGTGATCATCCCCGTGCTTCTCGTTCACCTCGCGCATCCTCGGATCCTCGAGGGCGGCCAGCTCAGCCATCACCTCTGCCACTGTCATCCCGGCCATTTCAGCCTCCTGTCCATCACGCGTGAGGTTCAGCTTAGTGGGCGTATGGATGACCAGCGCACAGGAGGTCCTGCGGCCCTGGTACCGGGGAACGCGGGCAAATAGCATGGCGTCATGGAACAACTGCAGGACATGGGCGCTGACGAACCGGCATTGTCCGCCACCGCTGCTGGGCATCAGCGTGGAACTTCTGGAACGCTGGGCGTCGGGCCAGGATGCGCCGGATGCGGGCGGCCGGCTCGAGCTTGCGGACCTGGATGCCCTTATAAGGCACCTCCACTCCGCTTTCACGCCGGCGCAGGCAATGGTCTGGATGTGCAATCCCAACGTGCTGCTGGGCTCCAGGCCAATCGACGTTTACCGCACGCAGGGATCGGCGCGGGTGATCGGTGCCATCCGGGCCCACGTGCAAGGGGAGCTCGGCTGATCGTCAGGACAGACGACGAGCGGGTCAGGCGCTGAGCGATTCGGTTGCCTTCGAGCGGATGAACTCGTGGTCCTCCGGCGATAAGACCATCTCGCCATGCTGGCCACTTCCTGGATCTTCCCCTGTTGCCTTGGAGATGATCGTGGTGACGGTCCGGGGCAGAATCCGGCACCCCGGGTTGTCGATGAGCCACTTCTGCGTGGGCTGGTCGAGCCGGTCCCAATGATCCCTGATGTTCATCTGAATCGATGCTGCCTTCCTGCTGAATGCGGGCGGAACGGTATGCAACATGACAAGCTACGGAGTCCTTTGAAGGTGATACCGGCTCAAGGTACGCCTGACGGATGAGGAAGGCAAGGCCTCTGGCCCTCCACCAGTGTCGTCGTAAACGTCACGAACAGTTCCGGACCGGGCATGCCCTCAAGGCAGAATGGAGGCATGACCCTTACGACGTTCGCCCTTGTCCGCCATGGCCAGACTGACTGGAATGCGCAGCGCCGCCTGCAGGGATCCACTGATATTCCACTGAACGACGTCGGCCGCGGACAGGCGCGCGACGCCGTCGCCGCCCTGTCCGGCCACAGCTGGGACACCATCGTGTCCTCGCCGCTGAGCCGTGCAGCGGAAACTGCCCGCATAATTGCCGACGGGCTGGGCCTCAGCGTCGCGCGGCACGTGCCTGAGCTCACCGAGCGCCGCTTCGGGCCGGCGGAAGGGCTGCAGGCCGGCCCCGAACTTGAAGCCCTGCGCGTCCCCGGCGGCTTCCGCGGCGCGGAGAGCGAGGACGAAGCGGCCACCCGCGGCCTGACCGCGCTGGAGGAGCTGGCCGAAGAGTTCCGTGGCCGCCGCGTCCTGGTGGTCGCCCACGGCACCCTCATCCGCGTGAGCCTCAGCCGCGCCATCGGCCGCACGCTGCAAAGCGTCGACAACGCCGTGCTCAACCTGGCCCACCACCATAGCGTCGACGGCTGGCAGCTCGAATACTTCAACGGCGGGCGGGTAACGGCGTCCGCCGAGGCCTGACCTCCGCCTAGGACTGGTAGTACTCCTCCGTTGGGGCGAACCCCGCCCGGTCCACTCTTCGGTGGTAATGCACCCCGGCAATGCCGCCCGTGACGGCGCCGAGAAGGGCCAGGGCCGCGACGGCGATGAGGGCAATGACGCCTGTGGTGCTCAGCTGGCCCTGATTCAGGGGAAATCCAAGAAATTCGCTAAGTGTGGTGAGGACATTGAGCTGCCCGCCGAGGCCGCCAAAAAGGACCACACCAACCACAATCGCGCTCATAAGCACAGCCCACAGCCACACCGTGAGCCCCTGGCCGATGCCGTTGAAGCGCGCCATCCGACCTGCAACGTACCCGCCCAGGAAATACGCGAGAAAGGGGATCGCCAGGAGCATGGCGGCCCCCGTCACACCACCGGGCCACAGTGATGACTGGCCTGCACCCGGCACCAAGTCCGTACCGGCCAGCAGCCCTGCCCTCACAGCCGCCAAAGCCAGTGCCGCCAGCAGGACAATCATTGCGGTGGCCGTCAGCCAGCCGAAAAAGGCCGACCCGATCTTAATGCCGCCGAACCGCTCCTCTTCCCGGGCAACGACTGCTTCGCGGAAAGCGGCCGCCGGCACTGCGGGGAGGAAAGCCCCGGCCGTGCCGCCGGTCTCGTCGGCGTTCCCCTGGCCACCGCTGTCAGGCGCACCACGGTCGTCGGGGACAGCGCCGTCATCCGGCGAAGCACCGTCGTAGGGGATCCCGCCGTCGGAACTTTCGGCCCCGCGCCCTTGCCCGCCATCGGGATCCCATGGGCTGCCCATCACGCGTCCCCGCTCTCAATGCTCAAACGCTGGGTATGCCTCCACGGTAGTCGCACGCCGGCGTGCTCCGCGAGAGCCTTTAGGCCCCCTTTCGGCGTCGCCGACGCGTCATGCGCGCTCAGGCGGCCTTGCGCGTTTTACGGCTGCCGTCCGGGCGGGACCGCTGGGACGAGGCCGCGGACGCCTTGCTTCCGGCCGTGATGTAGCTGCCCGAGGCGACTGTGCTGTCACCGTGCAGGCGGACCCCGTGGCCAATGACCGCGCCCCCTCCAATCCTGGAGTGGCTGCCCACACGAACCCGGTTGCCAACCACCGCTCCAGGCCCCACATACACGGCATCGCCAATTACCACGCGGTGGCCGATGCGCGCCCGCCGGTCGATCCAGCTGCCGCCGCCAACCCGGCTGCCCCTGCCCACCAGGGCGCCGGCCTCCACATAGGCAGTCGAACTGATGAACGACGTCTCATCCACGTCGGCACCGCGGCCGATCAGGCCGCCGCCATTCGGGTGCCGACGGTAGCTGATGACCTTCCCGGCGTCGTCTTCAACTGTTTCGATTTTCCTGCTCATGACCTTCCTGTCAGTCCGGTGCAACCCATAGCAGCGGACACTCGTTTTAACGTCTGCGGACCGGTGGGCATTCCATTGACAAAAACGGCATTTGGTCCCTATTGCGGAACATGTGGGCCGCTCCGGTGGTTAATCAGAAAAAGGACGCAGGCTTCCCACGAGGAGGTGCGTGGTGACCACACAGGACAAGGATCTGTCGGGGCGCCGGACCCGCGGTGGTGGCGGCAGTGCGGGGTACGCCGCCGGTGCCGGTGACCACCCATGGCGCAGGTACGTCGCCTTGGGGGACTCGTTTACCGAAGGAGTGGGGGACCCCGACCCCCGGCGTCCCGGCGGAGTGCGCGGATGGGCCGATCGCGTGGCTGAGGAGCTAGGTAATGGCCGTGCGGACTTTGCCTACGCGAACCTTGCCGTGCGTGGCCTGCTGCTGGAGCAGATCCTCGCCCGGCAGGCCGGGCCGGCGCTGGCTCTGGAGCCGGACCTGATCACAATTTCCGCCGGCGGCAACGACATGGTCTTCCACGGCAGCGACCCGGACAAGCTGGCGGACAAGCTCGACGCCGGCGTCGAGCTGCTAAGTTCCAGCGGCGCTACCCTGGTTCTTTTCACCGGTCCCGACTGGAGGTCGACGCCCGTGCTGGGCCGCAACCGGACCAAGGTTGCGGTCTTCAACGAAAACATCCGCGCGATCGCCTCCCGGCACGACGCCGTCATTGCTGACCTGTGGGGTTTGCGTGAACTCCGGGACCCGCGGATGTGGGACCGGGACAGGTTGCATCTGTCCCCGCTCGGCCACCACGCCGTGGCAATGAGAGTGCTGGATGCACTTGGTGCACCGCATGTGCTGGTGCACCCGGAACCCGCTGGGGCACCCGCAGGCCTGGTGCAGGGCAACTGGCGGCAGGCCAGGGCTGAAGATCTTGAGTGGGCCCGCAGGTACCTGCTGCCGTGGGCTGTGCGTCGGTTCCATCGGCGTGCCCCTGCTGTGGAACATACGGCGAAGCGGCCGGCCGCGGATCCGGTGAACAGTCCGGGGCAACCTGTCGTCGCCATGGAGGGCCAGGGTTAGGCCGGAGTACAGTCACGCGCCGTTCATGCTGGAGTGTCGTCCCTCCAGTGTCGGGGCCCTGCCATAAACTCACTCAGTGGCAGATTCCAGCACCGACCCCAGTGCAAACACAGGCAGTGCGAATACGGTGGTGATCCCGGTGCTCGAGGGCCAGACCTGCATTGGTGAGCTGCTTCCGGACTTCAAGGACATCGTCGGAATGACTTCTGCTGAAGGGGTGCTGACAGCCGCAGGCGAATCCGCAGACGGCCAGCAGATGCTTTTCTAACCGGCTCCCCGTTGACTGGCCGGCTGTACCGGCGGGCCCCCGGCCCCTATGGCTGCAGCGGCAGGAACAGTACCGTGTAGATCCCCAGCAGGGCGAGGACGACGACGCTCGCGGCGACCGCCGCCGTCGAACCTACATGCGGTGCCATGGTTTCGTGCCTGATGCCCCGAACGGCGCGATGGAAGCGCCTTTTCTGGGTGAGGTTGATGGCAACTGCGGTGACGATGGCGCCCCCGACGAGCGTTCCGACGAACCAGCCGTGATGGGGCAGCCAACGCAGGAAGACTGCTGCTGCGATCACCATCGACATGGTGGTGCGGCTCCAGGCGAGATCGGTCCGTTCAGGCTGAAGACCCGCGTCGCCGTGCCAGGCGGAGTCGTGCTGGGCTGTCACGGTCAGGCCGGCCGGGCGATCACGAAAACCACCATGATGGCTGCCACGAGGGCTCCGCCGATGGCCAGCACAGGGGCGATGAGGGGCAGCGGCAACGGCGCCTTTGACCGCATGGCGCGTTCCACGTTCACCCACCGGAAGAACGAGCCGCCGCCGATCACCAGCGCCAGGACGAGCAGCAGCACTGCGATGGTCTTGCGCAACTCCTGGCCCAGGAGGTCGGCCATAAAGGCTTCGACGGCCACGCCGCCGGCCAGCAGGGCCAGCGAAGTGCGGATCCACGCCAGGAAGGTGCGCTCGTTCGCCAGGGTGAACCGCGGATCGGGCTCGGTGCCGCCACGGAGGATCCTGGAAGCGAGCCAGCCCCTCGTGTCGGGCTCTCCGGTGTTCGGATCTTCTGGCAACGTGAATCCTTCCGTACGCGGCAGGTGGCAGATGTGCTCCCTTCTCTTGCCTACCACGTTTCCGGCCCTGGTGCCGCACCCTTGCGTGCTCGCCGGGGCTTGGGGTCCGCAGGTTTCCGTGACCAATTGGGTAGCGTTGTACGTCGTGAGTACCGGGCAGAGGATTGTGGGCACTGCGTCGCTGTGGTGCGCCGTCGTCCTTGTCATGGTGGCGTTGGCTGCGCCGGCGGCCTCAGAGCCGTGCCCCGCAGGCCAGGTTCCGGTAACCCCTGGCGGCATCTGCGTCCCGTTGAGCCCGTTGCTTCCCGGACCAACAACGCCCACGACGGCGGTCCCGACCGCGCCGGCACCCTCGACCACCGTTACCCCGGACCCTGCACCGGGAGGCCCTGTTCCGGGCCCAAGCAGCCCGACGTCGACCGCCCGGCCGCTTACACCGGGAACCGAACTGCCGGGAGGCCAGCTTCTTGAAAGCCAAGTGCCCGCCAGCCAAGCGCCGGGAACCGATGCCAACTCTGCCGGGAATGCGACCGGGACGCCGTCACCGGAATCTTCCGCAGTTCGGGCCCCTGCGGTTCCCACGTCAGCTGCAGAGTCGTCCCCCGCGGTTCCGGCTGCGGGGCCACCTTCCCCGCAGCAAGCGAGGCCCCTGGCTGAGGCCGGCTACTTGCTTGTTGCCGGCGGAATCCTGCTTGTTGCCGGGGCTGCAGTCGGCTTCAGGCTGCGCCGCCCCGCGGCCGGGGTGCGCGGGGCGTGATTACGCCACTCCCGAGAGGTGCGGCACGGCCGCCGGCCGCCGCACTGCCGCGTGTTTGCGGAAGCCGTCAACCGGGGTCCGCCGGGGTTCGCAGGCCGCGGGGACCGGTGCCGGCGTGGCGGCGGCCGACGTCGGAACCGAATTGCCGGCCGGGCAGAGGTCGCTGATCAGGCCCATGCCCGCGCACTCGCGGACTGCCTCGATGGCCGCCACGGCTGCGGACTTGTCCCGGTACGGAGCGGACACGGCCAGTTCGGTTCCGTCGGGCGTGGTAAGCCGGAACCGGTACTGCGCTTCTGCGTCAACGAAGACTTCAAACTTGCCGGCCATAACTAATCCTTCCGGTCTGCGGAGCCCGTCCGCCGGCGGCTTCGCCGCAAAACAGGCCGAGCGCATCTCTGCGAACATCTTCCGCTGGTCTGGTCGAACGATCAGAATTGATCCGTTCATCAAGTGCTTTAAGTCTGTCGTGGCCCCGTGCAGGCCCACAAGACCGATCAAGTTAAGCCCAGGTAAAATGCATGCAACGGATCGCCGCCCGGGTCCCGTCGAAGGCCCCGGCGCGGACAAAGGAGCTCGCTATGACCAAACTGTCAGTGTAGGTCCAGCACTCGGATGAGCAGCTGGAGAAGGGCAGCGGGGCCTGGGAACTGGTGCCCGAACTGAAGCGCCGGGAACAGGAACCGCTGGTGCACAAGTCCTTCGCGGACTCCTTTGAGGACACCGACCTGGAAGATGTGCTGGCCAGGGAGGGCGTGGGCAGGCTGGTGGTGTCCGGGGCCCAGACTGACGAGTGCATCCGTTCCACAATCCACGGTGCCTTTGTGCGCGAGCCGCTCCGTCGCAGGAACCTTGGCAGAATGGAACGGCGAAAAGCCTCACGAGGAGGCCGCGGGACCGGGTTGGGTGGAGCTGTGGTGGATGTTGATGTCGTTGTAATCGGCGGAGGGGCGATGGGCTCGGCTGCCGCGTGGCAGCTTGCCCGCCGCGGGCACTCGGTCAGGCTCCTGGAACAGTTCGAGCCGGGCCACCACATTGGCGCCTCGCATGGCGCCACCCGCAATTTCAACATGGCCTACGCCGAGGCCGACTACCTGGACCTGGCCACCGAAGCCAAGGACCTGTGGGACGAGCTTGCCGACGAAACGGGCACGCAGCTGCTGGACCTCGTGGGGCTGGTGAACCATGGCAACGTCGGCAGGCTGCGGGACGTCCGTGCGTCGCACGCGGAGCGCGGCATCGACAGTTACTTCCTTCCGGCCCCGGAGGCTGCGGACCGCTGGCGAGGCATGAATTTCCGGAGCGAGGTCCTGGTGGTTCCCGGCTCGGGGCGCGTCCGCGCCACCGATGCGCTGCTGGCGCTGCGCCGGGCCGCAGAGGCGCACGGCGCCCGTTTTGACTATTCGACGCCGGTCCGGGACATCCGCGTCGCCGGCGACGACCGCGCCGTCGTCGTGACTGACTCCGGCGAGATCAGCGCGCGCCGCGTGGTGGTCACCGGCGGTGCGTGGACCACCAAACTGGTGGGGAACCTGGTCCGGCTCCCGGAGCTCGTGGTGACGCAGGAGCAGCCCGCGCACTTCACGCCGCTGGATGGCTCGCTGACCTGGCCCAGCTTCAACCACAACCCCGATCCCGGCGATCCCCGCGACGCGTACTGGTACAGCCCCGTCTACGGAATGCTCACTCCGGGCGAGGGCATCAAAGCCGGATGGCACGGCGTGGGACCGGTGACGGACCCTGACGCGCGCAGCTTTACTCCCGAGCCGGTCCAGCTGGAGGCGCTGGTGCGGTATGTCCGGGAGTGGCTGCCGGGAGTGGACGCGGCTTCAGCGGTTCCGATCAGCTGCACGTACACCAGCACGGCTACTGAGGACTTCGTGCTGGACCGCTTTGGCCCGGTGGTGGTGGGCGCCGGCTTCTCCGGCCACGGGTTCAAGTTCACGCCGGCGGTCGGCCGGGTGCTGGCAGACCTGGCCGACGGCGGCAGTGGACACCCGCTTCGGCTCCCGGCACGCTTCGCGGCCAGCCGTTAGGCTGCCGCAAACCCCGCGCTGCCATCCGGCAGGACGGATTGTCCCGGAGCGGGTAGCGTTGGATCACATGTGCAACGGTCGACTGGTTCTCTGCGTCCTCGCGGTGCTGTCCGTCGTCGCTGCCGGTTTCCTGGCCCTGGCGTTGCCAGCTAACGCCGCGCCCTGCCCGGACAAAGAGCCTCCGGCCGCTTCCGGCCGGGTCTGCGATTCCGGCGGACCGCCTTCCCCTGCCCCCACAGCTCCGGCACCTGCCATCCCCCTCCAGGAAGGCGCCGGCTCCGCCGAAACTCAGCCCATCGTCACTGACCCCGGCGTGGCCAACGTGCCGGCACAGGAAAGTGTGCCCGGACAGGGAACCACCCCGGAAGCGTCGGCAGGAACGCCGTCGGCCGGCACCGTCACGCCTCCGGGAGTAGCGGCGTTCCCGTCCCGCTCAGCCCGGACCCTGACGGCTGCACCGCCGGATTCCGGCGCGGCCGGGTCCGGTCCCATGGCCGGATACCTGGTTGCGATCGGGGGCGGAATGCTCCTGCTCTCCTCGGTCTTCGGTTTCATGCGGTTCCGCCCTGCTGCCCGGTGAGCTTTCAGCTCCCGTTCAGCCGGCTCGGATAGGCTGACGGCGCAAGGCCGTTGACTGCGGGCGCCATCCGGGGCTGGTGTTGACGGTGCGTCCGGCCAATGAGGGGTATGAACCGTGCCGCAAAAGCCTGAACTGAAGCGGGGCCAGCCATGATGCCCGCAAACACCGTGGACGAGCTCACCGGGATAGCCGGTTTCGCAGCGCGCGGCATTGATGCCCTGGGGGAGTGGGGCGTGGGGCTCTTCACCTTTGCGGAAACCATCATCCCGCCCATCCCCAGCGAGGTGATCCTGCCGCTGGCCGGCTTCCTCACCAAGCAGGGGACCATGAGCCTGGTCCTGGTGTTCGTGACCAGCACGCTGGGCGCGTATGCCGGTGCCCTGCTGCTGTACTGGCTCGGGGCCAGGCTGGGCCTGGAGCGGGCCATCCGCGGGCTCTCCAAGCTGCCGCTCATGGACCGGGAAGACTTCGAGAAGGCCGCGGACTGGTTCCAGCGCCACGGCAAGTCGGCCGTGTTCTTCGGCCGGTTCCTGCCGGGCGTGCGCAGCCTGATTTCGTTGCCCGCCGGTGCGGAGAAGATGAACCTGGCCACCTTCAGCGTCTTCACGATCGCCGGGAGCGGGCTGTGGAATGCCCTGCTGATCGGCCTGGGCGTCCTGCTCGGCGCGCAGTACCACCTCATTGAGGAGTATTCCAAGTACCTCAACTACGCCGTTTATGCTGCACTGGCCACCGCGATTGCCTGGGTTTGTGTCCGGGCGTACCGGCGGCAGCGGGAGCGCGTAGGCCAGAACGAGCGTTAGGGAAGTGGCTGGGATGGGCACGGAAGCGCACGGCCGGATCGTCGTCGTCGGCTCCCTGAATGCCGACCTGACCATTTACTGCGAACGGCTCCCGCTGCCGGGTGAGACGGTCCACGGCACCGGGTTCGCCGTCAATCCGGGAGGCAAGAGCGCCAACCAGGCCGTGGCGGCCAGCCTGCTGGGCGGGGCCGTCAGCCTCATCGGTGCCGTGGGGGACGACTCCAACGGCGAGATGCTCTTGGCCTCGGCTGCCGGGGCCGGTGTGGACATCTCGCGCGTGCGCACCTCGGATTCCGCCGCCACGGGAGTGGCCGTCATCGCGGTGGACGAGCACGGCGAGAACCACATCATCATTTCCGCGGGCGCCAATGGAACCCTGTCACCCGCCGATGTCGCGGCGTCCGCGGACGCATTCGACGGCGCCGCCGTGGCCTGCCTCTGCCTCGAAGTCAGCCTCGACACTGTGGAAGCCGCAGCCCGGATGGCGCGCGACGCCGGGGCGACAGTCCTGCTGAATCTCTCGCCGTACAGCGAGATCCCGCAGGCCCTCGCGGACCTGTGCGATGTCCTGCTGGTCAACACGCACGAGGCGTCGCTCTTTCTCGGCGCGGAAATTCATGACGCGGACGACGCCGGCTGGGACCGCGTCCGGGATCGTTTCGCCGAACGCGGTCTGCAACGGGTCCTCGTCACTTTGGGGGCGAACGGTTCGGTGGTCCTGGATTCGCTGGCCCACGGGGCGGATCGCGTGGTCCGGATTGCGCCGGTCAAAGTCCACGCCGTCGACACCACGGGTGCCGGCGACGCGTTCACAGGCGCCGTGGCCGCCCGGCTTGCTGCGGGGGAGCCGCTGGCTGACGCCGCGGCGTTCGCCTCCGGGGCTGCGGCTCTCGCCACCACCCGCAAGGGCACGCAGGCCGCCTATGCCGGAACGGCGGACGTGGAGCGGATGCGGGGTTAGTGCTTCCGCCCGGGCGGAACCGCGGATCTACTGCGCGTCAGTGGGCGCTTCTGCGGCGTGCTTTCCATGGGGCGCCGGTTTAATCACAGGCATGGCCGCTGTATCGAAAAACTGGAAGTCCGCGGCCGGGACACGGATTGTTCCGGCGGCCTCCGCCTTGTCCCGGATGAAGTTATGGTCCGCCCGGGAGAGGACGATCTGGCCGTGCGGGTCGCGCTCGATGTCCCCCTGCGCTTCCTCCTCGATCTTTGCCGACAAGGCCCGGGGCAAAACCAGGCATCCCGGATTTTCCAGGAGCCACGTCCGGGTCTCGGAATCGAGGCGGTCCCATCTATCTGTGAGGCTCATATGCTGCCGTCCTGTTGTGCCATTCTGGATAATTCCGTCCAGACTACGCCCAGGGTCAGTCGGATGATAAGACTTCCTGCCCTTCTGCCGCCCGTGCGTAGGACGCCGTGACCCGGCGGTAGACCGGAGTGAGGAAGGCCAGCAGGGCTGCAACGATCATGATGATCCCGGCGATCAGGAACACCAGGGCGATGCCGCGGGAGGTTCCCTCGCCCAGCAGCGGGGCCAGCTGGGCGGCACCTTCGGCAGACCGTGCGTACGGAATGATCCAGACCTGGGCGATCGGCGCGATGAGGAACGCGGTGATCGGCGCTGCCGCGGACTCGAAGGCCATGGCGAATCCGAACACCCGGCCCTGCCGGGGGAGGGGCACTACCTGCTGGATGACCGTCTGCTCGGCGGCCTCCACGAAAGGTATCAGGACCAGATACAGCCAGATGCCGGTGATGTACAGCCACGCCCACTCCCGCAGCGTGAACACCGCTCCGAGGAACCCCATGACGACCACTGCGATGAGCATGGTGCGCAGGGGGTTGGACCCGAGCCCGAACTTGCCAATCAGGGCTCCGCCAATGATGAAGCCGGTGGAACCGACCGCGAAGACGGCTCCCCACACCTCCACGGGGAACATTTCCAGGCCGTACGGATCCATCAAGGCCATGTAGACGCCGCCGATGAAGTTGTTGAATGTGGTGAACAGGATCAGGGCGAACAGTCCGGCGATGGCCAGGACGGCGGCAAGGGAGCCGCGCAGGTCGAACGCGCCGTGGGCGTCCGTGGCGGCCACCCGCACCTCCTCCGGAAGGCGGAGCGTGAGCAGGTGCGCGAAGGCCAGCGCCGTAAGCACGACGGCGACCAGAACCGTCCACCCCATGCCCAGGAGACCCACCGACAGCCCGGAGAGCACGGAGGTGACGATGAAAGCCAGCCCCTGCACCATGCCGACCATGCCGTTGGCGTTGGCCCGCCGGTCCGGCTCGATAAGGATGGTGACGGTGGTGGAGAGGGCGACGTTGCGCATGTTCTCAACCACCGCGCCGACCAGGATGACCACGGCGAAGATCCAGAACCACGGCGTTGTCAGGTCCAGCATCCGGTCAGTGGGAGTCAGCAGGAACATGACGCCGGACAGCAGGAACATCACCAGTGTGAAAGCGGCGGCGAAGCGCATCACGGCCAGTTTGCGGTAACGGTCCACGAACGTGCCGAAGCTGATGCTGGAAAGGGCGATCAACAGCATGTACGCACCCCCGATCACCCCGGTGGCGATTACGTTGCGCGTCTCCAGGTACACCCAGAACGTCAGCGCGAACCACAGGTAGCTGGTGGTGATGTTGGCGAGGGCGGTGTTCACCAGGATCCCGGCGAAGGTGCGGGATCTCTGCTCCGGACTGCGCAAGGACGAGTCGACACCGTCAGGAGTGGCCAGCCGAGGTTCCTGCTCGGTCATGCGACCAAGTTTACTGACATGCGACCGGCGCGGACACGGTCAGCTGGGATTTCGTAGGGGGAGTCATGGGAGGAGGCAGGGTGGCCTCGTGGCCACCCTGCCTCCTTTTGCATGCTGCGCCGTCCCCGCGCCCGTCCGTCGGGCTACCTGTTGCGATGGAGTGCGGAAACTGCAGCACGCGGGCCGGACGGAGGGTCCGGCAGTCTGTGCCGGCGGTTCAGAGCCTGTCGGGCCGGACGGCGAGCACGGGGCACGTGGCGTCGAGGAGAATCCGCTGAACGGTGCTGCCGAGGATGAGCTTGCCCACCATGGATCGGTGCCGCAGGCCTATGACCACCATCTCAACATTGCGGTCCTGTGCGATCTGGATGACGGCGTCGCCTGGATCGGCCAGGACGGACGCTTCCATGGTCAGCGTGAGTCCGGCCGCGGTCAGCTGGCTTTCCAGCTCCTGCAGTTCCTGTGTGTCGAGGTCGTGGTGGCCACGGCCGATGTTCACGATGAGAAGGTCCGACTTTCTCAGGTGGGCTTCCTTGATTCCTTCAGTCAGCGCCTCCCTGCCCTCCGGGGCGGGTGCATAGGCTACGAGTATGGTCATGGGTTGTCCTCCAATGGCTTCGATGACGTGGCGTCGATTTAGACGAGTGTGTTGAGCCAGCCCTGGGGCAGGTCGATCGGCAGCAGCGACGGGAGGGCCAGCAGTACCACGTAGAGCACGCCCGTGTAGATGACGGCGACTTTGAGCCGTGCCCGTGCGACGATCAGCAGGAAAGCCGGGATGAAGATCATGACTGCGACCAGGTAGCCGAGGGCGGCTGTGAGCGCCAGGAAGCCTGTCATCCAGACGAAGGTTTTCAGCGCGAACTTTGCGTCAAGGGTCCAGCCCGCCTTCTCGGTCCTGGCGCGGAGCCGTGTCCGGATCTCAATGAAGAGCAGGATTCCGGAGAAGACCAGCCCTCCGATGCTCACCAGCTGGGGAACCAGCCTGGCTTCCGGAGAGAACCCCGCCGATGAGATCAGCGCCGCGGCGAAGGCTATGGCGAAGATGCCTGACGCGGCGAGCGACCAGGTGGAATTCTTCAGCGGGGCCTCGTCATCCTCGGGCTGCTCGTCCCGGTGTCCGTCGTCGAGGTTGGTCTTGCGGCGGGCGCGGATGAACTTGATGAACGCCCAGATCATCGGCAGGATCAGGATTGCCAGGAAGACCAGCACACCGGGGCGTGCCATCCAGTCGAATCCTTCGTACAGGCTGTCCGTGAGGAAGTAGTAGCGTTCCAGGGGGATGGCCAGAACGAAGCCGATCAGGAACGGCGCCCGGGGGAACCCGGTCGACTTCAGCAGCCAGCCGAAGACGCCGAGGATGATCATGATCCAGAGATCGCCGAGCTGTCCGCCTTCCTGGAAGGAGCCCAGGAGCATAACGGCCACCAGGCCCGCCGCCAGGACCGCGAAGGGGACCTTGGTCAGCTTGGCGAGCTGCTTGACGCTGAGGAAGCAGAACAGCGCGCCGAGGATCGAGGCGATTGCGAAGGACCAGACGATCAGGTACATCAGGTCAAGGTGTTCGGTGATGATGGAGGGCCCCGGCTGAATGCCGTAGGTCAGGAGCATTCCCAGCAGCATGGCTGAGGGAACACCGCCGGGGATGCCGAAGAGCAGGGTGGGAATCAGGTCGCCGGCTTCCACGGAGTTGTTGGCGCTTTCGGGACCCACGATGCCGCGGGGGTCGCCCTTGCCGAACTGCCGCTTGTCCTTGGCCGTCGCCACAGCCTGACCGTAGGCCAGCCAGGTTCCTGCGGTGGCGCCGACGCCCGGCAGGACGCCTGCCCAGATGCCGATGAGTGCTCCACGGATGACCTGCGTCCAGTGGCTGAGCCACTCCCGGATGCCTTGCCCCCAGCCGCCGCCGAGGGTGATGGTTTCCTTCTGCCCGCGGCGCTGGCTGGCGCGGGACGCAATTTCGGCGAGGCCGAAGATGCCAAGCGCAACTGCCACGAGCGAGAGGCCGTCACCAAGGAACAGGCTGCCGAAGGTGAAGCGCTCCTCCGCCGTGGTCGGTGACGTTCCGACCATGCCGAGGACCAAGCCAAGGAGGCCGGCCGAGACACCTTTGATGATGTTTCCCCGTGACAGGACAGCGGCCAGCGCTACACCGAGGACGGTCAGCATAAAGAGTTCGGGGCTGGCGAAGGACAGGACCAGGGGCCGGGCCAGCGGGATCGCCAGCGTCAGGCCGACGGCACCGATGATGCCGCCGGCCATGGAGGAAAGGAAGGCCAGTGTCAGCGCGCGGGCTGCCTGTCCCTTTTTCGCCATGGAATATCCGTCAAGCATGGTGACGCTGGCTGATGCCGAGCCCGGCGCCCCGAGCAGTACGGCGGAGACGGTATCTGAGGTGTGGACAACGGCAAGGGCGCCGATGAGGAGCGCCAAAGCCTGGGGCGGTTCCATGCCGAACGTGATGGGCAGGAGGATCGCGACGGCTCCTGTGCCGCCCAGTCCCGGGATGAGGCCCATGATCAGCCCGGCCACGGTGCCGATCAGGAGCATGATGAGCAGGGAGGGGTCAGCGAGGGATGCCAGCGCTGCCATTGCGGAGTCAAGCATGATGGTCCTTATTCAACGTGGATGTTGTATTTGCTCGCGAGCAGGCCCGTGACATAGGACCGGACGGAGCTGCTGACGGTGTAGGCGTCCCGGACGCGGTCGGCCACGCCGGTATCCGCGACGAGGGGATATCCGCCGAGGACTTTGGAAGCCTTCTCCTGGAATGCAGGGTCTGTGCCGAGTTTTTCGCTGGACTGGCGCAGCAGCTCGTAGGCTTTCCCGGGTGTCTCCTCAGGAACCCAGAGACCTTTTTGATACGTGTAGGTCAGCCCGAGCAGGGTCTTGTACGCCTCGAACTTTTCGCCCGAGGGCTTCTTCCCGTGCAGCGTTTCGTAGGCTTCTGCGACCGTGGGAACGTCGGGGAAGTTAGGATCGCGCACCACGTCCCCGGCGTCGTTCAACTGGCCGAAGGACATCAGGACCACGGCTTTGCCCTCCTTGACGATGCCCGCGACGGCGGAGCCATAGGCCGACGTCGTCTGGTAATCCAGGTCGATTTCCCCCCGCTGCAGAGCGAGGTTGACCGGCCCCCGGCCTTCGAAACCGAAGGTGCTTGTGACGTCTGCTTCGAGCAGGTCGAAAGCCACCAGGGTGGTGATGTCCAGGCCTGTGGCGCTGATCCCGCCGAATTCGAGTGGCCGGTCCCGGTTGATCAGGTCCTGCACGCCGGCCACTCCGGCTTCGGCGCGGGCGTAGATGACGCCGCCGGTGCCGTTGACGACGACGGGCTTGAGGTCCTCGAAGGAGTACTTCACGGCCGAACGGCCCAGCACCCACGGCACCACTGTCGATGCGGTCCCGACGAGGATCTCCGTGCCGTCGGTCTTGGCGGACCGCGCGAACCGGTTGGTGCCCAGGATGCCTTCGCCGCCGGCTTCGTTCACGGGCGCAAACCCGGGACGGCCCGGGACGTAGTTTGTCAGTTCGGTCCCGATGAAGCGCGCCCAGGTATCCGTTCCGCCGCCGGACGCGAGGGGGATCAGGAACTCCAGGGTTTCTCCGCTAAAGTCCCCGTCCTCGGTGCTGGACGGCGGGTTCAACAGGCTTCCGCCCAGGACGGTGGTCGCAGTGCCCAGCAGCGCGAAGGCGCCGACGGCGGCAAGGATGGTGCGCCGGGAGTGCTTGGGCGGATCGGGCTGCTCCGTTGGTTCAGCCTGCCCGAATGCCTGGCCCGTGGTGCTTTCGGGGGAGAGCCCGGGCGGCTCCAAGGATGACTTATTGCTCGTCATTGAGGAATCCTTTGGTTAGTGCCTTCCTCAATGCAACACCACTTCGGGTCAACGGGAGGAAGGCTATTTTTTTGGTTCCGCTTACCAGGACTCTGGCAGCAGCAGTTCTGCGTCAGCGATGCGCCGGGAGCTTCGGATGGTTCCGACGACGGGGACGCCGTCGCGGATCTCCGCCCATGTCTGGACGAGCCCGGCCGGGGTGCGCATGATCAGCCCGGATGAGCCGTCAGCTGTCAGGAGCTCCCGGACCACGGTGCCTTCGTGCTGTGCGGCCATCGTCAACGCGACGCTTCCTGTAATGGCCAGGGCGGGATGGAGCCTGCCCATGGAGAGCATCCTCACGTTGAGGTCTGCTTCATCCTCCGCGGCGGCTCTGCCAACCAGTGCCAGCTTTGGAATGGCCCGCTCCGCCTCAGCACGTGTCGCGGCTAGGCCCATGCGGACGGCTGCATCCCTGCGTACGTCGTCCAGGTGCACAAGCAACGCAGCCTGGCCGTCAATCTCCGCGGCCGTTTCGTCTCCCCTGAGGCCAAGGGACTCGGCGTCCAGAATGATCAGCGGGGCACCGGCGTCAATAAGTGTGGCCGGAACTTCACGCCCGTCGAACGTCACCTTCTCCACCGGTTCCCCCGTCGGAAACAGCTTCCCGGTGGTCCTGCCTGCGGGATCCAGGAAGCCCATGCCGACGGACAGGCCGGGGAATGGAACGCCCGGAATTACCTGCGTGCCGGGATCCTGAAGTTTGCCGTCCGGGGTGGGAACCTTTTGCAGTATGAGCTGATCGGTGTTGGTGTTCAGTGTCCGGACCGAGGTGCTCTCACGGCCGGCATCCACCCAGCCCCGCTGAATGGCATACGGGGCGACCACGGCTGAGCAGTTGCCGCAGTTGCTGCCCCAGTCCACCCTCTGCTCATCGACGGCGACCTGCGCAAACGTGTAGTCGACGTCGGCCTCGGCGCTGAGGGAACGGGACAGGATAACTGCCTTGCTGGTGGTGGAGGTTCCGCCGCCTACACCGTCGATCTGGCGGTTGTCGGGGCTGCCGAACAGGCGGAGGAGGACTTCGTCGACACTCTTGCCCGGGACCTGGAGGTTGTCCCACTCAAACACCCAGCATTTGCTGGTCCCGCCTCGCATCCACGCTGCTGGGATTCTAAACATGATTGCTTCCACACCTTCCTGGGCCCTTCATTGGGCCTTAACGCCATGCCGGCTGGTCTAAGTGTGATCCGCGGCTCATGTGAATTACAAACGCTAAATTATGCATGAGTATGCACTTTTGCTTCAATCACTGCGCGGAGATCCGGTTAATTTTGCGTGCTTTGCCCTTGGCTCCGGCTCCAAGCCTCCGATACCTCGCCGAATTACCGGTCCCGATGAAGCGTGCGCATAGGATTGTGAGGGGGGAATAAGAAACACTTCAAAGGAGGCGGGCTGTGCTGAACGTCCGAAGGCTCGAATTGTTGCTCGATGTGGTGGAACTGGGATCCATTACCGCTGTTGCTGAAAAGCATGTGTATTCTCCGTCGGGGGTGTCGCAGCAGCTGCGGCGGCTGGAAGCCGAAATCGGCCAGCCGCTTCTGCAGCGGCAGACGCGCGGCATGGTTCCCACCGATGCCGGGCATGTCCTCGCATCACACACCCGCCGTATCCTGCGGCAGATGGCTGCTGCCGAAGCGGACCTGGCGGAAATCGCGGGGCTCCACCGGGGCAGCCTCACCATGGGGACGTTTCCCACCCTGGGCGGGTCATTCCTTCCGATCGTGATCAGCAGGTTCAAGAAGGAATATCCGGCGATAGAGCTGCACGTCCGCAGCAGCCGCTTTGAGGAACTGGTTGAAATGCTCGAAAACGGCCAGGTGGGGATGTCCCTGCTCTGGGACTACGAATGGAACCGGATCAATCCGGAAGACTTTGCCCTCACCACCGTTTTCGAAGACGCAACCGCACTCATCGTCGGCAAGGACCACCGCTTGGCACGCCGGAAGCAGGTGGACATGGCGGACCTGGCCTCGGAGGAATGGATCGTTCGCGGAGATCAGCATCCTGTCGTCGAAGTGCTGCAAAGGAGCGCAAGCGCCGTAGGGTTCACGCCCCGCATCGCTTTCCAGGCCAACGACTACCAGGAAGCGCAGGCCATGGTCAGTGTGGGCCTGGGCATAGCGCTGGCACCCCGAACGGCGGTGGTCAACAAACACCCCGGCGTCAGCATCGTGTCACTCGGCTCGACGGCGCCGTCCCGGCGGGTGCTCCTCGCGCACCGCCACGACAGAGTGCGCGCCGCAGCCGAAATAGCCTTCCAAACGACGCTCCTGGAGGTCGCCAAAGATACAACCGCGGATTTCCGGTGAGGGGTGGCAGGCAGTCGCGACGCTGGTTGTGGATGCTCATCGCATCCGCAGTGCTGTGCCAGATCGCCCTCAATCTGGCGCGGCCACTCATCTCCTACAAGGTGCTGTCCCTCGGCGGCGATTCCGTTGCGGTGGGCCTGACCTCGGCCTCGTTTGCGCTTCTTCCGGTCGCGATCGCCCTGTGGCTCGGGCGGATGTCGGACCGCCGTGCGTCGATGAAGGGAATCACCCTGGCCGGAACGCTCTTGCTCGCAGCCGGTCCGTTCCTCTTGTCCACCGCCCCGTCCCTGCTGCTGGTCGGCGTCGCCAGTGCAGTGCTGGGTATCGGGCACTTGTGCTTCACCATTGCAGGACAGTCCGCCATCGCCAGGTTTGTCCCCCTCAGCCGCATGGACGCAGCCTTCGGCTGGTTCACCGCGGCATTCTCCCTGGGCCAGCTCGTTGGTCCGCTCCTGGCGGGCCTGGCCATGGGATCTGCAGGGAACGCGCCCGCCGACGCCCGGCTTGTGGACGCCAACACGGCGCTGCTGCTCGCTGGTGCAATCTCGATGCTGGCCATTCCGGTCGCCCTGGGCTCCTCGGTGAAGGATCGGGCACCCGCGCGGGAGGCCGCGGACGCGCCGACGCCGCAGAAATCCCCCTCGAAATCCGTGGCCCACCTCCTGGGCATCCCCACGGTGAAGACCAACATGCTGGCCAGCCTTGCACTGCTGGCCACTACCGACATTATTGTTGCGTTCCTCCCGCTCCTGGGAGAAGAGCGCGGGATTGCCCCTATCGGAATTGGCGTTCTGCTGGCCATCCGGGCAGCTGCGTCGATTTCTTCCCGCCTGCTCCTTCCCGTGATGCTGTCCCGCTGGAGCAGGACCGGACTCATCACCGCCAGCCTTGCGGGAGCGGGAACCACCCTTGCGGTTCTGCCATGGGTGTTCTCGAATCCTGTGCCGGCTGCCGTCCTTTTGGCCATCGTGGGATTCTTCCTGGGGCTGGGGCAGCCGATCACGATGACACTCATTACCCAGGCTGTTCCTCCGGAGTCGCGGGGTGCAGCACTGGCACTGCGCCTGCTTGGCAACCGGCTCGGGCAAGTTGCCTTGCCGATCGGTGCGGGAGTGCTGGCCGCGCCGGCGGGGCCGGGAGGGGCCCTGTGGATGTCCGCGGCCGTGTTGTGCGCCGCGTCCATTAGATGGCCAAGGAAGCCCAACGCCTGACGGCCCTTCGCCGCAGTCCACTGCGGCCGCGAGCATTAGAGCACCTGAGGGGCGGTCATTGGACTAGCGCGGGGGCCCGGATGTCTTGCGAATGACAAGCTTTGGCGGAACGAGGGTGGACACGGGTTCGCTGCGGCCCTCGATCCGTTCCACCAGGAGCCGGGTGGCAATGGAGCCCATTTCTATGCCCGACTGGTCCACGGTGGTGAGGGCGATCTGGGGGAGGGCAGCCGCCAGGGCGTTGTCGTAACCCACCACGGAGAAGTCCCCCGGGACCGGTATGCCGAGATCATAAAATCTGGCGAGCACGCCGAAAGCTGCCATGTCGGTGCCCGTGTGTACCGCTGTGGGAGGAGCGGCCCGTCCCAGCATCTGATCCGCAGCCACTGCTCCGCCTTCCTGGCTCCACCTGGATTCCAGGAGGTCAACCTCACCTTCGAGGCCGTTGCGGACCATTGCTTCCACGTAGCCCTTGGCCCGGACGGACTGGGGCATGGTGCTTTCGTTTTTTTCCCTGCCAATGTGCAGGAGGTGGGTGATCCGCCGGTGGCCCAGTGACACCAGATGGTCAACGATCAAGGCGCTGCCGGCGACGTCATCGCTGGCCACGGTGTCATAGTTCTGGCCCGGGCCGTGGCGGCCGAGAACCACGGTGGGAGTGCTGCGCCCGATTTTCTCCAGCTCCTCTTCGGTCCCGAAGGGGGCGATAAGCACAAGACCGTCCATCTTCCTGTCCATCATGGCCTCGATCATGCGCTGCTGTTGGTTCAGCCCCCTGTTGGCCTCCCCGATAAACACCTGGTACCCCCGAAGCTCCGCCTCCGTCCGGATCCCTTCAATCAGCACCGAGACAAACGTGTTGGAGAGGTCAACCACAAAGACGCCGAGGGTGAAGCTGCTCCCGCGCATGCCGCGGGCGAGGGCAGATGGCCGGTATCCCAAGGCGTCCATGGAGGTTTCCACGCGGGTTTTCATAATGTCGCTGACCCCGTAGGCTCCCCGGAGAACCTTGGAGACTGCGGCACGGGACACCCCGGCGTGGAGCGCGACGTCACTGATGGTCGCCCTCTTGGTCTGTCCCGTCACGTCGCCTCCCTCCTGTGTGGTCGTAAAAGAAATTGTAGACTGATCTACGAAAATCTCTTGCGTTCGAATGTGAGCTCCCTTACAGTGGAAAAAGTAGACCGATCTACACAAGCACCTTCAAGAGACAGTATTTTTCCTTTCGATCCAATTGAAACGTTCCACAGGACCACCAAAGGGCCTGCGGCTTTACAAGGAGGTAAAGATGATCAGGACCCCACGGCGCTGGTCCGTCCTCGCCGGAAGTGTCACGGCGGCAGCACTGGTACTCACCGGATGCTCGGCCGGCGGAGGCGAGAGCAGTGATGCAAAGACCATCACCTGGTTGGTCGACAACACCGAAAACACCCTCACTTATGCGGAAAAACTCGCCGAAGACTTTCATGCGGCGAACCCGGACATCAAAGTAGAGATTGAAACCAGGCCGCAGGGCGGCGACGGCGACAACATCGTCAAGACCAAGCTTGCCACCGGCGACATGGCCGACGTTTTTTCCTACAACACCGGTTCGCTCTTCCAGCAGATCAATCCCGAACAGAACCTCGTACCGCTGACCAGCGAGCCGTTCATGGACAACGTCTCAGAGTCCTTCAAGCCCGTTGTGACGGCGGGTAGCGAAGCCTATGGCGTACCGGTTGGAACCGGTTCGGCCGGAGCTGTCCTCTACAACAAGAAGGTCTACCAGGACCTGGGACTGTCCGTTCCAAAGACCTGGGCTGAGTTCATGGAGAACAGCCGCAAGATCAAGGACGCCGGCGTTGCTCCGATCATCCAGACCTACCAGACCACCTGGACGTCCCAGCTGTTTGTCCTGGGTGATTTCGCCAATGTGGCTGCCGCCAACCCCGCGTTCGCAGAGGACTACACCGCGAACAAGGTCAAGTATTCGACCGACCCCGCGGCCATTAAGGGCTTCGAACACCAGGAGGAGGCCTTCAAGGCGGGGCTCTTCAATGAGGACTTCGCCTCCGCCACCTATGCGCAGGGCTTGGAGAAGCTGGTCAACGGCGATGGTGCCCAGTACCCCATCCTGAGCTTCGCCCTCCCGGAGATCAAGGTGAGCTACCCGGACCAGCTCAACGATCTGGGGCTGTTCCCGCTCCCCGGTGACGACGCTTCGAAAAACCGTCTGACCGTCTGGCTGCCCGGTGGCGTCTACCTGCCCAAGTCCACGGAAAACGTTGAGGAAGCCAAGAAGTTCCTGGCCTTCATTGCGAGCAAGGAAGGCTGCGCGTCCCAGACAGCGGCCGTCGGGGCCAACGGTCCGTATCTGGTGGAGGACTGCACACTCCCCGATGATGTCCCCGCAGCCGTGAAGGACATGCTGCCGTACTTCGAGGACGAATCCAAGAACAGCCCTGCGCTGGAATTCCTCTCTCCGGTCAAGGGTCCCGCCCTTGAACAGATCACCGTCGAGGTCGGCTCGGGAATCCGTTCCGCCAAGGACGGTGCCGCCCTCTACGACGAGGACGTCAAGAAGCAGGCGCAGCAGCTCAACCTGCCCGGCTGGAACTAAACCTCCTACACCACCACGCCGTCCGGGCCGCGCTCCGGCCCGGACGGCACTATGGAGACACTCACATGACAACCAACACCACAGTGGCCGTTCCGGCCAAGCGGTCCCTGGACGCCGCGGCTCCCAAAAGGAGCAAGGGCAAATCGGCCTATCCGTACTGGTTCTACCTGCCTGCCGCCGTCGTTTACTCGGTTCTGTTCGTTGTTCCCACCTTTGCCTCGTTCTTCTTCAGCTTCACCCGCTGGAACCTTACGGAGTTCACCTGGATCGGGATGGACAACTTCGCCCAGTTCTTCTCCGAGCCGGCGCTACTCAAGGGGCTGACCAACACCTTCATCTACGGTGTGGTGACGTCCAGCCTCAAGGTCATCCTCGGAATGCTCCTGGCTGTACTGCTGACATCGCAGATCATCGCCCGCGGCTACCTCCGCTCCGTCATATTCTTCCCGGTGCTCCTGAGCAGCATCGGCGTTGGCATCGTCTTCACCGTGCTGATGGACCCATCCAGGGGAATGATCAACGAGGCCCTGGCCGTCGTCGGCATCGAAGGACCCAAATGGCTCACCGACCCCGCCTGGGCGCTCATGTCAGTGGCGTTCGTGGATGTCTGGAAGGGCGTGGGCCTGGCAACGGTGATCTTCATCGCCGGCATCGTCTCCATACCGTCCGAGTATTTTGAGGCCGCCAAAATGGACGGCGCCAGTTCGTTCAAATGCTTCTGGAACATCACTGTGCCGCTGGCCCGACCGGCCACCGCAACCGTGATCATCCTCTCCCTCATCGGCGGCCTGCGTTCCTTCGACCTGATCTGGGCCATGACCAGGGGCGGCCCCGGGTTCACCTCCGACGTGATCGCCTCCGTGATCTACAAGCAGTACCAGGCAGGCTTCTACGGGCTGTCCACCGCCGGCAACGTGGTCCTGTTCCTGATTGTCACCGCCATCATCGTGCCCCTGTCCATGTTCCTGAACCGCAAGGAGGTGGAAGCATGACCGCCGCCCTGAAGCGCTATGGCCTGGGCATACTGGCCATCAGCGTCACTATCTTCATCTTCGTCATCCCGCTGCTCTTTATGGCTTTGACCGCCATGAAGGACCGCCGGGAGGCAAACCGGCTCGAATTCTCCTGGCCCACCAACTTCGCACTGGTAGAGAACTTCCAGGAAGTCCTATCCGCCCGCCGATTCATGTTGGTCACTGCCTTCATCAACAGCACCATCCTCACGGTGGCCAGCGTCGCCATCATGGTGATCCTCGCGGCGATGGTGGCATGGGTCCTGCAGCGCCGACGGAGCCGGTGGAACCCGCTGATCAACTTCCTGATCCTTTCCGGCCTCATCATCCCGCCTGCTGTCGTGCCCACCATCTGGGTCCTGCAAGGACTGGGGCTCTTCAAGACCCTGCCCGGCCTGATCCTGATCGAAGTGGCCTTCGGCCTGTCGTTTTGCATCATGCTCTTCCGGGCATTCATCTCCACGATCCCGCGGGAACTGGACGAGGCCGCGGTCATCGATGGCTGCGGACCGGTGCGGCTGTTCTTCCGGGTGATCTTCCCGCTGCTGCGTTCCGTCATCGTCACCGTGATCGTGGTTCAGTCCGTGGCGGTCTTCAACGACTTCCAGCACCCGCTGTACTTCCTGCCCGGCGATGCGAACGCCACCGTGCAACTGACACTGTTCAATTTCCAGAGCCAGTTCACCACCGCGTACAACCTGCTCTTCATGAACATCCTGCTGATCACCATCCCTCCGCTGGTCATGTACCTGTTCTTCAACCGCCAGATCGTTGCCGGCATGACTGCCGGAGCCGTCAAGGGCTGACGGCCGCCACTCACGACCCCCAGCCGGGACGCTGCCGTCCTGCGCCTAACAAGGAGATATTTCTATGCCCAGCACAGTCCAGGCGGTAACTTTCGAGCACCTGCCCAAGGCCCTCGGGATCGGAACCCCTGTTCCCCGGATCTCGTGGAAAACGAAAGCCGAACCCGGCTGGACGCAACAGGCCTACGAGGTCTCCGTCACCACATCCGCCGATTCGTGGACGAGTGAACGGATTGCCTCCGGCGACTCGGTACTCGTCCCCTGGCCGGGCCAGCCCCTCGGGTCGGCCCAGCGCGCCGAAGTGCGTGTCCGGGTGTGGGGCGCAGGCGAGGAGGAGCCAAGCGCATGGAGCCTTGCTGCGCCCGTGGAGACCGGGCTGTTGGACGCCTCCGACTGGACTGCCACTGCGGTTTCCCCCGGCTGGAATGAGGACCCCGACGCCGACCGCCAGCCTCCCCTGTTGCGCCGGAGCTTCCTGCTTCCCCGCCCGGTGGCCTCCGCCCGCCTGTACGTGACGGCGCACGGCCTCTACGAAATGGAGATCAACGGCGCCCGCGTGGGCGACGACGCCCTCTCACCGGGGTGGACGGTCTACGGCAAGCGGCTGCGGTACTACACCTACGACGTCACGGACCGCCTGGAAAAGGGCGAAAATGCGATCGGCGCCTGGCTGGGGGACGGCTGGTTCCGCGGCCGCATCGGATTCCAGGGCGGGCATGCAAACATCTACGGTGAAAAGCTGGCGCTGCTTGCGCAGCTGCAGGTAACCCACGACGACGGCTCCACCACAGTCGTCGGCACCGACGGTGACTGGAGGGCCGCCTTTGGCCCGATCATGCTGTCCAGCCTCTATAAGGGGGAGAGCTACGACGCGCGCCAGCTGCCCCAGGGATGGAGCAGTCCCGGCTTCGACGACGGCGGCTGGCAGTCCGTCGTCGGCGTCGAGCGTGACCCCCGTACTCTCGTGGCGCCCGAAGGGCCGCCCGTCCGCTGTACCGGCGAAGTCCGGCCCGTGCGGGTGTGGGAGTCGCCGTCCGGAAAGACCTTGCTCGATTTCGGGCAGAATCTTGTGGGCAAGCTCCGCGTAACCGTTCAGGGTGAGGAAGGGGCCGTGGTGACCCTGCGGCATGCTGAGGTCCTCCAGGACGGCGAGCTCTACACCCGTCCCCTGCGCGGGGCCGACGCTACGGACGTCTACACCCTGGGCGGGCGGGGAACCGAAACGTGGGAACCCCGGTTCACGATCCACGGCTTCCGCTACGCCGAGATAACCGGCTGGCGCGGCGGGAACGTCGCTGAGAACGTGGTGGCCCGCGTCTACCACACGGACATGGAACGCACGGGCTGGTTTGAGTGCTCGAATGCGGATCTCAACCGGCTGCACGACAACGTGCTGTGGAGCATGAAGGGCAACTTCGTGGACATCCCCACCGACTGCCCGCAACGCGACGAGCGCCTTGGCTGGACGGGGGATATCCAGGTCTTCGCGCCCACTGCGAGCTTCCTCTACGACTGCTCCGGCATGCTGGCCTCCTGGCTGAAGGATGTGGCGGCCGAGCAGCTTCCTGATGGCACGGTGCCCTGGTACGTGCCGGTCATCCCCGGCGGCAACTACTGGAGCCCCATCCGTCCCGGAGCCGTGTGGGGTGACGTGGCCGTGCTCACGCCCTGGACGCTTTACGAACGCTTCAACGACACGAAAATCCTGGCTGACCAATATGAAAGCGCCAAGGCCTGGGTTGACCTGATAGACCGCCTCGCTGGCAGCGGCCACCTGTGGAACACGGGATTCCAGCTGGGTGACTGGCTGGATCCCACCGCACCGCCCGAGGATCCCACCCAGGCGATGACGGACAAGCACCTCGTTGCCACTGCCTATTTCGCCTGGTCCGCCCGGCACCTGGCGAAGTCAGCCGCGGTATTGGGAAAGACCGACGACGAGCTTCGCTACCTGGAACTCAGCCGTGCGGTGGAAGTGGCCTTCGCCCGTGAATATATCCATGGCGATGGCCGCATGACCAGCGACGCCCAGACTGCCTATGCCCTGGCGATCGCGTTCGGGCTGTTCCCCGACGACGACGCCAGGCAAAGGGCCGGGCGGCGCCTCGCCCAGCTGGTGCACGACGGTGGAAACAGGATCGGGACAGGCTTTGCCGGCACTCCCGTGGTCTCGGACGCACTCACCGCGGCAGGGGAGCTGGAAACGGCCTACAATCTCCTTCTCGAGAAGGAGTGCCCCTCCTGGCTGTACGCCGTGGTGCAGGGCGGCACCACCATCTGGGAGCGCTGGGATTCCATGCTTCCGGACGGCTCCATCAACCCTGGCGAGATGACGTCCTTCAACCACTACGCACTGGGTGCGGTGGCGGACTGGATGCACCGCGTGATGGCCGGAATTGCTCCCCTGGAACCCGGGTACCGGCGGATCCTGTTCCGTCCGCAGCCCGGGGGAGGGCTCACGTCAGCCTCCGCCCGGCACGAGACGCCCTACGGGATGGCGTCCATCGCGTGGCAGCGAAACGGCGCGGGCTACACGGTGGAGATCGAGGTGCCCACCGGCGCTACAGCCCGGGTCGAGTTGCCCGGGCAGGAACCCCGGGACGTCGGATCCGGAACGTTCGACTATGCAGTGGCCCCTGTGAGCTAGGGGCCGGCTGTCCCGCTGGCGGGCGGCCACGGAGCAGGGGCGGTGCCACCATGGGTGGGGCCGCCCCTTTCCGTGTGTCAGGGCCGCGTCCTCACTCCCCGTGGACTTCGGCCTGCTTTGCCTCGGAACGGTCCAGGTAGGCCAGCAGCAGCTCTGCGGCCCGTTCGAGTTCGCCGGCCTCGAGGGCCTCGCAGATCTCCTCGTTGTCCTTGAGGTAGCCGCTGTAGAAGTTGGCATCCATCGTGGCTTTGTGGAAGAACAGCCGCATCTCTGCCAGGACCTGGGACATGATCGTGTTCAGCCGGCGGCTTCCGGCCAATGCGACGATCGCCCCGTGAAAGTGCTGGTTGGCGGTACCCAGCCCCTCGTCGTCGTTCGCTGCTGCGGCGATCTTGCCTTCCTCCACCGCCGCGCGCACGGCTGCCACTGCCTCCGGGCTGCCCCCGCCGCGGATGGCGCTGACTTCGATGGTCCGGCGGACGGTGTAGACGTCGTGGATATCGCCGGGCTCCAGGCTCGCCACAAAAACCCCCCGGTTGGGGTGCCGCACCACCAGCCGTTCGCTGGCCAGCTCGGCAAAGGCCTCGCGCACCGTGTTTCGGGAGACGCCGAGGTCCTCGGCGATGGTGGACTCGGTCAGCCGTGTGCCGGGGAGGAGGATTCCCTCGGCCAGCTGCAGGCGCAACTCATCAGCCACCCTGTCCGCCACTGAGGGCATGGCAACACGCAGCCTCGCGGCGGCGGCGGACGTGCCCTGGACTGCTGCTTCGGAAATGGCCATACTCCAGAATTTACACGATCGTCACATCGTTGAATCGAAGGATTGTTGAACAATCGCTAAATTTGGTGCATCCTAGTAGGAGGAACCCGATGAGACGAGGATCACAATGGTGTACATGGACCTGAACAGCGACGTAGGCGAGTCCTTCGGCCGCTGGACCCTGGGCGACGACACGGCAATGTTCCAGTCCGTGTCCAGCGCCAACGTGGCCTGCGGTTTCCACGCCGGGGATCCCACGGTCATCCGCCGCACCTGCCGCGAAGCCGTGCAGGCCGGCGTCATGATCGGCGCCCACGTGGGCTACCGTGACCTCTCCGGCTTCGGCCGCCGCTTTGTGGACATCGACCCCAACGAACTGGCTGACGACATCGTCTACCAGATCGGCGCGCTGCAGGCTCTGGCCGCCACGGAAGGCGGCCGCGTCCGCTACGTCAAGCCGCACGGCGGCCTGTACAACGCGATCGTTTCCCACACCGCCCAGGCACGCGCCGTCGTCGACGCCGTCAAGTCGATCGACGCCGGCCTGCCGATCCTGGGACTGCCCGGCTCGGAAGTGCTGCGGCTGGCCGAGGCCGCCGGACTCCGCGCCGTCTCCGAAGCCTTCGCCGACCGTGCCTACAATCCCGACGGCACGCTCGTCTCCCGCTCGCTCCCCGGAGCCGTCCTGCATGACCCGGCCCACGTGGCCGAACACGTGCTGCGCATGGCCACCGACTCAGCCATCCGCACCGTGGACGGCTCCATCCTGAAAATCAACGCAGACAGCATCTGTGTCCACGGCGATTCCCCCGGAGCCGTAGCCATGGCTGCCGCAGTCAGGGCTGCGCTTTCCGACGCCGGAATCACCATCAGGGCTTTCGCCTAAACCGCATTCGCTTAACCCCTTCACCGCTCCGCGTACTGAAACCCGCCGAGCGGCAGCACCCCCCAATCAGCACCCCCCAATCAGCACACAGGCAGCACCACCGCACACCTGAAGGAAAAACCATGACCACACACCACACGGCCGCCCGCTCCGGCCGAAAGATCCCGCCCGGAGCCGTGAAGGCCTACATCGCCAGCCTCACCGGCACCTCGCTGGAGTATTACGACTTCGCCATCTACTCGGTGGCCTCCGCCCTGGTCTTCCCCAAGATCTTCTTCCCGGGCAATGACGAGTTCGTGGGACTCCTGCTCTCCTTCTCCGCTTTCGCCGTGGGCTACCTGGCACGCCCCATCGGCGGCGTGATCTTCGGCCGCCTGGGTGACAAGATCGGCCGCAAGCACGTCCTGGTGGTCACCCTGATGCTGATCGGCGTCGCCACGGTGCTGATCGGCCTGCTGCCCGACTACTCCGTGATCGGAGTGGCAGCCCCCACCATCCTGGTGCTCCTGCGCCTTGCCCAGGGCATCGGCGTCGGCGGCGAATGGGGCGGTGCCGTCCTGCTCTCCAGTGAATTCGGTGACGCCAACAAGCGCGGCTTTTGGTCCTCCGCCGCCCAGATCGGCCCGCCCGCCGGCAACCTGATGGCCAACGGCGTCCTGGCACTCCTTGCCGCAACCCTCAGCACCGAAGCATTCCTCTCCTGGGGCTGGCGCGTAGCCTTCCTTGCCTCCGCACTGCTGGTGGTCTTCGGCCTGGTCATCCGCCTCAAGCTTGAGGAAACCCCGGTGTTCAAGGCCATCGCGGCCCACGGCGAACAGCCCAAGGCCCCCATCACCGAGGTGTTCCGCAAGGAACCCCGCGCCCTCATCGCCGCCGCCCTCTCCCGCGTCTGCCCCGACATCCTCTACGCACTGTTCACCGTCTTCGTGGCCGTCTACGCCACCAAGGAGCTCGGCATGACCACGGGCAATGTCCTCACGGCCATCCTGATCGGCTCGGCGTTCCAGCTGTTCCTGATCCCGCTGGCCGGCGCCCTGACGGACCGCTTCAACCGCCGCGTGGTCTATGGCATCGCCGCGGTTGGCACCGCCCTCTACATCCCGCTCTTCTTCCTCATGATCGAGGGCAAATCCGTGCTGATGCTGACCATTGGCGTGGTGATCGGCCTGGCGTTCCACGCCTTCATGTACGGCCCGCAGGCCGCCTACATCACCGAGCAGTTCCCGGCCCGCCTGCGCTACGCCGGCAGCTCGCTGGCCTACACCCTGGCCGGCGTGATCGGCGGCGCCGTGGCACCGCTGATCTTCACCGCCCTCTACGCGGCGTCCGGTGACTGGTACCTGATCGCGGCCTACCTGCTGGTGGCCTCCGCAGTCACGGTGGTGGGCCTGGCCCTCGGCCGGAACCCCCAGACTGCTGAAGAAGAGCGCCTCCTGGCGGACGCCGCCTCCCTCGCCTAAGCGGCAGCGAAAGTCCGGCACAACAACCTGTTCAGCACAGAGCCTTTAAGGCATTGGCAACGATGGAAGCGGTAGCAATGGAAACCCTGAGCGTGCACAAGGTCCTCTCGGTGCGGCCCGTGGGAACGCGGGCGGTGCTCGCGGAGCTCACCGGAACGCAGGACGTCCTCGCCCTGCAGACCCTGCTCCTGGAATCGCCGCTGCCTGGCCAGACGAACGTGCTGGCGGCCGCAGAGACCGTGATGATCCGCGCGGACTCGCCGGCGGCCGCCCGCCGCATTGCCGCGCTCCTGCTGGAACTGGACCTCACGGCTCCGGTCAAACAGGCCGGCGGCCTGGTGGTCATCGATGCCGTGTACGACGGCGAGGACCTCGCCGAAGTGGGGCGGCTCACCGGCCTGGGAATTGACGGCGTCATCGAAGCCCATTCCCGCCAGGTCTGGACGGTGGCCTTTGCTGGTTTCGCACCGGGGTTCGGCTACATGGTGGGGGAGAACCAGGTGCTGGAAGTTCCGCGCCGCAGCTCGCCCCGCACCGCCGTTCCCGCGGGATCGGTGGCGCTTGCAGGCAACTATTCAGCGGTGTACCCGCGCAGGTCCCCGGGCGGCTGGCAGCTGATCGGCCGCACCGGGGCCCGCATGTGGGACCTCAACCGGGCCGAACCCGCGCTCGCCAGCCCCGGCCATCGCGTCCAGTTCCGCGCGGTCCGCGATGTTGTGACCATGGCACCGGAGCACGACGCGTCCGGAACGGTGCCCGGCACCGGGCACCTCGCCGGGATTCCGGACGGGGAAGCTGCCTCCGGGCTGCGGATCGTTTCGCCAGGGCTGCAGAGCCTCATCCAGGACCTCGGCCGGCACGGCCACTCCGCACTGGGCGTCTCTGCCGCCGGTGCGCTGGACCGGGCCTCGCTGCGGCGCGCCAACCGGCTGGTGGGCAACAGCCCGGCTGCCGCGGCTATCGAAACGGTGGCCGGCGGGCTCCGGGTCCAGGCCGCCGGCGACCAGGTCCTGGCCGTTGCCGGGGCGCCGTCGGCACTGACTATTGACTCGCCGTCGGACGCTGGATCCGGCGCTGACTCCGAGGCTGACAGCGACGGGACCGGGCGCCGGCGCACCGTTCCCATGGCCACCCCGTTTGCCCTGCTCGACGGCGAAATCCTGACGGTTGGTGCGCCGGAGGCCGGCTTCCGCAGCTATCTTGCCGTCCGCGGCGGAGTGGACGCCCCGGCGGTGCTGGGCAGCCGTTCCACGGACACCATGTCCGGCATCGGCCCCGCGCCGCTGGCCCCAGGACAGCTGCTGGCAGCCGGCGACGTCACCGAGTCCGGCGTCGTCGGCAGTCCGGAACTGCAGCCGGACTTCCCCGGTACCGGGGTCACGGTGCTGGACATCGTGCCCGGCCCGCGGGCCGACTGGTTCGACGAGGCCGCCCTTGAGTCCCTGTGCGGACAGGACTGGGTGGTCAAGCCTCAGTCAAACCGCGTGGGCATGCGGCTGGACGGCACGCCGCTCCAGCGCAGCCGCCAGGGCGAACTGCCCAGTGAAGGCACCGTGGCGGGCGCCATCCAGGTCCCGCCGGAAGGACTTCCCGTGCTCTTCCTGGCGGACCATCCCATCACTGGCGGCTACCCGGTGATCGGCGTGGTGGTGGACCACCAGCTGGACCTTGCCGCCCAGGTGCCGATCGGCTGCAGCATCCGCTTCCGCCGTGTTGCCGGGCAAGCGTCGGCCGGCCCGAATTCCGCTGAACAAAATGCCCCTGTACAGACTTCCCCAGAAAAAGTGAGTAACTGATGCACAAGGTCCTGATCGCCAACCGTGGTGAGATCGCCGTCCGGATTGCCCGAGCCTGCGACGACGCCGGGCTGGAGTCCGTCGCCGTGTATGCGGACATCGATGCCGATGCCATGCACGCCGGTGCTGCCACCGAGGCCTTCAGCCTGGGCGGGAACTCCCCGGCAGACACGTACCTGAACATTCCCAAGCTGCTCGATGCGGCAGCCAGGTCAGGTGCCGACGCCGTCCACCCCGGCTACGGCTTCCTCTCCGAGAACGCCGACTTTGCCCAGGCCGTCCTGGACGCCGGACTTGCGTGGATCGGCCCGTCGCCGGAGGCCATCCGGCAGCTCGGCAACAAGATCACCGCACGCGAGATCGCCGTCCGCGCGGGGGCCCCGCTGGTGGCCGGCAGTGACGGTCCCGTGGAGTCTGCAGCGGAAGCCCGCGCCTTCGCCGAGCAGCACGGCCTGCCCATCGCCATCAAGGCTGCCTTCGGCGGCGGCGGCCGAGGCCTGAAGGTGGTCCGCGCGCTGGACGAAGTGGAAGAAGCCTTTGACTCCGCCGTCCGTGAGGCCGTCGCAGCCTTCGGCCGCGGCGAATGCTTCGTGGAGCGCTACCTGGACCGTCCGCGCCACGTCGAGGCGCAGGTGCTGGCGGACACGCACGGCAACGTGGTGGTGGTGGGAACCCGCGACTGCTCCCTGCAGCGCCGCCACCAGAAGCTCGTGGAGGAAGCGCCCGCCCCGTTCCTCAGCGACGGTCAGCGCCAACAGATTTACGACGCCGCCAAGGCAGTCTGCCGGGAAGCCGGCTATTCCGGCGCCGGCACCGTGGAGTTCCTCGTGGCAGCGGACGGCACCGTGGCGTTCCTGGAGGTCAACACCCGCCTGCAAGTGGAGCACCCCATCACCGAGGAAACCACCGGGATCGACCTGGTCCAGGAGCAGTTACGGATCGCCGCGGGGGAAACCCTGCGCATCACGGCGGACCCGGAGCCCCGCGGCCACTCCTTCGAATTCCGGCTCAACGCCGAGGACGTGGGACGCGGTTTCCTGCCCTCGCCGGGGACCATCGCCGAATTCCGCGGCCCCACCGGCCCGGGCATCCGCCTGGACACCGGCGTCCGCTCGGGATCCTTCGTTGCCCCGCAGTTCGACTCGCTCCTCGCCAAGCTGATCGTCACCGGCGCGGACCGCCAGCAGGCGCTGCGCCGGGCGCGCCGGGCACTCGCCGAGATGGAGATCACCGGCGTGGCCACCGTGCTGCCCTTCCACCGCGCCGTCCTGGAGTCGCCGGACTTCACATCCGAGGCCGGCCTGGGCATCCACACCCGCTGGATCGAAACCGACTTCGCGGACCGGATCCCGGCTGACCCCGGTTACAGCACCACCGCCCCCGACGGCGAACGCCGCACCATCACCGTGGAGGTGGACGGCCGCCGCCTGGCTGTGGGGTTGCCCGCGGACCTGCTGGAGGGCTGGGCCAGGTCGGGCGGAAGCCTCCCTGCCGGCGTTTCGGTAATTTCCGACGGCGGCCCTGCCGGGCCGGGCGCCGAGGCCGCCGACCCGGGGGAGCTCCGCGCGGACATGGCCGGAACCGTCGTGAAGTGGCTCGTGGAGCCGGGCGCCGAAGTGTCGGCGGGGGACGCCGTCGTCGTTCTTGAAGCGATGAAGATGGAAACGCAGGTGGCGGCGCACCGCGACGGAACCGTCACGGACCTCCGCACCCAAGCTGGCGGCGTGGTCACTGCGGGAGCGGTGCTGGCCCTGATCGGGTAGCCCGCCGAGGGCCGGAATGCCGTGGTTCGTGTCGGACGCTCAGGCGGACACCCGCGGACGCTGGACGCGCCCCGGGTAGGCGGCCATGATAAAAACATGCGCGGTTGCCGATTCACCGGCGCCGGTTGCGGCGGGGCTCCGCGCACTGGAGGCGCATTGGCATGGCACACAAAACCGGGGCCGCGGGGCACGCCCAGGACGGCGGGAAATTTGAGCCGGACGGGGAGTTCCTGGCCGCGTACTATGCCCATGTCGCCGCCGAGGACCTTCAGAACTACGCGCCGGAGACCCTCCGCAGCAGGGCGATGCACCACCTGACCGTGGCGACGTCCCGCGCGCCGGGGGAGGCCGCCGTCGGTATCTTCAATGAACCGGATGCGCGCATTATTGAAGTGGCCACTGACGACATGCCGTACCTGGTCCAGTCCCTCACGGCAGAGCTCACGCGCGACGGCGCCACTATCCGCCTGCTGGTGCATCCGGTGTTTGAGGTGCGTCGCGATCCCCTCTCCAACGTGCTGTTGGAGGTCCGGCCCGGTCCCGTGAGGGAAGGGCTCACTGCCGGGCCTGTTCACGGAGAGGGCGGAGATGCGGACGTGCCGGCCGAAGTTTCCGGCACCGCGAAGCAGCAGCCCGAGGCGTGGGTGTCGGTGGAAATCGGCAGGATGCCGGACGAGCCGTCCGGCGAGGCGCTCGCGAAAAGACTGAAAGCGGTGCTGGCCGATGTCCGTGCCTGTGCCGAGGACGCGCCGGAAATGGACCGCAGATTTTCCGACGCCGTCGCTGCCGCGGGCACCGTTCCGCCGGCAATGGTTCCGCCGGCCCGGCAGCTGCGCGAGCTTCTGGGCTGGCTGGGGGACGGCAATTTCATCCTGCTCGGCTACTGCGAGTATGAATCCACGACGGCGGATGGCCAGGAGATTACTCCGCGCCCGGGCTCTGCGCTGGGCTTGTTGCGGCGACCGCCGGCGGACGGCGTCCACCGCGGACACGGCGGGGAGGTGCGGATGCCGTGGCCGAACGCGTGCACCCTCGCGACGTCGGACCTCCGGTCCACCGTGCTGCGGGCATCCTACCTGGACGAACTGCGCCTGCAGCTGCTGGATGATGACGGTGCCGTCGTCGGGGAGCGGCGGTTCGTGGGGCTGTTCACGCCGGGTGCGGCCCACCAGTCCGTGCGCCGGATCCCGGTGATCCGTGAAAAGGCCCGGACGGTCCGGGAACGGCTGGGACTCCAGCCGAGGTCGCACCGGGCCAAGGACCTTGTGGCCGTCCTCGAGTCCTTCCCGCGCGACGAGCTCTTCCATGTCGGCATCGACGACCTCACCGGGCTGGCGTCCGAGATCCTGCGGGCCGAAGAACTCCGCCGCCCCCGGCTGTTCCTCCGCCCGGACAGCTTCGGCAGGTTCATGTCCGCCCTCGTCTTCTTCCCCCGCCGCCGGTACAGCACGGCGGTGAGGCTGCTGATGGAGCAGGAACTGAAGGCCGCCTTCCACGCGGAGGCGATCGACTTCGAGGTCCGGCTCACTGATTCCCCCATGGCGCGCATTTTCTTCCGCATCCTGCTGACCGGTACTGCCGCGTCCGCGCCGGACGTCCCGTGGCCGGGCGTCGACCCCGCACAGCTGGAGCGGCGCGTGATTTCAGCCACGCGCTCGTGGACGGAAGGGCTGGAGGAAGCTGTCCGGGAGCAGTTCCCGGTTGCTGAGGCTGCCCGGCTCACTGCCCTCTGGTCCGACGCTTTTCCGCCAAGCTACCGGGCAGACCATGCAGCGGAAACCGCACTTCAGGACATCATTAATTTCGAATCCTTCGACTTGGACGGTGCAGGCGGGCGGCCGGCCGGCAACCCGTTGCTCACCGTCCATTGGCCGGGAGAAACTTCTTCGCCGGGCAAGGGCGCCAGGCTCCGCCTCTATCTGACCCGGCCGCGCAGCCTTACCCAGATCCTGCCGCTGCTGCACAACCTGGGGCTTGACGTCCTGGACCAGAGGCCGTTTGAAATCAGGCGCGGGACGGGCAGCAAGCTGTACCTCTACGATCTGGGCGTGAACTATCCCCCCGGCGTGGACCCGGCCGCCACGAGCGGACTGCTCGCAGACGCTTTCGTCGCGGCCATGCGCGGGGACGTCGAGTCGGACCGGATCAACACCCTGGTCATCCGCGAGGGCGTGGACTGGCGGCAGGCCTCCATCCTGCGAAGCTACGCGAAATACCTCCAGCAGCTGGGGAGCGCCAATTCCTATGGCTTCATCGCGGACACCCTGACGGCCAATGTGCGGGCAACGCATGCGCTGCTTGCCCTGTTCCACGCCAGGTTCGACCCCGAACTGGATGCCCGGCGCAGGTTCCGGGACACTGCCGCCGCGCGGGCCGAACTGCTGTCCGCAATTGACGAGATCCCGGTCCTCGACGGCGACCGGATGCTGCGTACGTTCATGAACCTGGTGGAAGCCACGTTGCGCACCAACTTCTACCAGGACAAGCCGCACCTCAGTTTCAAACTGAATCCCGCGGCCATCTCCGCCGCCCCGTTTCCCCGGCCCAAATACGAGATCTGGGTCTATTCGCCGCGGGTGGAAGGCGTCCACCTCCGGTTCGGGGAGCTCGCCCGCGGCGGCCTGCGCTGGTCCGACCGGAGCGAGGACTTCCGGACGGAAGTCCTGGGACTGGTCAAGGCGCAGAACGTGAAAAACTCCGTCATCGTGCCCACCGGCGCCAAAGGCGGTTTCTACCCGAAACAGCTGCCGGACCCGGCAGTCCACCGGGACGGCTGGCTCGCCGAGGGGCTGGAGTGCTACCGCACCTTCATCAAGGGCCTGCTGGACCTGACCGACAACCTGGTCACCACGGCCAGCGAGCAGGCGGTGGTGGCTCCGCCCCGCGTGGTGCGCCACGACGGTGACGACTACTACCTCGTGGTGGCAGCGGACAAGGGCACCGCGTCCTTTTCCGATGCAGCCAACGCCGTGGCCCTGGAGTACGGCTACTGGCTGGGGGACGCCTTCGCCTCCGGCGGATCGGTGGGATACGACCACAAGGAGATGGGCATCACCGCGCGCGGCGCCTGGGAATCAGTGACCCACCACTTCCGCGAACTCGGCATCGACCCGCAGCGCGAGGAGTTCACCGTGGCTGGCGTCGGGGACATGAGCGGGGACGTCTTCGGGAACGGGATGCTGCTCTCGCCCCACATCAGGCTTGTGGCGGCCTTTGACCACCGGCATATCTTCCTCGATCCCGCGCCCGACGCCGCTGCCTCCTTTGAAGAACGACGCCGGCTTTTCAGCCTGCCGCGCTCCTCCTGGGAGGACTACGACCCGTCCCTCATCAGCGAGGGCGGCGGCGTCCACTCCAGGCGCGCCAAGGCGATCAGCATCACCGAACAGGTCCGGACGTGCCTGGGCCTGCAGCCCGGAACTGCGGCTCTTCCGCCCCATGCCTTGCTTCAGGCCATCCTGCGGGCGCCCGTGGACCTGCTCTACAACGGCGGCATCGGCACGTACATCAAGGCGTCCTCGGAGAGCCACGCGGACGTGGGCGACAAGGCGAACGACCCGATCAGGATCAACGGCAGCGAAGTGCGCGCCCGGGTCGTGGCCGAAGGCGGAAACCTCGGCGTCACCCAGCGCGGCCGCATCGAAGCTGCGCTCGCCGGTGTCCTGCTCAACACCGATGCGATCGACAACTCGGCCGGTGTGGACTGCTCCGACCACGAGGTCAACATCAAGATCTTCGTGGACCGGATGATCTCGACAGGGCGGATGCCGGCCACGGACCGCACCGTCTTCCTGCAGTCTCTGGTGGACGACGTGGCCCGCCAGGTGCTGGCCAACAACGCGGACCAGAACGTCCTCCTGTTCAATGACCGGCATCTCGTCCTCGAGTGGAGTCCCGGCTTCCAGCGGACCATCGACTGGCTGGAAACCGCCACGGACCTGGACCGCGAGCTGGAGGCTTTGCCCACCACCGAACAGATCGAGGAACGCGTGCGGCAGGGACAGGGATTGACCACCCCGGAACTGGCCGTGCTCGCCGCCTACGCGAAGACCGAACTGGCCAGGGAACTGACGGCCAGCGACCTCGCCGACGATCCCTGGTTCAAACGGGTCCTTCGCGGCTATTTCCCGCCCCGGCTCGCTGAGCGCTTCGACGCCGAGCTCGATGCGCATCCCCTGCGCAAACAGATTGTGTGCACTGTGCTGGCCAACGACATGATCAACCTGGGCGGGATCACGTACGCCTTCCGGGCCATCGAAGAAACCACAGCCACCCCCGCAGCGGTGGCCAGGGCCTTCGTCGTGGCCCGCGAGGCCTACGACCTGCCGTGGATCACGCGCAAGCTGGCAGCCCTGCCGCCGGACTTTCCCAGCGAACACTCCGCCGGAGTGGCCATCCACATGCGCCGGGTCCTGGACCGGGCAACCCGCTGGTACGTCACCCATGACCACCGTGACCAGCCCGTCACCGAGGCGCTGGCACGGATCATGCCCACCATGGAGCTGCTGCGGACACGCACAGCCGACTACCTGCGCGGCTCCGACCTTGACCGTGTGCAGGACCGCCTGGCCCACTGGGACGCCGTCCAACTCCCGCACGAGCTGGGCGCGCGGGCGGCGGACATGCTGGAAAGCTTCGGGCTGCTGGACATCTCACTCGTGGCCGAGCAGACGGCCGAGCCCATCGAGGTGACCGCGGATCTCTACTACGCAGTCTTCCAGCGCATCGGCGCCGCCAGCCTGCTGCTGCGTATCACCGACCTCCCCCGGCAGAGCAGGTGGGAAACCCTTGCCCGCGCGGCACTGCGCGACGACGTCTATTCCGCCGTGGCGGACATGACTGTCTCCGTGATGCAGATGACCCCGGTGAGTGACCCCGGCCAGTCCGATTCGGTGGAGCGCATCGTGGCGTGGGAGCGCGGGCACCAGGAGCAGCTGGCCAGGATCAAGGACACCCTCGCCGAGGTGACCAAACCGGGGCAGGTGGACATCGCCTCGATCTCCGTGGCGCTGAAACTGCTCCGGACACTGGTGCGGCAATAGGAACTCTGCGGAAGCGGTGGGCTTACCGGCCGGGGCTACCGAGCGGCGGGTTCCCCCAGGGGCTCATCCAGTGTCATCAGCGAAAGCCGGGTTGACTGCAGGACCGTGCCGATCAGTGACCGGGCCGAGAGGAGGAGGCTGCTCACTTCGGGGCAGGAGAGCTCGTAGAACAGCCGGCCCTCCTGGCGCGAGGGGACAATCAGGCGCTGGCGGCGGAGCACCCCAAGATGCTGCGAGAGGTTCGAGGGCTCAAGGCCCGTCTCGTCGCGCAGCCGGCTGACGGCCACCGGGCCGTCAGTGAGGATCTCAAGGACCCGGATCCGCGCGGGGTGGCCCATGGACTTGAACAGTTCGGCCTTTACCTCACTCAGGACCACGCCTGCGGGCAGATCGTCCTTCATCGGGCTTCCCTTCCTGCGTCCAAAAATCGGCGATAAACATAACGCCTGTTCAACTTTTTTCAACGACATACAGCCTATGACAGACAGAAAGGTCTGTCTCCTCACGGCGTGAATCGGCGCGAATCCGCATCTATATCGTAGCCCCGGCCGCCAAGGGATGATCGGTGGATTTACTACGCGGGCACCTCTTGCGCTGACAGCTTGAGTAGTTCAGACTTTCATGAATTCATCAATTTCGACCGGCCGATCGCAAGCGCCCGGCCACACATGGATGGATTCAGGCTGCTTCCGCTGACAACGGCGTCACCGGGAGTGGCATGATCCCAACTTCCAGGAGGGTTCAATGGCAGGCATGTTTGAACTATTCGCCGAGGCGGATGCATCCTTTAGATTTCGACTGACGGCTCCGGACGGGACAGTCATGGCACTCTCCAAGTCCTTCCCGGACAAGCGCGCCGCCCTCGCCGGGATCGCCGCCGTGCGCGAGTACGCAGGAATGGGCTTCATCACCGAAATCCCGGCACCTCAACAGGCGCCGGCACCCGCGCCAGCACGTGCACAGGCACCTGCGCAGGCACAGGCACAGGCGCCGAAGCGTTCCCGGCTATCCTCGGCAGCGCGCACCTTCGGCGGCCGGGCGGCACGCCGCAAACGGCAAGTCCTTGTCCGGTGGAGGCAATCGCTCAGGCCCCGGGTCGTCACCAATTTCCCTGCTTGGTGAATCCCATGGCCGCGCGCAAAGTCCACCCGGCGAACTCCGGCGTCCCTCCGGCGGAGGAATGCCTTGCCGGGACGTTCCGGTACGACGCTGCGACCGGCAGGCTCGACTGGTCCGACGAGGTGTACATCATCCACGGCTATGGCCGCGGGGAAATTGTGCCCACCCTCGACCTGTTCCTCTCGCATAAGCATCCGGACGACCGGAACCGGGGCCGCGATATCTTTTCCCAGGTCCGGCTCACCGGCGGCAGGTTCTTCAGCTTCGACAGGCTCATCGACGCCCGCCTGCGGGAGCACAGGATCCTGACAACGGGGGAGGCGGTCCTGGATCCGTGCGGCACGCTGAGTCACATTACCGGTTTCGTCATCGACCTCACCGCCACGCTTCGGCGTGAGACGGAGCAGTTCGCCCGGGCAGCCGTCACGGCGTCCAATGCGAGCCGCAGCACCATCGAACAGGCCAAGGGGATCCTGATGGGTGCCCTGCATATCGGTGCGGAGGAGGCTTTCAACCTGCTCATCACCCACAGCCAGCACACCAATACCAAGCTGGCGAGGGCTGCGGCAAATCTTGTGGACCTGGCCAACAACGCCAAGGACCCCGCGCTTCTGGACGGCTTCATCCAGGCCCTTCGGCGTGGAAGTGCGCGGCGCCTGCCTGGAGTCATGGGCGTGCACGGCCCGCCGCGAGGGCACCCGCAGCGCTCCATGTAAAATTTGTTCCACCATGACTGCCGAAGACGCCAACCGTCCCTCCCTGCTGCCCGCCCGGGCGCTGGCGGGCCGGGATGACCCCGTGGACCGCATCCTTGCCGCCGCGTATGACCTGTTTTCCCGCCGCGGGATCCGCGATGTTGGCACCAACGAACTCATCAGCCGGTCCGGCGTGGCGAAGGCGACCTTCTACCGGCATTTCCCGTCCAAGGATGCCCTGGTCCTGGCTTTTTTGGCGCTCCGGGACCAGGTCTGGACCGTGGACCTTATCGTTTCCGAAGCCCGCCGTCGGGGCAACACCCCGGAAGAGCGGCTGCTCGCCGTTTTCGATGTTTTTGGCGACTGGTTCCACCGCGACGACTTCGAGGCCTGCACGTTTATCAACGTCCTGCTCGAGATGGGTCCCGAACATCCGCTGGGGAAGGCGAGTATCGGCTACCTGAGCCGGATCCGCGGTCATATCCAGGCCCTTGCCGAGGAAGCCGGGCTGAGCCGCACCGAGGAATTCGCACGGTCCTGGCACATCCTGATGAAGGGCTCGATCATTTCCGCCACCGAAGGGGACTTCCTGGCGTCAAAGCGGGCCCAGCAGATGGCCGGCTGGCTTATCGAGCATCACCGCAGCTGAACTGTCAGGGTGGCAGCGGGTCAGGAGTTCTGAATCCCCACTTCGAAGCCAGCGCCGCCGGGCCGGCTCGTCCAGGCGCCCCGGGGCAGCCCGCTACTGAGGAGGCGGACCGCTGTAATCGGCGATGTGCGCGGTGGCAGCGTGCTCGCGGATCTCGGTAACGCCGGAAGCGGCGGCTGCGCTGTCCCGGTAGATTCCCGAGACGGCCAGGATATTGCCTGCGCCGTTGACGAGCCGGATGCGGACGCCGCCGTTTTCCGCGGTGACGAGTTCGAATTTTCCTGCCATGTTGAACCTCCCCCAAGGTGGTGCGCCTGCCGTTCGGCCGCAGGCTGCTTCCTCCACCATAGATGACAATTCTTGTCACACGAACTACACAACGCTATGTGGCGTTGAGCTTTCCCGCGAGCCGCTCGCGCATCCGGGAGCTCGCGGAGTTCAAGCCGATCAGCTCCACTTCCCGGCCATGCCTGCGGTACTTCTCGGTGACGGCGTCGAGGACGGCGATGGTGGAGGCATCCCACAGGTGGGAGGCATGAAAGTCGATGATGACCCGGTCCACCGTGGGCGCGGCATCCCGGGCATATTCGAACTGGGTGTAGAGGTCGTTGGAGGAGGCGAAGAACAGCTCGCCGTCCACCGTGTACGTCGCCACCGTCTCGCCGTTGAGCTCGATCTCAGTCCGTTCAACCGTGGCAAAGTGGGCCACCCGCCGGGCGAACATGGCCATGGCTGCCAGCACACCGACCCCCACCCCGATGGCCAGGTTGTGCGTGGCCACCACTGTGCCCACGGTGATGAGCATGACGGCTGTTTCGGACTTGGGCATCCGCTTGAGCGTCTTCGGGGCGATGGAGTGCCAGTCGAACGTGATGGCGGAAACGAAGATCATCACGGCCACGAGCGCCGCCATGGGGATCAGGCCCACAATGTCACCCAGCGTCACTACCAGGACCAGCAGGAATACACCGGCAAGGAACGTTGAGATGCGGCTCCGTGCGCCGGAACCCTTGACGTTGATCATGGTCTGGCCGATCACGGCGCAGCCGCCCATGCCGCCCAGGAAACCGGTGACGATGTTGGCCACGCCCTGCCCCCAGGATTCGCGGGTTTTGTTGGAGCGGGTGTCCGTGATGTCGTCAACGAGTTTGGCCGTCATGAGGGATTCCAGCAGGCCCACCAGTGCCATGGAGAGGGCAAACGGGGCGAGGATCTGGAAGGTCTCCAGCGTCAGCGGCACGTTGGGGAGAAAAAACGTCGGCAGGCTTTCCGGAAGCTGGCCCTTGTCCCGGACGGCGGGAACGTCGACATTGGCCAGCACTGCAAAAAGCGTGAGGACCACAATGGCCACCAGCGGGGACGGAACGGCGGAGGTCAGCCGCGGGAGGGCAACGACGATCACCAGGCCCACGGCCACCAGGGGATAGACCAGCCACGGAACGTTGACCAGCTCGGGCAGCTGGGCCATGAAGACGAGGATGGCCAGCGCGTTGACGAACCCCACCATCACCGAGCGCGGAATGAAGCGCATGAGCCGGGTGACCCCCAGGAGCGCCAGCAGGATCTGGAAGACCCCGGCCAGGATCACAGCGGCGATCAGGTAGTCCAGCCCGTGGCTGCGCATCAGCGGGGCGATCACCAGGGCAACGGCTCCGGTGGCCGCGGAAATCATGGCGGGCCGGCCGCCCACGAACGAGATGGTGACAGCCATGGTGAAGGACGCAAACAGCCCGATCCTCGGATCCACGCCGGCAATGACGGAGAACGCGATGGCCTCGGGGATGAGTGCCAGCGCCACCACCAGCCCGGCCAGGGCTTCCGTCTTGAGGCGGCGCGGGGAACGGAGCGTAGCCCGGACGGACTGGAGTTGTTCGGGCTTCATGTCTTCCTAAAGCTTGGTCTGGCGGTAGCGCTCGATCTGCTTCAGCCGCCGCAGGAGGCTGTCGCGCCGGGGGTGCGGAACGACGTCGGGCGCCTCTGCGGTGAGGTCGATGTGTTTGGTGCCGTACTGCCACAGCAGCAGGTCATCCAGCAGCCGGTCCGGGCCGGGAGAGTACCTGTGGTCCAGCGCCTTGCGGACTTCGGTGATCCGGTTGGCGCTGAGCAGCTCTGCCAGTTGTACGGTCTGGTTGAGGCCGTGGGCCGCCATGAGTTCGGCTGCCCAGCCCCAGTCGTCATCCACTTTACGGTCAACGTGCGGCAGGAGGGTCCGCCAGACGTCGCGGATCCGGTTCGGCGACAGCTGCGCTGCACCCTCCCCGTCGGTATCCCAGTAGCCGCGGACCTCCTCGTAGCGTTCATGCAGGTCCGCGAAGGCGCCTTCCACGGTTTCCAGCATTGCCGCCGTGGCAGTGAACTGGCGGTCGAAGTGCGGGGTCCAGGCCCGCGGGTCCTCGGCCTTGAAGCGGATGTCGTGCTCTATCTCGCTCCACGCATGCGCAAAAACCGTGCGGATCTGGCACTCAAAGAAGTAGCTGCCGTTGGGCTGGAGGTCCGGATTGAAGACCTGCTGGTACTCCTTCACCGCCTCGTTCTGGATGGTCCGCAGGATCAGGTGGCGGCTGGAGTAGCCGTAGGTGCCGGACTCAATGGAACCGATGTCCTTCTCGCGGTCGCCGCGGCAGTCGAAGAGCTGGCGCTGCCGCTTGATCAGGTTGGCCACCACCGCGTTCTCCGCCGGCAGCTTGGTAATGACGCGCACGCCCACCATGTCATTGAGGGTCCGGAACGGATCGGGGAACTTCAGCACGGGCGGGCCGCCCGGTTCCAGCGGCTTCTCCGTGCGGGAAATCTTTTCCTTGAATGACTCCACTGTCTTGGTGCGCCCCGTGACGAACAGGGGAGTCACCTCGGTGTCCTTGAGCATGCTCCGCAGCGTCAGCAGGACCTCCCGGGTGACCAGCTTCAGGGCAGGGCGGACCCGCTCGTAGAGCTCCACGTTTTCCTGCACGGATTCGCGCAGGCCTGCGTCCAGGCGGTCCCAGTTGGTAGCCATGTTTCCAGCTTACGGGCGGCGTGCGACAGCCGCGGGGGTGACACCCTTGCGGCTGTTCCGTCGTTGACGCCGCCCGCGGTGCGGGTCGCCGCCGTCGGACGCGCCGGCGCAAAGCTGTCCGGCACCCAAGGTAGGCTCGGCACATGGCTGATGTGCGGCGTCGGACCCTGCTTTCAGGGGGCCTGCTTGGCGCCGCCGCAGCAGTGACACTGGGGGCACTGTCCGCTTCCTGTTCGTCGGGCCCGAAGGAGGACGCAGTGAAGCGGCACAAGTACCAGTACGGCGACGGCTCCAGCCAGTGGGGTGAACTCTTCCTGCCGGAAGCACCAAGCTCCCGCGGCGTGGTGGTGGTCATTCACGGCGGGTACTGGCGCTCGCAGTACGGTGCCGAACTGGGCGAGCCCCTGGCCAGGGACCTTGCGATGCACGGAATGCCGGCGTGGAACCTGGAGTACCGGCGCGCCGGAAACGGCGGCGGCTGGCCCCACACTTTCGAGGACGTGCTGGCCGGCATCGACAAACTCAGGGACGTCGCCGCTATCCACGGGCTGGGCCTCGACAAGGTGGTTGCATTGGGCCACTCGGCCGGCGGCCACCTGGCCGTCTGGGCGGCCGGCCGGTCCCGGCTCGGGCAGCTCGGCGCACCGGACCCTGACCGCCAGCTGCGGCGGAAGCACGACGACGCCGCAGTGCACCTCACCGGGGTGGTCAGCCAGGCCGGCCTGCTAAACCTGGCCGCGGCCGAGAAGCTTAACCTCAGCAACGGCGCGGTCAGCAACCTCCTCGGCGGGTCGTCGGAAAGATACCCCAAACGGCATAAGTATGCGGACCCGATGAGCGCGATCCCACTGCGTGTTCCCGTCTACGCCGTGCACGGCAGTGACGACGACGACGTCCCGGTGAGCCAGTCCACGTCCTACGCCGGCGCGGCCAAAGCCGCGG